>JANMOF010000081.1:0-15843 GCA_031368925.1 Leptospiraceae bacterium
TCAGACGAGACATTTGTATTTCAGTATCAAAGTGTCCGATGTTACAAAGGATCGCGCAATCTTTCATTGATTTCATATGCTCAAGGGTAACGATGTCGTTGTTACCTGTAGCGGTTACTACGATGTCTGCCTTGTCGATGATGTCTTCCATTCTAAGAACTTGATAACCTTCCATTGCAGCTTGGAGAGCACAAATCGGATCGATTTCAGTAATGATAACGCGAGCACCGAAATTTCTTAACGAAGCAGCAGAACCTTTTCCTACATCACCGAATCCAGCGACTATACATAATTTGCCGGCAAGCATAACGTCAGTCGCTCTCTTGATACCATCAGCTAAAGATTCACGGCATCCGTAGAGGTTGTCGAATTTAGATTTAGTGACAGAGTCATTTACATTGATAGCAGGAATTTTTAATTCGCCTTTGCCCATCATCTTCATGAGTTGAACAACGCCTGTAGTTGTTTCTTCGGAAACACCTTTGATTTCAGCAAGTAGGTGAGGGTGTTTTGTGTGGATGTGGTAGGTTAAATCCCCGCCGTCATCCAAAATCATGTTTGGACCTTTTCCATTTGCGAATGTAATGGTTTGCTCAGTGCACCACCAATACTCTTCTTTGGTTTCGCCTTTCCATGCAAATACAGGAATTCCAGCTTTAGCGATTGCAGCAGCAGCGTGGTCTTGTGTAGAAAAAATATTACAAGAAGCCCATCTAACTTCGGCACCTAGAGCGATTAACGTTTCAATTAAAACTGCTGTTTGAATTGTCATATGCAAAGAACCTGCGATTCTTGCACCGGCTAATGGTTTTTTGGCGCCATATTCTTTTCTGATTGCCATGAGTCCTGGCATTTCCTTTTCAGCTAAAATGATTTCTTCTCTTCCCCAGTTAGCGAGAGATAAATCTTTAACTTTAAAATCTTCTGTTTTAGTTGTTGTTGCGGACATGATGTCCTCCTTTTTTAGTTGCTTTGATTGCGATAATTTTAAAATATGAATGCGTTTCTTGCTCTATGATTTCTTTTACTTCGAAGTTGGCGGCACGTAACCATTCAGTGAGCAAATCAGGATTAAACCCTAGCCAAAGGTCAGCATAAGTATCTCTCATAAATTCTTTGTCGTGTTTTTTTAAGTCTACGATACAAAGAGAGCCTTTGTTTTTTAACACACGGTTTGCTTCTTGTAAAACGAGCGGTGGATTTGAAATATGATGAAGCACCATGGAGGCTACTACTGCGTCTGCGGAGTTTGCTTTGAATGGAAGATTTTCTAAAGGTGCTTCAACGATCTTAATTCTTTTTTGATTGGAAAATGTCTTGCGCGCTTCTTCTAACATTTTCTCTGAGGAGTCAATACCGATTACCTGCTTGGATTTTTTTAGTAGATAAGGGAAAAGTCCGCCGGGTCCACATCCCAAATCTAAAATTGTTTCTGATTTTGCGGGCAAATAGGATAAAATTTGATTTCGATAAATATCAGGATTTAATACTTCTTCTTGGATTCTGTCCCAGTTCTTTCCAACTTTATTAAAATAACGGTTACTTTTATCTTCGCGGTTCTTGAGCAAGATGGCAACTTTCTGTTGATCAGTTTCTCTATGTGGTAAATCTTCTTTATGCGATAGAATTAATTGATTGATATCAAAAGCAAATTCGTTTGCAGTAGTTGACTCTTCTGGAAGCTTATAATAAACCCAGGTGCCCTCTCTATGAGATTGTAAAAGCCCTGCATCGTGCAGAATTTTTAAATGTCTGGAAATACGAGATTGCCCCATTTCTAGAACATCCGTGATTTCATTTACATTAAACGAGCCGAACGAAAGAATATTAATAATACGAATGCGCGTCTCATCGGAGACTGATTTTAAAGCGTTTAGAATGGCTTTTGCTTGCATTGCCTTTGTTCTTTCGAGAGTCGTCATATCCTAATAACCATATATCAAGATATCTTGATATATGTCAAGGATGATTATTTCGTTTTAAGCTTTTTGTTTCAAGGTGAGGTGCCGACCGACGCTCTAAAAAAGCCAAAACTCAACTCCATAATGGAAAATATTCTTGCCAAATTAAGCTGTAATGGTAAAATTAGTATCCATTATGGACTTAAAAATTCTACCTATCTTAAATCGAATCCTTGCTGGTCTTGGAGAAAATATCCGTCTTGCTAGACTCAGGCGAAGATTTTCTGCAAGCTTAGTTTCTGAAAGAGCTGGAATTTCTCGCCCGACTCTTCGTGCCATTGAGCGGGGGGATTCGGGGGTTTCGATTGGTGCGTATGCAAATGTTCTACTCAGTCTAGGCATGGAGAAAGACCTTTCTCTGATTGCGGCTAACGATAGTCTTGGAAGAAAATTACAGGATACAAAATTACTAGTAAAGAAAAGAGCACCCAAAAAGAAAAAGGAGACTACTCTTGCCAAATAGACAAATTCATGTTTACGCAGACTGGGCAAATATGGATAAGCCGCATTTACTGGGGATGCTCAATTGTATACCCGGAAGAGGGGAAGAAATTTTTTCCTTTGAGTATTCTTCTACTTGGTTGGAAAATAAATTTAGTCAAGTATTAGACCCATCTCTTCAACTTTACAAGGGCGCGCAGTATGCTCCTGAATCACAGATTAACTTTGGTATGTTTCTAGATTCATCGCCAGATAGATGGGGGAGACTCTTGATTCGCCGCAGAGAAGCGGAATTAGCAAGGACAGAAAAACGACCTCTACGAAAACTAAAAGAATCCGATTATCTATTAGGAGTCTTTGACTTACATAGGCATGGTGGACTTCGTTTTAAATTGGAAGGCAATGATTCTTTTTTGGATAACCAAAAAGATTTTGCGACTCCTCCTTGGACGAGCCTTCGGGAATTAGAACATGCCAGTTTACAATTAGAAAAAGAAGGCATCGAGAAATCTCCACAATACGGGAAATGGCTACGTCTTCTTATCAATCCAGGAACATCCCTCGGAGGGGCAAGACCCAAGGCAAGTGTTGTAGATAAAAATGGAGATCTCTGGATTGCAAAATTTCCAAGTCGAATGGATACGGAAAACAAAGGTGGATGGGAAGCAGTAAGTTATAAACTGGCAACGTTATGCGGTATAAAAACTGCTCCTTTTAAAGCGCAAATATTTTCTGGTAAACATCATACATTTCTTACTAAACGATTTGATAGAGCGGCTAAAGGTAAACGCGTTCATTTTGCTTCTGCAATGACTATGCTGCAAAAAAAAGACGGAGAGGATGCAAGTAGTGGAGTCAGTTATTTAGAACTTGTGGAATTTTTAATTCGATTTGGTGCAAGACCGAAAGAGGATTTGGAAGAACTCTGGAAACGAATTGTATTTTTTATTTATATCTCTAATACCGATGACCACCTTAGAAATCACGGATTTTTACTTACCTCGCAAGGTTGGATATTATCTCCTTGTTATGATATGAATCCTTCGGACACCGGTGACGGGTTGAAATTAAATATCTCTGAAGATGATAATTCGCAAAATCTAGATTTGGCGCTCGAAGTCGCCACACATTTTCGATTGTCGCAAGAAAAGGCAAAGAAACTTACAAAAGAAATTTGTAAGCAGGTAAACAAATGGAGACAATTCGCAAAAGAGTATAAAATTAATTCCGCTGAACAAGATAGAATGTCTGTTGCATTTAGAGTTGCAACAGATAACTAAAAGAATGACGACTTCCTATTACTCGCTTCTGCTCGTTCTTTTAAAGCTTGATTCATGGCGTGATAGGCAGGCTCGCTTTTTTCTATTAAAGCCCAGGTAACATCAGCGATTACTCCTTCCATTCGTTCATTGTTTCTAAATCTACATTGTGTTGGCGAAATTTCTTCTATAATAAAAAAATGCTCTGCACCAAAAATACTTTTAAACAAAGTAAAGGGTGGTCCACCCCAACTGAATTTTTTCTCGAATTCATACTCCGTAATATTCGCAAGCACAGGAACTATCGCGCCTTCGGATTTTGCGACAAAGAATATGTTGCCACCTGGAGAGGCTTCTCCTATTACTTTAATGAGAAATGGATTCCATTCAGAGTAAGATGGGAAATCCGTTAGTATATCCCAGATAACTTTCTTCGGTGCGTTTATTATAATTTCTGTGTTGATTTCGTTCATATTTTTCTCTCTCGTAATTGGTAATTTATTAGTTCCATTTCGCGGTTAATGAGGATTATATCAATCGATTATTTTTTATGAAAATACCGATTTCTACTGATTCAAATTTCGAAAAAAATACTTGCTAAAATAGAATCTAGACATAAATTTAAAAAGTATGAACTCAGTTATCGTAACAGGCGGATCGGGTGGAATAGGGCGAGCAATCGTTTCTAATTTACTAAAAAAATACAAAGTTTATAACTTAGATAAGCAAACGCCGGAAAAAGTTTTAGAAGGCGAAAGTTTTATTCGGACTGATTTAACTTCTGCGGATAATATTAATTCTGCTCTCTATTCAATTAAAAAAGAAACTCTCTCTGGGTTTGTGCATTGTGCGGGATTTGGTGGACCATTTGTAGATATTACCAAAGTGTCGGAAGATCTCTGGGATAAAATTTTTGCCATCAACATTAAAGCTGCTTACTTACTTACAAAAGAAATTTTACCTGAATTTAAGAAGAGACTTTACGGCAGAATCATAGTAATCGCATCTTCACAAAGTGTCATCGGTGCAAAGAATTCTGTTGCGTATTCTGCTTCGAAACATGCACTTATTGGGTTCATAAAATCCTTAGCAGACGAATGGGGCGAATATGGAATTACCGCAAATGCAATCAGTCCAGGTTACGTGGAAACTCCAATGGGTATCCAAGATGCACAAGTTTCAAATCACAGACAGATTATTTTAGATAAAACACCTTCTAAAAGAACTGCTTCCCCGGAAGAAATTGCGCGTGTTGTAGATTTTTTAATTTCAAAAGATTCTGGTTATATCAATGGCGCAAACTTTCCAGTAGACGGTGGAATCACTGCAATCTAAAACCAGTTCTTGATTTTGAAATACAATGCCATAATTGTACCTGTGCAAAACATTGCACCTATTGTTATATAAAATCCTGTTTCAACATCAAGAAGTGGCATATGTTTAAAATTCATTCCATAAAGTCCTGCGATAAGCGACATCGGAAGCATGATAGCAGTCATGATTGTCAGAATTTTCATGATGTTATTTGATTTGCGGGTAGAAATTGTTAAATGCACTTCAAGAGCAGATGCAATCATCTCCTTGACTGAGTCTGCAATTTCTAAAATACGAATAGAATGATCTCGCACGTCTCTAAAAAATGCGTCAGACTCCACAGAAATAAAATCTGTTGTGCGCGTTTCCATTTCTTTTAAAATTTCAATGTGAAGATTAATTACTTTTTTGATCTGTTGGAGATTTCCCCGCATCATAAAAATAGAATTAATATCTAGTTCTGTATTACTTCCAAACACTTGTGATTCTAATTCTTCTGCCTGGTCTTCGATTCTATATACGATTGGAATAATATGATCTGTCTCTACGTCGATGATTTTATGAATGATAAATTCAATTCCTTTTTCGAGTAGGGTTTTATTTTTGCTCCAATCTACTATCAAATCACGGATTGTATTTCTATGGTCGAGGACAATCGTGATTAGGCTGTTCTTTGTTACTATAAAATTAAAATTCTTTGCAGTGATTCGATTACTTTCTAGATGAAGCCCGCGAAATACAACGAATGTATAATTAGGAAATTCTTCTAATTTAACTCTACTGTGAAAGTTCATAATGTCTTCAATAGTGAGCGAGTGAATATCGAATTTTTCAAGAAGTCTTGTAAGTTCTTCTTCATTTTTGGGAGTTAAATGAATCCAGGTTTTTGTGCGCGGAATCGCGAGTGGGATATTAGTATCTTTAATTTCTTTTTTTTCTTTTGTGGTGAGTATCCAGTTACTTAAAAACATCAATAGGTCTCGCTAGCTATTTGCTTCCCAGGAATGCTTTTCTTAGTTTGAGAATTTTCTCGGAGGGAACGTTGTCTATTACCAACCTATATGTTTTGGATGTTTCGCACTTTAATGTTCTTTGGATAATTTTATTCTTCCGCGACAATAGTAAAATTACTTCGTCTCCGCTTTCCAACGAAGATTTTACAGAGTCAAGAATATCGCGACTTGCTCGAAGTCCATTGACTGCAATCAATTCATCCTGGAGGTTAATATCCGTTTTCCCTGCATTTTTATGCTGGTAAATCTTTGTGATAAGAACTTTGCCGTCACGTTCTTTCGTTTCAAATCCAAAGCTGATTTTTGAACTTACTTCTTCTTTTTTGACGCCGATTTCCTCCAAGAAATCAAATACTGGAATGCGCACAGTGTCTGAAATATATTTTTCAAATCTATCTAGTAAATTTAAACCGGTTAATTCTTCTGCCGTAGCAAAAAATTCTTCTTTTGAAAAACCTCTATTCTTCTTAATATAAAAACTATGGTATAGAGCTTTCATAATATCTATGAAGGAAAATTTACAATCTGTATTTTTTAGAATATAAATATTCATACACAATACAAGTATTGCTCCCTTTACATAATAGGAAATACCGGTGTTATGCGAATTAGCCTGTTGTTTATAAAACTTTGTCCATGTCGTGAAAGAAGAATCTTCTAAACTCATATTCTCATCACCGGCAGAATCTTCCAAGCGGTTAATGTCCGTTAGTAGTTCAGCAAGATAGTCTTCATTAGAAAAAAAATTGCATTGATGTAAAATATAATTATCATAGAAGCTTGTAATCCCTTCTGCTATCCAAAGCTCTTTTGTTAGATTTGGTTGCTGGTAATTGAAAGGTAAAAGTTCAATTGGACGAATTCGCTTAACATTCCAGAGATGAAAGTATTCGTGTGCAAGAAGTCCGAGGAGTTTTGGATACTCAGCTTTGTCATGCAATTTGGCAGGGTCGAATGCATTTACACTTGAAGAGGCATGTTCTAACCCACCATAGTTATTGTCTGTGAGGTTAATAATGAATAGGTAGTATTTATTTGGATTAGATCCGAACAGTTTTGTTTCGTAGTCTGTAATTTTTTTTAAATCAGAAAGTAAATTAGCTCGAATTTGTTTTGGAATTTCTCCTTCGAGTAAAACTTCGTGTTGACAATCTCCACTTTCAAAGTTACTAGATTCCCTATTAGAAAATTGAATTGGGGAGTCATACAACTCATCGAAGTTAGCCGCTAGAAAAGAGACTTCTTTTTTTTCTAAAGAAGAGTAAACAAATTTAAAATGAGAATTTGTTTCGTAGGAAATTTCGATTTTACTTTCGAGTTGTCCTTCGGGATAGAGAAATAGAGAAGGGGGATTGATAAATCCATATTCAGTATCTAAAAAATTTGTACGTACGGAAGATTCAAATGAATAGACTTTGTATTTAAGGATGAATGTTTTATTCTCCGAAAAAATTTCCCAAGTGGATAATCCAGTTTGTCCCCACTTAATTGGTTCATCATTGATATTGGTTGCAGAAAAATTATGTAGGTGTCCTGCATAATCACGAATCAAGTAAGATCCAGGTGACCATGTGGGTAAATGAAATTTGACGCTATCTTGTTTTAGTTTGACTGTTAACTCTACATGAAAGTAATTTAGATGTGGTTCTGAAATAACTACTTTGTAATGGAGAAGATTTTTATTTGTTTTTGCTTGTGTTCTTTTTTTAGGAGCCAAACTCTCATTCCTATGAATTCGCTTTTTGTGAAAATATATCCTGAAGTTTAGCTGACTGGAGAATAGTATTTCTGGATTGCGAAACAATCCAGAAATATCTTTAGAAATTAAATCGCTTTGACTTGTGCTGCTGCCGGACCTTTCTTTCCGTTAACGATTTCAAACTCAACTCTCTCTCCATCTTTTAACTGTTTAAATCCATCAGTCAGAATTTCTGAATAATGAACAAAAATATCCTCTCCACCATCGATAGATATGAAACCATATCCTTTTACTTTGTTAAACCATTTTACTGTACCTTGTGCCACTGCTGTATCTCCTTATCTGGATTTGTGTATTCGTTAGCCTAAGCTCAAAAATAAGGTAAGAGAGTTACAGTAAAACTTCTTGGAGGAGAATTGTTACTAAAATACTTTTCTACAAAACTTAAAATTACTTATTGCTAAAGATGACCTTAAACCCTGTACTCATTTAATACATAGAATATTTTTTGTAAATAAAAAAATTATTAAAGATAATCTCAGATGGTGACTGTACCCTATATTGAGTAGTCGCCTAATTTGATTGGATAAGAGCTATACCCCAATTGGTTTTTATCAGGATCTAAAAAATAAATCGTATAATCAGTTCTCTTAGTAATTTTAAGTGAAGACTTCTCTAAATTAAAGAATGGGTCAATCTGGAAAATGAGTGCTTCGGGAGCTTTTGAGTAGGGAAAATCTTCTAGCATTAATAAACTATTGCTTTTTTGGATATCGAACCAGACGGATCGAATTTTTTTATCGTCGTTAAACTTATCTTCTTTCCACTTTAATCCAGATAGATTTTTATAAAAATCTCCCATCAGTTTTAGGTTAGGTGTTGCTATGGCAACGTGATGAATCAAGAGTTTTCTCCGACAAAAAAAATTTTCGGCTAATGGTAATTAAACCTAGTGAATGATTGGATTGTAATATCTATCGAGAAATCCTAATTTAGATACTTCTCGATAGATTGAGATACCTTTACTTGTTTAAATCACCGTGTAAAGTTAACCATAAATGCAAATTATTGAACACGAGTCCAAGTTTGTTTTTTACCTAGCCATTTGCTGATTTTTAAATGACCATTGAGCTTTAAGCTGTTGTCGCCGTTCATTTTTAACTCGCCAACATAAAGTTTTCCGGATTCTGGATCGTAGATTTCTCCGTTTGTCCATTCATCATCCCCAGAATTGTATTTGAATCCTTTTAAAAAAGTTAGTCCAACGATCGGCTGTGTTCTCTTAGATGCATCTGGGTTTTCTGTATCTACTTTAGTAGCTCCGGCAGCAGCTTTACCATCTTTTACTGCATCATCAGTTGCAGCATAAGTAGGAAGTTTTAACCATACAATAGTTCCACAAATTGCATCGCCACATTTTTTAAGTTCTACATGAGACTTTCCACCTTCAGTTGCCCATTTCCCCAAAATTTTATCATTTGCAGAAAGGCTTCCTACAAAGATAATCGCTACTGCCGCAGCAACTATTAATAACTTTTTATTCATTCTAATCTCCTTGAATTTTTGTTTTTTATAAACTTGGCTTATCATATTGATTTTAAAAAATTGGCAAGCTAAATTTTTAAAAAACTTTTAAATTCAAATTGAGATATAAGTATTTCGTTTAAGGCATTCCTAAATTATTTTATTTTCTAAAATTTTCGTTTCTCTATTCATAATTTCCCCTATAAATAAATCTTGCATATGAATGGAGTTTATTCATAGATTTGGATTTTTGTAAATACTCCAAATTGGATTTTTTCCCGCGCTAAGAGTCAGCTATGTCCAACTTCTTAAAAGTTATTTAATGTAAAATATATTATCTTGTATTCGTGTTCAAGTCTTTGTGCGGATACTTTTATTTTTACCATTCAGTAATACCCCCATCAAGCGCTTACCGATAACATGCCTGCTTCCATTTATTCTATTGCTTGATAAAATATATTAGATACTACTAATATATTTTCCTTAGTGAATTTAATATTTGACAAAATTTTTATGGATTAGAAAAAGAAGATACTATAGCTTTACTCCTAGTTGTCAATTACTTTTAAGGTTATTATAGGTGAGGTAAGGTTTAAGTAAAAAAGGAAAAAATAAAGGAAATTTAATATGAAACGAATCATCAGTCTACAGATATTGGCATTTTTTATGCTATCATTTACCAATTGCCCTACCCCCAAAAAAACAGATAACACAACTGCCATAGCCGCTCTTGCGTTGAGTAGCAGTTCTTCTCGAACTACAACATCTTCATCAGGAACTCTTTCCATAAGTTCGATTTCCAATGCTAATCTTAATGCAACCGCTGGTACTATTCCAGGTTCTACTATAGTCATCTATGCCATAGGGCTTTCATCTACTGTATCAGATAATTCTGTAACGGTGAATGGAACATCTGCCACCGTTTTGACTGCGAGTACAAGTAATATTACTTTTACTATGCCTGATTTAAGTTCTAGCGTAACCGAAAACCAGACAGTTACAGTCTCTCTAACAAGTGGCTCGAAAACAGGCACAACCACCATAACTTATTATGCTCTTACTACTGTACCTGTAAATACTACGAATACAATTAGTAGAACACTCGCTGGAACTGGAGCTAGCAACAGCCATTGGTATAAATTTACAACCGCAGGTTCCACAAATATATTCAATGTATCTGGGTATACTAGTAGAGATATTGATATGTATATTTATCTTTTACCTACTTCCTCATCGTATACTACAGCGGCAATTACTACTACAACGAATGCTGAAATATTAAGAACCTCCTCTCTTACATCTGGAACTACTTACTACTTAGAGGTTCGTATGTATTCTGGTTCATCGACTACTTACAATATCGGGATTGCAAGTCAGGCTATTACGGGAGCTGCTAGTTGCAGTGTGCATCCAACTCTAAGTAGATGTATTGATTATTTATTCAATAATTCTGCAAGTCAATCGGATTGCACAACGTCAGGTGGTACCTATACAGCAGGTGGAACCTGTTCGGGTTTAGCTTTGGGAACGATTGTTGGAAGATGTACCTCTACAAGTGGAACTAATATTGGTACAACTTCCTACTATAGCAATGGGACAACTCCATTTAGTGCAGGAACTGCTTCAACAAATTGTTCCGGGATTTCGAATTCAATATTTCAATAAAAACTGGTATAGAACAAAAAGACTCTGGGAGTTTCAATCACCCTCGATGCTCCCAAGAAAATCTTCAATCTGAGAGGATATCAATATGTTGTTGATATCCCCGCAGATGTTTTCCGTTTTTTTGTATTTTACTACGCTGCCTTTTTTTGTTTTGTAATTAGGTCGATGATCTTATCCATGATCTTCATTAGGTCAAAGTCCTTTGGGGTAAATATCTCTTTGACCCCGATCGACTTAAGAGTCTCGAAGTCAGACTCAGGAATGATCCCACCGAAGATTACAGGAATATGATCCACCGCCTTATAGTGAATTAACTCATCTTTTAATTGCTCTGCAATTTCTTTATGTGAGCCAGATAGAATTGAAATTCCAATCACGTCAGCGTTTTCTTCTACAGCACTTTGCACAATTTCCTGTGGAGTAAGACGAATACCAGAATAGATCACGTCAAAGCCTGCATGTCTTGCGGCTATCGCAATCATTTCGGCACCGTTAGAGTGACCGTCTAATCCTGGTTTGCCTACAACGATTCTAGGACGATGACCGGTTACTTCCATGAACTTGGCTACTTTGTCGCGGATAGAATTTACTAGATCACTTTCGATTTTGAGCTTTTGTCCTTCTACGCCGGTAGCGGGTTGGTATACTCCAAAGACTCCTCTGAGCGTATCCGCCCATTCTCCGGTGGTAATTCGTGCTTTGGCGCATTCGATGGAAGCTTGCATCATGTTAGCTTTGCCTTTTGCTGCTTCTGTAAGTGCGTCTAATGCTCGTTTTGCTCTTTCGGGATCACGCTTAGATTTTGTTTCTGATAATGCATTTAAAGTCAATTGAGCCGAAGCAGGGTCTACTTTGAATATACCGCCATCACTGTCAGTCATTAGGGGAGACTTGATTCCATCTGTCCATTTGTTCTTACCTACAATCGTGAGTTCGCCGGAGTTAATCTTTCCCATACGCTCGGATTGGGATTTTACTAATTGGGATTTCATGTATCCGTTTTCGATTGCTTTGATTGCCCCACCCATGTCTAAAATTTTATTGATTTCGGTGTATGCTTCTTCTTTGAGTGAGTTTACTTTGCTTTCGATCACTTTAGAGCCATCGAATAAATCTGGATATTCGAGTAGGTCAGTTTCGTAAGCGAGAACTTGTTGTAAGCGAAGAGACCATTGTTGATCCCAGGGACGTGGAAGAGAAAGTGCTTCATTCCAGGCAGGAAGTTGTAAGGCACGGCAGCGAGAATTTTTAGATAGCGTAACGCCTAACGTTTCGATTAGGATTCTCCAGGCATTGTTTTCGGGTTGTTCTTCTGTTAGCCCCAAGGAGTTGACTTGCACACCGTAACGGAAAATTCTATACTTAGGATTTTTTACTTTATAGCGATCGCGGGTAATTTCTTCCCACATTTCAGAAAAGGCACGCATCTTACACATTTCTTCTACGAAACGAATTCCTGCGTTTACGAAAAAAGAAATTCGCCCGACACATCTTTCGAATTCTTCTTCGTTAAAACAATTTCTCTCTTTAACGGCATCTAAAATTGCCATTGCAGTTACGAGTGCAAATGCCAATTCCTGGACAGGAGTTGCACCGGCTTCTTGTAAATGATACGAGCAGATGTTTGAGGCATTCCATTTTGGTACATTGTGGAGCGCATACTCATACATATCCACAATGATACGAATGGAATGCTCTGGCGGATAAATGTATGTTCCACGGGCGAGGTATTCTTTGATGATGTCGTTTTGCGTTGTGCCTTCTAGTTTAGCTTGGGGAACGTTAAGTTCATCGGCTAGGGCGACGTATAAAGATAACAACCACATGGAAGTTCCGTTGATTGTCATGGAAGTGTTCATTTCGCCGAGTGGAATTTGGTCAAAAAGAATTTTGAAATCGTCAAGGGAATTAATTGGAACGCCTACTTTTCCGATTTCGGGCTTTGCGATTGGATGATCGGAGCTATATCCGCATTGAGTCGGCAAATCAAACGCAATAGAAAGACCGGTCTGACCCTTAGAAAGATTCTTTCGATATAGTTCGTTGGAAGAACGCGCATTCGTATGCCCTGCATAGGTTCTAAAAATCCAAGGCTTATCCTTGGTTGGATTTCCGTTTTCATCGTAGATGTGGTGGGGTTTTTTATTTTCCATAGTTTCCTTCATTCACAGCAAAATTTGATATTATAATTTCAGCCATATTTTTACATAGTCTTAGAAAAAATATGTTACTTTATAAAGAAAATGAGCCACCGATTAATTACATGGGATTCTTTCTATCCCTTGTCATCCTTTCGATTTCTCTATTCTTATTTTATTCTTTTAAAGGCGAGCCAAAAAATCAAGACTCATTTCTTAGATTATCAAATTTAAAATCACTTTCAGAGTCTGGTCATTTACGAACTTATTCAGAGCCATTTTTACCTTTTCTTATTTATACCTGGAAAAAGATTTCTACACTGAGCTATATAAATGCCTACCAAACTTTTATTTCCCTGCTACTTAGTGCATTTTTGCATTTGATAATGCTTTCTTTTCGAAAAAATGAATGGCGATTAAACCATTATTTCCTAGTTTACCTAGTTGCATTTGCTCCATTTTCTATTTATTTGCCGTTTGAATATTTAGAAGAGATACTTTGTCTTACCATGATTTTACTTTTACAAATTGATTTTAAGATGGAGAACTTTGGTGATTTAATAAAGTTAGTAATCCTGACATTATTAGCTTTTGTTTCTCATTTGATGATGTTTTTATTGGGTTATACTTTGTTTGTGATATTAAATTCTACTGTGTTTATGAATAAACAAAAGGCAAAACCAACTGTTTTTTATAAAAAGAGAAATGTAGCAGGGCAATTGCTTCTTATCTATCTTTTTACGCTGGTTGTTTTTTTAATCATTTCCATTGGGTTTAAATTCTTTGGGGCTGACTCCTTTCAATTTATCGTTCAAAGTCTCTGGAATACGTTGTATCGTTTCTTCCCAATTTTTGTTGTTTTAAAAATCTTGGAATACTTACTTAGAAAAGAAAAAGAGCTAAATACTCTTGGAACTACAGCGATTGTATTTTTGCTGATAATCATTTCCGGCTACTTCATGTACAACGCGAAAAACGATGATATTGATTATCTTGAAAAGCAAAAAAACGAACTGATTTCCCTGAAAGCGAGAGGTAAGATATTACCAAGTCAGGCTATTTATGGTTATCCGCTAATAAGTGATTATATGTATTATTATGCAGGGGAAACCGTATTAACCGCAGAAGTTTCAAAGATGAAGAAAGATGATTTCTTGATTGCGCGTGGAATGGTGGTAAGTGATAAGCAGATTTTAGAGAAGAGTATGCGATCTACAAAGCCTTTGTTTTATCCGCTGGACAAGGACACACTTTTAATTGGAAAAGAACTGATTGATTTTATTATGCTCGAAAAGTCTAATACAGAGACGAAGACAAAACTTTTTGAGACGCTTGCTAAAATTCCTTCCATCACTCCATATAATAGAATGAATCGTTCTTTTAGTGTTTTATTTGGACTATGAATTTCGAACAAAACTATTGGTCTGAAATTTATGCCAACCGTTTAATTGATGGAACTTTCAACGCAACAAAACATGCTGATTATATAAAAAGTATTTTCTCGCTCTCAGAATTTCCTATTCGTAAAATAGCTGACATTGGTTTTGGAAAAGGTAAACTCTTAGAAGCGGTTTCTAAGAAACTTCATCTGGAACAGATACTTGCCCTTGATGTATCAGCTTTAATGGTAGATGCATTGAAGAAAAAAAATTGGATTGGAAAATATAATATTGCTATCTTACATTCTCGTTTTGAAGAGTTTAATGTTGATTACCTACTAAAATTTCCAATTGATCTAGTCATTGCAAATTCAGTGTTTCAATATATAGAAGATGTTGAACCCAATGTAAAAAAACTTGCCTCTATTGCACGGTTTTGCTATTTCAGTGTTCCGACTAAAAATGATTATCTGCGAATGGAAAATGAAATGGGCTTTATAGACAAATATGCATTTAGTCGAACTAAAGAATTTTATACAAAAATTTTAAGCAAATACTTCACTCGAGTGTCGTTTAATGTTTTAGAAAGTAAACTTGTCCGAGAGCATAGCTATTTCCCCGCTGAACTTTACCGCGAATAATAGCGTACTGGTGATAACACCTATTACTTTTTTAAAAAAATATTTGCAATAGAAATGATTTGTATTTTAAGCTATCTACTAGGGAGAGTTTTATGAATTCAATAAAAAACACCACACTGCTCGAAGCAGTTGCTTCTGCAATTCAGTATGAGAAAGATTGTTTTGATTTTTATCTAAAGACTTATGACAAAGTGGGGGAAGGCTCTGTAAAAGATTTCTTTCGTGAGTTGGCAGAGGATGTGGAAGAGCATATCAAACTAATCCAGGATATGTATAATGATTTGAGTGGTGGAGTTGAATTTCCAAATCTCAAGCAATTATCTGCTATCCATAAGTTTGATAAAACGCACCTTTCAAAGCTCATGCGTAAGATTGATAGAAATACGGATCAAGTTTACAAAGATGATATTGATGCTGTGCAACATGCTATGAGAGTTTCTGAGGATGCACGCGATTTTTCCAATAAAATGAAAGATAAATTTAAAGATCCTGCAATTAAGCGTTTCTTTAATAAGCTTGCATTCATCAAAGAAGAAGATCGAATTATGGTTGAGTCCCAGTATTTGTTTTTACAACAAAGTGATAAAACAAAATACTACTGGGAAGATGAAGCACTATCTAGCGGTAAATAATCATTATTCCTCAAAAATCTGATTCATATAATCCGATACGTAGGTTACGCATATATGCGTAACCTACGTATCGGATTATATAAAGAATACCTATGACAAATTGGAAAACCTATTACGAAAATTATCCTGTAAACCAGGAACTCATTTGGCTCAATAATTGTGGGACTACTCCGGTAG
>JANMOF010000114.1:0-3491 GCA_031368925.1 Leptospiraceae bacterium
ATTTTCGAATTTAGATAATACCTCTCCTCTTAAAAATAAAATCACAGTATCATTGGCAAGACAATAGCCTCCATGTTCGAATTCTCCTGAATCGAGTGCTGCTTTAATTCCAGCTTGGTTAATCTTCTCCGATTTAGTAAAAGAATTAACAAAAGGATTTCCATAATTTGCTAATAGATTAGATACTTTCGCTTTCGCTGATAAATTATTATACTTTATACTAATATCATAGGCTAATAAAATACATTGATATGCAGCAAGATGCTCATCGAACATCCCGCCGATCATAGTGCCATACATCGCGTATCCGTACGGATCTTTCATATTGCCATATTCAAGATAAATATTTACTAACTTTGCACCAAAGTATGGAAATAAATCTGGGGCATACTGATAAGTAGTCGCTGCAGAACTAATTAACGCAGTATTAATTAGCTCCTGTATTGGATTTTCATTCAAGGGAAGATGGATTAAATCAGCATAAGCTCTATCTCCTAATTTCTGCTTAATGTTTTCTACTTCTTCTAAAAATAATTGCTTACTGTCTTTTCCTTCAATTTCAATTCCGAACATTGATAAGGATTGAATCATAACTTGGTACGATGCTTTAAAATTTCCCTGAATAGAATATATGATTAATAATAAATTAAAAAACTTTCCCTTATCAATATCATCTTTGCACTTTGGAATTGTATCCAGGATAATTTGAATAGACGCATCTAAATTTCCTGCTAAATAAGTAATTTCTGAAAATTCAAAAAACAAAGAGTAAGCAAGTGAATATTTTTCTGTCCAATATTTTTCGGAGAATAATAATAACGCAATATTTAAAAACGCAAGAGAAGAATTATAAGCAGTAGAAGATTTTGCTTTACGAGATGCACGAAGATTTAACTCTAATAAATTATTTTTCTCTGCTTCATCTGTAATCAAATTATAACCAGAATTCAAATATCCAGTGATTTCAAATAACCTATCCTCATTCTTCGAAATAATATCTGAATTAAGAAGGAGGTTACCAATTGTATACCGAATCTTATTTCTCTCAAGAGGTTCTATTTTTTCAAAGCAGGCTTGCTGAACTTTATCATGCTGAAATCTAAAACTAATTCCAGTAATATCCTTGTTATCATAATTTGTATGAAAAAGGATTTGATTTTTATTTTCGATTATTTTTATTAACTCTTCATCAATCGCAATTTTAAGCGCGGGTAATATATCGTTATGCTTTTGTTCGCTAATAATAGCCAATGTTTCTAAATCGAAAATATTTCCCGCACAGGAAGCAAGTCTTAATAGGTATTGCGTATTTTGCGGCAGGGTCTCGACTTTTTTAATTAAAAGCTCTATTACATTATCTGATATTTGAAGTTTATGAATATCTTCAATATTCCATTCCCATGTTTTCTTGGTTTCATCGTAGTGGATAATTTTATTAGTATGCAATAATTTTAAAAATTCAATTAAAAAATAAGGATTCCCATAGGTCATTTTAAATAGGACAAGTGATAAGTCGCTGACCCTTTTGGAAGAGAGATGTAGCGTATCGGATAATAGCATGTTAACGCTTTCAACGTTTAAGGGTTGCAATTGAATATTCGCAATTTTAATACCATCTTCCTCCAAACTAAGTAGCATTTGTGAAAATGGGTGAGAGGAATTTACTTCATTCATTCGATAAGTTAGTATTATGTATAAATAATTTGTATTAGAATCTTTTAATACATTGCTTAATAAGTTCAAAGAAGCACTGTCAGCCCATTGCATATCATCAATAAAAATAGTGACAGGATGTTCTTTAGCAGTAAAGATATTTAAAAAAATTTTAAATACTATAAAAAATCTATTCGTATTTTCCTGTCCGGTCAACTCTTGATAGTCGGGTTGCTTTCCAATAATGTATTCTAATTCAGGAATGATGTCTGTGATAATTTTTGCATTTGTGCCAAGAGCAGATAGAATTTTATTTTTCCATTTTTCAATACTTTGATTGCTTTCCCCGAGAAGATTTTGAATTATCTTTGTGAATATTTGTATGATAGCGCTGAAGGGAATATTTTTATTAAACTGATCAAACTTCCCACTTAAAAAATACCCGCATGACGCAGTAATTGGTTTATAAATTTCCTGTATTAAAGAAGATTTGCCTACTCCTGAATATCCGCTAATTAGGGTAGTTTTTGATTTGCCGGTAGACACAACCGATTTGAAATGGGAGAGTAATTCAGAAACTTCACTTTCTCTTCCGTATAATTTTTCTGGAATCTGAAAAATAGAAGTCGAATCACTTTCTCCGACTTTAAAAGATTGGGTTCGAAGGTAAGCTTCTCCTTTTGTCTCGAGGATATTTTTACAATGGAGTAAATCCTGAATAACCCCAAAACAACTCTGGTATCTCTCTTCTGGATTTTTCTCTAAAAGTTTCATTATAATTTTTGAAAGAATTTTAGGTACATTAGATAATTCAGAAGGCGGAGTAGGACTTTTTGCAAGGTGGGAATGAATCATTTTCATCGGAGTTTCATCTGCAAATGGTAATTTGGAAGTAATTAATTTATATAATGTAATTCCTAGAGAATAAAAGTCAGTTCTATAATCAACTGTTCGATTCATTCTGCCAGTTTTTTCAGGCGATAAATAAGGAAGATTCTTAGCATTTATACTTTTTCCATAAACGATAGATTCTTGTTTTTTTAAATTACTAGAACTTGCAAAATCAATAATACGCAATTCGCCGTTTTGAAAATTATACAATATATTTTCTGGTCTGATTTCATGGTGAATCATATTATGACTATGAATTTCAGAAAGACCAGAAAGAATTTTTAAAGCAATAGCAAGAAAGACCGAATAATCGGAATTAGCTTCTTTTAAAAAAAAATCCAGTGATAGAGCATTAGTATCTTCTAATATTAGAAATACCTTATTCTTAAATACCTCTAAATTGATTGGCTTTATGATATTAGCATTATTAAATATTTTTAAGACTTCATATTCATATCTTAATTGGTTACTTTCTTTACTGGTACTAGAATTAAATACGGATGTCTTTATGATGACTGAACTGTCTTTTGCCAGAGCCCTGAAAATTAAGTTTTTTTCACCATCATGGATTTTCTCAAGAATTTGATATCCGGGTAATTGAATCATATTTGCTTCTAAGATACTACTCCCTATTTATTATTTGCAATACTAGATTTAGAGTATTTTATATACAACATAAGTAAATCGGTATTACAAACCACTCAAGAGTATTGCTAGTAAATAGGATAAAGCCAACATGTCATTGAAAAAAACCCATGGAACTAAGGTGAAATAGGATTTTTTATTTGCAAAAAGCCACGCCATTTACTATTTAGGGCTTACTGAAAAAAGCTACAAGCCTGAAAAATCAGTGACAAAATAGGAATTAGATTCAGAAAGGTGCAAGGCTTTTGCGGGAAAAGCATCTAAAAGCTTGCACGTGAGGGGATAATAGAGTGTATATCAAA
>JANMOF010000199.1:0-4297 GCA_031368925.1 Leptospiraceae bacterium
ATCGTTGCAAGACTCGTCTGAGTATTCAAATAACTAGCCATATCAGATGCCAACTGAGTCAAGATGAGGCTAAAGTCATTTGTCCCCATATTAGCTATCTTGGTTGTAAATTTATCAATTAACGCCTGTAAGTCATTACCTGCTTGAAAGCGACTGCTAGGTGCTCCAAACAAACTCTCATTGGCTGGATTATTTAAAAAGTCACTCAGCCCACTGACTGTCCCCTTAATTCCATTGATGACATTCGTCTTGTATTCCTGTATCGCTTGTAGATTCTGTTGGAAGTTCACATCGGCACTATCCAATTGATCCATAAAGCGAGTGTAATTCTCATTTATCGCATCAAGCGAATCCCCGTATTCCTTTAGCCCCTGATCTGTAGAATCTTGGAACTGTGTTTGCCACACCTCTCTACTACGGTTAAATTGATCCTGAATCTGATCCGGTGTTAGCCTTGTATTTTGGGATATTCCACTTGTATCCGTAAGGCTACTGTCTGTATTCCCCACTGCGTCGTCATATATCCCACTGGTCAGGTTAGTTAAGTAATTCTCCAGTTGCAGGTATATATCAGTATTCGCTGTTCTCTCCCATATTTCTAATGCTGCTTCTTTTTGGGATTGTAATTCTTTTAATAATGCATCTCGGTAATTTTCTACTCCATTGTAATTATCCGTAACATTCAAATTATCTACATATGCTTGTATCTGTAAATCAGCATCACTTTCCCACGATGCTCGAAGCATACCAATATTATCCACTACTAACGCTACCCAGCTATCTACATCGCCCGCCTGTAAATTTGCATCCTGGAAAAACTCCTGCATACCTGCTGCATCATAATTATCTAACTGCAACGTCGGATTCCCTGTCGCTCCTCCACCCGTTAGTCCTATCGGGATTATCGGATCCTGTGCATACATCGAACTTGGTAGTAGTAATATCGAAAATACAAAACTAATCAAGGCTAGCATTCCCTGAAATCTCACTAGCAGCTTCTTACATTTGCCCCTTCTTAATAGTCTATTCACTTTTCTTAGTATTGTATTTTTCATCTTACTTCTCCACTCTTTCAGCTATTATTTTTGTAAGGAGAAGCTATGACAAGATAGGTTTCTCCAAATTAGCGGAGTAAAGTATCATATTTAGAAAATAAGTCAATACTTTTTTTGTTAGTTTACAGATAATAAATTGACAAGACCTTAGTGGGATTAAATCTAGCACCCAATGAAACTTCTTCCTCTTACAAATGATTTCACATTTAAGATTGTGTTTTCCAATGATGATGATGTGTTACTTGATTTGTTAAATTCATTTCCAGACTTTCAAGGAAAAAATCAAATCGCCTCTCTGAAAGTGCTTAACCCAGAAATTCCGAAAGACACTAAAACGGATAAAGCAATCGTTCTTGATATACGAGCTACCGACTCTCAGGGAAATAAATTTTTAATTGAAATGCAAGCCTCAAAGCAACTTTTTTTCCCGCAGAGAACACTTTACTATTGGAGTAAATTGTATGCAAAGTCCATTGGCAAAGGGCAGGATTATACAAAACTTCCAAAAGTTTACTCTTTCAACTTTGTAAACTTTGAGCTTTTTAAAAATGAATCACGTTTTTATTGGTCATTCCAAGTTGCATCCAAAGAACAGCCAGAAATTCAGTTGACAGATGATTTGAGTATCCGCATCATTGAAATACCCAAATTTAATCTCGATTTGAACTCTATTCAAAATCCTTTAGATTATTGGGTCTATCTACTAAAAGAAGTGACACACTTAAAGGGGGAACAAATGAAAGCTTTAGAAAAGAAGAATCCAAAAATCAAAAAGGCAATGAACAAACTCAAATTTGTTTCCCACGATAAAAAATCCCGAGAGCTTTATGAAGCAAGACTCAAAACCGAAATGGATTATTCTACCCGATTCAAATACCAACTCCAAAGAATGAAGGAAGAAGGTATCGAAGAAGGGATTGAGAAAGGGATTGAGAAAGGTAAAATCGAAACTGCCAAAGAACTCTTAGCCTGGGGAATGAAAAGAGAACAAATCCGTAAAATCACAGGTCTCAAAGATTCCGACTTCTAGATTTTTTTTAATAGGAAATACATTTTGACAAATATATGCACACAACGTTTACTTTTATTTATCCTCATCTCTTTTTATTCTGCTTGCAATGCTAAGTTCTTTTACAAAGAGCCAGCACAAAAACTAGAAAGCATACCAGCAAGTATAGACAAAAAGAAAATCGCCCTCGTTGGGTTTTATGATTATCATACTGACCAAGTAGGCTCAGGAAAAATAAGACGCTATGTATCCCGCATAGACTATGATACCCGTATCCTCGGAGACTTAACTAAAATAGGAACACCTATCGAAGATATAAAAGACAATGGACTAGACTCAGTACCAGTCGGAAATATTTTAAGTTTAACATATAATTATTCCCAGCTCACTGGCTCAGACGGAATAGGAACCCTAAACCCTCTCTTCAAAAAAGAAAATGGCAACCTTATCCTAAGAAAAAGAGATGTTGATTATTATATCGTAGGTCATTTCGGACCCCGCACATCTATCAACAAACGCAATATAGCCTTTCTAGGACTAATCCAAAAACTAACTTTCCTTGCAAGCCTGCCTACTCTTCTCACTCTACCGGTTTGGCATGACTACTATTCAAATAATTACATCCGAGTCTATGATCGAAACCTCAATTTCCTATTTGAGTATTCCAAAGAAAAATACACAAACGGAATTATGGCATGGTGGGTAACACCTAACGACGTTGATTCTTCGGGCACAAGAAAAGGAGAAAATATCAATTCTCAACAAATCACCTCCCATGCCCGCACAAAAATCTATGAACCAGATTTAGAAGAATTCACCGTTTCTTTTCTAGACTGGATACAAAAAAATCCTAAGTAAGGTATTTCATTACCTCAACTTATAGAGATTTGCATAAACATTCCTGTCAGTTCGAGCATTAGTCGAGAACTACAAAACTAAAAAGCGTCATTTATTAGCACTTCTCGACTTACGCTCGAACTGACACTATTATTCATTCTTTTTTATTTCTCATCAAATTCACTCTTAATATTATTTTTCAACTAATAAGTACTTAACTCATTTTACATCTACGCATAATTAATAGTATGCACTAATTTCTATTTTCATTTAATTATTTTAAAAAAATTCCAATCAAGATAAAAAATTATCTTGACTCATTGTTAAACTTACTTACCATGCACAAAAAATCATTCAATGTTACAAGAGTTATTACAAATGAAAACCTTTCAAAATAAATTAATAATGCTAGCTCTATTCACTTTTGTGTTATCCTCATTTTTATTTTCAATGATTTTCGCAGATTCCCAGGAACCTTTACGACTGACATTGGATTCATCCGTTCTTGTCGGAACAACCAATAATATATTACTCCAAACTATTCATTCAAAAAAAGATGCATTTAGAATGCTTGTAACCGAGAAATGGAGAAATTATCTCCCAAGGGTTGGCGTTTCTTATTTCGGATTAAAAAATTTAAACATCAACCAGACTGACAGCGCATATAACGATGTTCGCCTCACTGTCCAGCAACTTCTTTACGATGGCGGAGACACAAGCACAGAGGTAGAAATTGCAAAGCTCCAAGAAATTTCGAATGCAGAAGATTTTAAAATAGCAAAAGAGAAGCTAACATTTGAAATCCGCAAAGCATACTTAGAAACGCTATTAGCCGGTGGCAAAGTCTACTTAATCCAAAAATCATACGAACGAATTCTCTCACAGTTTTCCGACATCCAGGCATTTAAAAAAACAGGGTTTGCAACAGATCTACAAAGTATAGAATTGAATTCAAAATTTAGAGAAGTAGAATTAGCAGAAACTAGAGCAAGGGGACAATACCGATTATCCTTATTTATCTTAAAGCAAGTTTTAAACCTGGATCCTGCCGTTCCTTTAGCCTTAGAAGAAAATCCTTTCTCTGATTTTTTATTAAATCCCCCGGAGTTTGACGTAGACAAACTTTCATTTGCCGCAATAAACAACAAAGAAGAGGTGAAGAAATCTAGAATTTCTGTAGAAATATTAAGAAAGGTAAAAGATAAATCAGACAATTACTGGCAGCCTAAAATCAGTTTAGGGGCATACGCAGGTCAGAACGTCAACAGCACATTACCCGTTTTATCAATGTTGATACTGGTAGCCCTGTCGTAGGCACTACCCCCCATTTGCTTAGCCCACCTGAAATTTCCGTTGATATCTAATTTCAAAGTAAAAACATCATCTAATCCAAATG
>JANMOF010000209.1:0-1796 GCA_031368925.1 Leptospiraceae bacterium
GACATTTAATTTCGCAACAAGTCTAATACATTGCACCTCTACTTATCATTCCCAATTATAATGGTAAGGCTGTAAATATTTCTACAACACCGCAACATTCTAAAATACTTTTCCCGATGGTTGTGAGCTCACTAGAATTGAATGATCTAATTCAAAATGTAAATAATTTTACTGACGATAAGGCAATTAGTTTTTTAAACTGGGAAAACAGTCGTTATTCTCCAACTCCAACCTCGACCGACATACTGACTGGGCAGTGATTGTTTGCTTGGTTGGTGGTGGGCAAGAAATCAATACAGGAGAAGCAGGAATCAAGGAGTGGATCGAATCTGTTATCCGTTCTTTTGAAAATTGGGATATTTATATTTCTCCTAATCTAAAAGATAATGAGTATAATGCGCTAGAAACATTGGAAAGTATTTCATTAAAATCAAATTTATTTTACAAAGAAGAACTTCATCTTTCTGTTTCCATGCGCTCGTTTCGTTCGAAATATGTTTCTTTATTAGTGAAGAATATCCTTGACATTAAGATTGTAGAGGGACAAGAAACTTTATTGAAGATTCAAGAAAATTTTCCTATCGTAATCACAAGAGATTTATCAAAAGCGAAAGAATGGTTAAAATCCAAAGCAAGCGGCTCAGAGCGTTATGGAATTGTAGTTTCATCTCAAGCGCAACGTTTAAAACCATACGCCATTGATGTAAAATCTCCAATTGATCCTATTCATTGGTTCCTAGATTCTAAAGAAGATGTTCGGTCTTCTTATTACTTAGAAGATGTGGTGACAGAATTTCATATTCAAGGTTTAGAATTAGATTGGATTTGTGTAACTTGGGATGCAGACTTTAGATACTCAGATATTGGTTGGGAATACAGATCATTTGTCGGTGAAAAATGGAATCATATCCGAAAGGAAGAGAGACAAGTATTTTTGAAAAATGCCTACCGTGTTCTATTAACTCGAGCAAGACAAGGAATGATAATCGTTATTCCAGAAGGGATAATAATGATCCCTACGCGAAAATCAGAATTTTACGACCCGACTTTTTTCTATTTAAAAGAAATTGGTTTTCGAATAATTTGAATTATAATATATACACCAAGCGAAAAACTAAATAAAAAACTAAACCAAAAGTAAATATCAATAGATTCCATAATTTTCCTATATATTATTAGACAATATTATTTTTCTAAATTTATAAATCAAAATCTTTTTCTAATTCCATTATCTTTCCTTCTCCTAACGATACACTTTCTTTACTCCTTCGTATACCCTTTCCTATAGTGGTTTGTATACTGAAACAGAAATGTGAATATAGAAAGGAGTAAACATAGGACTAAAGAAACCAGTAAGCAAAGTGTATCCGCAACCAAACGCAATGAGATGGAAAATAAAAAAAATCGGTGCAACTACGTAATTGTTGGAAAGAAATTCTCTCTCTGCTGAGGTAAATATTCCTTTTGCAGATAGAGAAATTTTTAAATATGCGTATACGTATAGGCGAAAAGAATAAATCCTAATTTTGAAAAACCCGATACTAATTCTATATACCTAGTTTATTTTTCCTATGACAAGAAATCAATTTCTAAAACTACTCATTACCAGTATCGGGGCACTAAGCGGAAATCCTATTTTGCCGCAAGAAGAGACGAATAAAAAAGAAGTCTTAATTGTTGGGGCAGGAATATCAGGATTAGCCGCAGCACGAAAACTTACTGCAAAGGGTTATCAGTCCAAATTCGTCCGCCGGTTCTGTTTCGTGCTTCTAGAATCGTTACTTGAAAACCCTTTG
>JANMOF010000228.1:0-8265 GCA_031368925.1 Leptospiraceae bacterium
AAAAAAAATGGTAAATCCTAGTACAATAATATTATTTTTAGAGGAAAAAAATGGCAGTTCCCAAGAAACGTAAATCAAAATCGAAAGTAAGATCACATAGAGCACACCATGCAATCGGGAAGCCAAACCTAGTTCCTTGTTCCAATTGCAGTGCTTTCATACTTTCTCATAGAGTCTGTCCAGCTTGCGGTTTTTATAACGGCAAATTGGTAGTAGCTCCAAAAATCAAGAAATCTAAACAAGAAGAATAAGCACCATGTGGGTCGCCGTTGACGCAATGAGCGGCGATTTCGGTCCCGCGGGTTTAGTTGAAGGCTCAGTTGATGCTGTAAACCAATTTGGATACTCAGTTATCCTTGTTGGTGATGAAGAGATTTTAAGCGAAGAACTTCTCAAATACGAATACGATACATCTAAGATCCGAGTCGTTCATGCGACTGAAATAATCGGAATGAATGATTCTCCTTCAGTCGCGGTCAGGTCAATGCCTGAATCCTCTATTGTCCAATCTGTAAAGTTAGTTGCTGACAGGGAATGCGTTGGCATGTTTTCTCCGGGGAATACAGGCGCATCTATGGCTGCATCCCTATTATACCTTGGGCGGATAAACGGTGTTCACCGCCCACCAATAGCCGTCCCGCTTCCGCAAGAAGAAGGAACTCCTCTTTTACTTTTGGATGGTGGCGCAAATGTAGATTGCAAACCAGAATACTTAGCTCAATTTGCTGTTATGGGAGAAATCTATGCTCGCGAAATCTTTGGAATTCCTGAACCTAAGATTGGAATTTTATCCAATGGAGAAGAAGATAAAAAAGGTAATGCTCTCTCTCTAAAGACATTCGAATTATTAAAAAAAATTCCTTTTAAGTTTATTGGAAACATAGAGGGACGTGACTTATATGGATCTGGACGGGAAGTAGACGTTGTCGTCTGTGATGGCTTTATTGGAAATATTATTTTAAAAGCTACAGAAGGTTTAGCAAAATCCATCTTTAACATCTTGAAAAATAACATCACTGAATCTAGCATAGCCAAAACGGGCGCTCTTTTACTTAAGCCAACCCTAAAGGCAATGAAAAAGCGAATGGATTATGCAGAATATGGTGGAGCTATTTTACTTGGAGTAAATGGAACTTGTATAATTGGTCACGGTTCTTCCTCTGCACTCGCAGTGAAGAACGCGATTCGCGTTGTAATCGAATGTGCCCGAACAGAAGTGAATATTAGAATTGAAGAAAATTTAATTAAATATGGAATATAATTTTAGGAGAATAAGATGATTGATTTTAAAAATAAAAGCGTGATTATTACTGGTTCAGCAAGAGGAATTGGAAAAGCAATCGCTCTAAAATTTGGTGGTCTCGGAGCTAATCTAGTTATTGTGGACATGAACGAAGAAGCTACTAAAGCAACAGCAGAAGAATTAAAAGGTCTTGGATACAATGCAATTGCAGTTACCTGCAACGTTACCAAAGAAGAAGATTGTGCTGCTATGATAGAGGCGACTGTAAAAGCATTTGGCTCCGTTGACGTTCTAATTAATAATGCTGGTATCACAAAAGACACACTTCTCATGAGAATGAAAAAAGAACAATGGGATGCTGTAATCGCTGTTAACCTCACAGGAACTTATAATGCAACCCAAGCTGCGATCAAGACAATGATGAAACAAAAAAGTGGTAACATCATTAACTTAACTTCTATCGTTGGTATTGATGGAAACGCAGGACAAACAAACTATGCCGCTTCTAAAGCTGGTGTAATTGGTTTTACAAAAGCATGTGCAAAAGAGTTTGCATCTCGTGGAATTCGTGTGAACGCAATCGCTCCGGGATTTATCGAAACTGATATGACTGCTGCCATTCCTGAGGCAATGAGAGAAGGAATGAAAAAAGCAATCTACCTTGGTAGAACTGGGAAACCAGATGATATCGCTGGTGCCGCTGCATTCTTAGCTTCTGACGCTGCATCTTACATTACTGGCGTAATTCTTGAAGTTAGTGGCGGTGGATTCAGAGCAGGCGGCGGAGAATAATTTTAATTTTTCCATTGTTAAAAAAGTTATCGAAATCGTAGAGACAGGTTTCAAACCTGTCTCTACTCCTATAAATTCATCAATAAAATATTTATCAAAAATTCCAAAGCGCACCTTTTTATTCTTGCTGTTTTTGATTTAAAGCGCTAATGTTACCAGGGAAATAACTTTCTCATTGATAAATAAATGGAAAAATTTGACTCAAATGACAAAGAACAAGAAATCCGCTATCTTCGCAAGATCATTGATGCATATGAAAAAGTTACAAATCTCAGTAATACAGAATTAATTGATGCTTATAAAATTATTTCCGCCCAGGAGAAAGTGGGAAACCTTGCACGGGAAGAATTAATTAGCGCAACAGTTACTTTAGAAGAATTAAGAGGACGCGAAACGAAAATCACCGAAGAGATAATAAAAATTTTAGATGAGGACCTAACGAATGAGGAACTCATACTTCATAAACTCGAAGCGCTCAGTAAAAATTCTTCCGCGGGATTTTTCTCTGATTTATTTTATATAATCGCAAACCTAGAACTCACCGAGAATGAAGCTTCCGAATTTTGGAAAGAAATTTACAATCATCGAGTCGTCATGTGTAATAAAATGGGTAGGAAGGTAAGCTTTAGAGTGGCACTCTTAGATCATATATTAGAAAATAATCGAGTTATTAAGAATCCCAAAATTATTGAATTAAATCTTTTTGATTCCGTCGTTAAAAACTCAGTTGTAGATGAACTCACCAGTGTTTATAACCGACGATATTTTAACCTTGCAATCAAACGGGAATTAAAGCGAGCAAAAAGGTATAATCGTCCCCTATGCTTATTTGTTTTTGATGTGGATGATTTTAAATTATTCAATGACAAGCATGGTCATGCAATAGGTGATGAAGTTCTAAGGATAATTGGAATTACTCTCAAGGAATCATTTAGACAGGAAGATACAATTTGTAGGTTTGGTGGGGAGGAGTTTACTATTATTTTGCCCGAGGTTAATACACAGGCGGCTTTAATTGCATGTAAACGTTTTAGTGAGATATTAAAAACAACCTCAATCGAAAAAATTAAGTCTCCTATATCTGTCAGTGGAGGAATATCAGAATTTCCCACCCACGGAGAAACACCAGAAGATCTTTATAGTAAAGCTGATATTGCATTATACAAAGTAAAGAATTCAGGAAAAGACAATATCATAGGATACTTTGAAATCTAAATTCCTTATCTAAAATTACTCTTTGTTAATTTTGCGGTTTGTTTTGAATCAACTCTCGAATCTCTTTTCTCTGGTTTACTCCATGGCTCCGCAACTAAGAATGAGATAGTAAAAACAAATAAAATAATGGATGTTAGGTTTGCAATGTATAACATATATTTGTGACCTCTTATTTTTTAGGCTCCAAATATTATTTGAGTTAAAATTTAAAGCAAGAATTTTTTTAGAAATGGCTAAATATTTTTTCTATATCTCCGATAGGACATCCCTTCTATGAGACATAGAAAAGACCCGACCCTATTCTCTCAAATATTTAATACAAACATCGCCCATTTCAATATTATCATTGTGTATGAGTATATAGGGGATACCCGGTGCTAGCCGCTCTCCATTTAAAAAAGTTCCATTCTTGGAAAAATTGTCTATTAAAAAATAATCAAATTTATGCTTCTCTATTGTAGCATGAACCCGACTTAGTTCGAGTGAATTTAATGCTATTTCTCTAGACGAATCAACTCCTCTTCCAACCTGGTAAGTTTTTCTTCGTAATATTCTTAATGGGATAACAGATGTTCCACTCTCAATATAAAGTTTATTTTTTTTAAATAGTTTTTCAAATAACAGCTTCATTCCAAAAATTAATTTTAAAAGTTTTAATTTCATGACTATTATTATCGGTAAGATGTAGATTTATAAAAAACTAATACTGAATTCTTTTTAGCGGATAATCACAACCTGGCGTTACATCGTTATAACATTCATCGTAGCATGTTGCTCTTTTGGCTCTTATGATAGCTTCTTTCAATGCGAAAAATGAACTATTAATATCATAGTTATTACTACAATCACTCATACACTTTGCAAGTTTACTTACACAGTTATTAGGTCTGGGTCCGGCTAATTCTTCCGGGGTTTTAATTCTATACATTCCATTTGATTGGGATTCTGGATTACGCGCAAGTTCAGCTTTTGTTAAATTACCATCATGCGGATGATCGTATGTATATATGCGAGGAGGCTTACCGCCATTATCCCAATCTACTCTCATAAAACAGTTAAAAACTAAAATCAATACCAGTAAATAGGAAATTTTCATAGTTCATTCCATAAAAAAATACTTTTCGTTAAAAATCGAATCTTTAAAATAAAATTCTTTTCTAATTTTACCAACGAATAGATTCTAGTCTCAGATTACCAGATACGGAGATAAAAGTAAATGAAAATTGATATAGGAATTTCAGATGCACATAGAAAAAATATTGCGGAAGGACTAAAAAGTCTCCTTTCCGATACTTTCATGCTCTATTTAAAAACTCATGGCTATCATTGGAATGTAACAGGTCCGATGTTTGACACCCTACATAAAATGTTTATGGCACAATACACGGAGTTATGGAATGCTGTTGATCCGATTGCAGAAAGGATTCGCTCTCTCGGATTTTTTGCACCGGGAACCTACGCTGAAATGAGTAAACTGACAAGTGTAAAGGAAGACACAAAAGTTCCTAAAGCACCAGAGATGATTAAAAATGTAATCCAAGGTCATGAAACAGCAATCCGCACTGCGAGAGAAATTTTTGAGGTAGCGGAAAAAGGCAAAGATCAGGCTACTATGGATTTGCTCACACAGCGATTGGATATACATGAAAAAACTGCCTGGATGCTTCGATCTTTATTAGAGTAAGGACATGATTAATCATGTCCTTACAAAAAGTATTGATTAAACCTGAGTAGGAACAAATTGACTCTCATAGAGTTTCGCATAAAGACCATTTTGCGCAATGAGTGATTCATGATCTCCTACTTCAGCAATCTGTCCACTGTCCATCACTACAATTTTAGGGATGCGGCGAATGGTAGATAGTCGGTGCGCTATAATAAAAGTAGTTCTATTTTTGAAGAGTCGATCTAGCGCATCGCCTACAAGTTTTTCAGTTTGAGCGTCTAACGCACTAGTTGCCTCATCTAATATTAATATCTCAGGATTACGCAAAAGTGCTCTGGCAATAACAAGTCTTTGCCTTTGTCCCCCGGAAAGATTGAGTCCCCGAACACCTAAAATGCTATTATATCCATGTTCCATTTCCATGATGAACTCATGCGCATTAGCAAGCTTAGCCGCTTCTATGATTTCATTCAAATTCGAATTCGGTCTACCGTAAGCTATATTTTCAGCAACTGTCCCATGAAATAAAAAAATATTTTGTGTAACAATTCCAATTTTTCTTCGCAAGTCATGCAAATTATACTCGCTGATATTTACACCATCAAAAGTAATTTCTCCGACTGAAAGATTATAGAAGCGTGGAATTAAATCCATTAATGTTGATTTGCCGCTACCACTCGAACCGACAAACGCTACTGTTTCCCCAATTTTAATTTCAAAATCAATTCCATGCAGCACATCGTTGTTTGTCTCCGGATAATGAAAATGTATGTTTTTAAACTGAATAGAATCTTTTAGCGGGCTTACATGAACTCCTAATTCTTCCTCGTGAGACTCAGAATTTTCTTTATCAATTATTTCAAAAATACGTGTCCCTGAAATATTTGCCTGGGTAATTTTTCCAACCATTTGGGAGAGTTGAGTAAGGGGGCGAAGTAAAAATAAAAGCGTAAGTAAGAACGCCATGAATTCTCCCTGTGTAAAGCTACCGTTAAATATCAATTTGGCGCCAATCGCAAAAAAACCTAGAACAACAATAGAAGATGTTAATTCAACAAGCCCAGGCGCAACTTGTAAATAGAATTGTCCCTTAAAATTTCGGTGAGATAGTTTTGTATTAATATCATTAAACTTTTCTAGTTCATAATTTTCCATTGAAAAACTGCGGATAACACGGATACCAGAAATCATTTCTTGAACATTGGCATTTAAGTCAGCCATTCTCTCTTGAAATTTAGAAGTAGATTTAGAAATCTTTTTTGTAAATAAAGTAACAGGATAAATAATAATTGGAACTGTTATTGAGGCTATTAAGAGTAATTCGGTATTCAAATACAATAAAACAAATAGATGAGTAATGACATAAAAGAAATTAATAATAGCGTCTCGTAAATTACTGGAAATAACTGCGGCAACAGTCTCCGCATCATTGATAATTCTACTCATCAGTAATCCTGTCTTCTCTTTATAAAAATACGTTAGTGGAAGAGTCTGCACTTTATCAAAAAGTTCCTGTCGTAAATCTCGCACCGCATTATAACCACTTGTCGCAATACAAAAAACAGACAACAAAAAACAGATCATCTTTAATACATAAAGTGGGACAATCAGTTTGCAAATAGTCCAAACAATTTCTGTAGAGTCCATGTCTTTGATGGTATTATTCACACGAAATTTTAAAACAATAATTAGGCGTTTGAGTTTTTCAAGTCCATCAAGAGAATCACGACCAAACATTTTTTCTTTAATCAAAATATTATATTCAGGAACTGTAAAGTCCAAATGAAAATTTGTTTTTTTATCAGAACCAAGAGCATCGAAAAGAGGAATCAAAATAGTAATAGAAGATGCATTAATTAGAGCCGTCAATACAGCAAAGAGAATCCCCGCCATAAAACGATATCTATATTTCAATGAATAAGAAAGAAGCCGCCTAAATATTTGCATTGGAGTCTACATTCATTTATTGATTGTAATTTTTACTGTCAAGGGAATATTTATCTTTATGATTTGGGGCTAGCGCCCCAAGCCCCCTTTTTCATGAATTTAAAAAACTCTTTTCTTATATCTCTTTTGTTCTATGCGATTGGATTGTTTTTATTCTACAATCTACATAGCAAACAAGAGGACGCCAATCAAATAGAAATTCAAAAGGGTGCTGGTGGATTTATTTCTTTTGTATTTGCAAATAATACTGAAGGGGTGAACCAAACTCAGCAAACAGATAAAACTTCATCAACGGAAGGAGCAGTTTCAGAGGAGATAAATAAAATTCGAAATAAAATTTCTTATCCCGCCCAGGCACTCGAAGACGGACTTGAATCTGAATGCGAATGGAGTATCGTTATCGACGCAAAACAAAAAGCATCTCAGGTAAAAACAATTCGTCCTTGTAAATATAAAATTTTTGACGAGGAGTTTTACCGAGTCATTCAGGACTGGAATTTTACATTACCCGAAAATACGATTCTAGAAATCCCTGTGAGTTTTAAGATTAAGTAAAAATTGCTTTAGCTAGCATAGATTTTAATTTTTATGGTTGTATGAACTACAGTTTGATAGATACGCATTGTCACTTAGACATAATCGAAGCACAGGGTCAGGATATTTCTGTATCATTAGAAAAGTCGCAAGTTGCTGGAGTAAAAAAGATTGTGCAAATTGGGATTAATCTAGATCGCTCCCTTGCGGCTAAGCGTATCGCGTGGGATACAAAGACAGAAATAGATCTTTCTTATACGATTGGGTGTCATCCTGCGGATAATATAGAGTCACCAGAAGTAGAAGAAATTTCAAGTATGATAGATTCCTGCAAAGACGAAAAGAATTTTGTAGGAATCGGAGAAATCGGTTTAGATTATTATCATAAAAAAGAAACCAAAGAATCCCAATTCAAGACATTTCATCATTTCATGGAAATGTCCGTCAAACACGCGTTACCCGTAGTGATTCACTCCAGGGATGCGGCAGAAGATACATACCAGGTTTTAAAAGACTATAAAGGCAAAGGCTTTGGCGTAATCCACTGCTTTGCGTATAATGCCGAGTATGCACTTAAATTTGTAGAATTGGGATATTATATTTCTTTTTCGGGCGTAGTTGTTTTTAAAAATGCACAGGATATTCAAGAGGCAGCAAGACAAGTTCCACTGGAAAATATTCTTATAGAAACAGACGCGCCTTTCTTAGCTCCGCCTCCTCATAGAGGAAAAAGAAATGACTCATCCAATCTCCCGTTCATATTAGAAAAAATGTTTTCCTTACGAACAGAAGCCAATCACAAAGTCGAAGAATCCATATACGAAAATAGTTTGAAATTTATCCATAGAAAAATAATCTAAAAAGGATT
>JANMOF010000248.1:0-22906 GCA_031368925.1 Leptospiraceae bacterium
ACAGACCCAAATCAAAAAACGATGATGTATCTTATGCCACTTATCATGTTGTATTTTTTCTGGACAATGCCATCAGGGGTTACTCTCTATTGGACTATTCAGAACGTATTGTCTATTGTTCAACAGACAGTCACAAATAGACTTGGCAAGAAGAATCAATTAAAAACGAAATAATAAGGAGTAGATATGTTAGGATATATTTTTGAAGCAGAAGCAAAAACAAAATCAGAAGCAGAAGAATTTACTTTAAGCACTTTAAGACTCGAAGAAGGAGATTTAAAGTTCGAAATCGTAGACCCGGGAAAGAGCGGCTTCTTGGGATTTACCTCAAAGAAACCTGCCATTGTCCGCGCTTATGTTTCCTCTAAAGACTTACCAGCAGAAAAAATCATTCATGGAATTGTTGTTACCATTTTAAAGAAGATGGGAATTGAAGCAGAGGTAGTAGGCATGGGAGATGTAGATGGAAAAATCTACATCGAACTAGGAAGTGCTGAATCAGGAATTTTAATTGGAAAGCGCGGGGCTACTCTTGATTCTCTCCAATTCATATTAAACCTTATGGTAGACCAAAAGGTTCGTCACGGTAGAAAAATTATTCTAGACATTGAATCTTACCGAGATAAGAGAGAAATGTCGCTTATCCGCTTGAGTCGCTCTATCGCATCCGGTGTTGCTAAGACTGGAAGATCAAGACTACTCGAGCCAATGAATCCTTATGAAAGACGCATTATCCATATGGCGCTCCAAAAAGACGAGAAAGTATTTACCAGAAGTGAAGGAAATGGAACTTATAAAAGAGTTCGAGTGATTTCTTCTAAAGACAGACACAAGTATAAAGATGTTGAAAATAAAAATCCGGACTTACCGGATGACGATGATAATCTAGACGCTTAGAGTGAGCGATACAATTGCAGCCATTTCTTCTGGAAATATTCCGAGTGCAATAGGAATTATCCGCTTATCCGGAGAAGAGACTTTGTCTATTTGTTCAAAGATTCTCTTCGGAAAGGGAAGTCTTTTTACTCCTGAATTCATTGGCTCAAATCCCAGGAAGGCTATCTACTGTGACTTTGTGGATGAGGGCAATCGAATCGACCAAATTGTATTTCTCTTTTTTAAAAATCCGAACTCTTATACAGGCGAAGATCTCGCCGAGTTTTATTTACATGGAAATCCGATTCTTCTAAAAAAAGCACTCCAGGTTATTTTTAAAAATGGTGCAAGACCTGCACGGGAAGGAGAATTCACCAAGAGAGCGTTCCTTAACGGCAAATTGGACTTAACCGGTGCTGAAGCGATCGGGCGGCTCATTAGTGCTCGCTCCAGCTTTGAACTCGAGCTTGCACAAAAAAATGTATTCGGAGAAATTCACAGGCTTAGCTCGCGTGTAAGGAGTGACCTCATTAGCCTCAAGGCAGAATGTGAAGCGGAGATTGATTTTTCTACTGAAGATTTAACATATGAAACAAAAGAAGAACGAAAGAGTAGAATGATTGCTCTCTGTGAATTATGCACAAAGGTTCTTCGAAATGCAAAGCGAGCAGAAAGCTTTATCGAACAAAACAAAATTGTAATCTATGGTGAGCCTAACACGGGTAAATCGAGCTTGTTAAATAGTCTTATTGGCAGAGAGCGCGCGATTGTATCTAATATTCCGGGGACAACACGCGATTACCTCTCGGAGAGCTTTTCTTTAAATGGAATTCCTTTGCAACTCATTGATACAGCCGGTGTTCGTGAGACTCAGGATACGATTGAAAGAATGGGGATTGAACGAAGTCAAAATGAATTTGCCAGCGCAAATCTTCGCTTGTTTGTTCTAGATGTATCAATTCCTATTGACTTTGAAAAATTTATAAGTCTGCATGAATCTAAAATAAAAAATTCTATTCTAGTCGCGAATAAAATTGATATAGCGACTGAAACTTGGGAAAAAACTAGCGCACAATTTCAATCAGTCGGAATAAATCCCTGCGAGGTCTCGTGTAAAACCAAACAAGGTCTAGAAGAACTTTTAAATTCAATTCAGACTCATTTAATCCATATAGACAAATCCGATGACTTTGTACTTTTGGAAGAAAGGAACGAGTATTACTTCCGAAAAATCCAAGAATGTCTTATGCTTGCAATTGAACTAATGGAAAGTGCTCCGGCAGAAATTTATATTAAAGAAATCGATTATGCGTTAGAAAATGTAGGTTTAATAAATGGAAAAGTTGGAACAGAAGAAATACTCGGAAGAATTTTTAGTAAATTCTGCGTAGGAAAGTAAGAAGCATGCAAAGTTTATTGGATAATAAGCAGCCAATGGGTTTGGGCGATAGCCCAAGTTGCCGACAGGCACTGTCTCATTATTCGAAACGAGCGTTAAGCGAGATTCAGAAAAGGAACAAATAATGGAAGAAGATTACAAGGAAAAAGCTTTAGCATACCACAGATCACATCCGCGCGGCAAAACGGGAATAGTCTCAACGAAAGCTACAAAGAATGCTTACGATTTGGCACTCGCCTATTCTCCGGGCGTGGCTTATCCCTGTTTAGAAATTCAAAAGGATCCAGAGCTTGCCTATGAGTATACGAATCGTGGAAACTTACTTGGAATCATTTCCAATGGCACATCTATTTTGGGACTCGGTGATATTGGGGCTATCGCTGGTAAGCCGGTAATGGAAGGCAAATCAGTATTATTCAAAAACTTTGCAGGTATTGATGTATTTGATATTGAACTCAATACAAAAGATCCTGACGAATTTATTCGTGCAGTTAAATTAATGGAGCCTACTTTTGGCGGAATTAATTTAGAGGATATCAAGGCGCCTGAATGTTTTTACATTGAAGAAAAATTAATCGAACTCATGGATATTCCTGTTTTTCATGATGACCAGCATGGAACTGCAATCATTACCTGTGCGGCTGTTATTAATTACCTTGTATTGTCGAATAAAAAAGCCCAAGATGTCAGGGTTGTATTAAATGGGGCAGGGGCAGCAGCAGTTGCAATAGCAAAGTTAATTGTGAACATTGGAATCGAGAAAGAGAATATTTATCTTGTAGATTCCAAGGGAGTAATTTCGAATAAACGCTCCGATTTAAATTCTATGAAACAGGAATTTGCAAGAGAAACAAATGCGCTTACTCTGTCTGATATTATGAAAGACTCGGATATATTTATAGGCGTATCTAAAAAAGACCAGGTGACGAAACCTATGGTCGCGTCTATGGCAAAAGATCCTTTGATTCTTGCCATGGCAAATCCTGACCCGGAAATTTCTTATCCTGATGCAGTTTCTGTCCGAGAAGATTTAATCATGGGAACAGGAAGAAGTGATTTTCCGAACCAGGTAAATAACCTCCTTGGTTTTCCTTATATCTTTCGTGGAGCTTTAGACATGCGGGCAAGACGCATTACCCTCGAAATGAAACTAGCCGCTACTTATGCATTGGCGGAACTGGCAAGACAAGAAGTCCCACAATATGTATCAGATGCATACGAGGGAGAGCAATTTCAATTTGGTAAAAACTATATTATCCCGAAACCATTTGACCCGAGAGTCTACTACAGCGTATCCACAGCAGTTGCTGAAGCTGCACACGCAAGCGGTGTAGCCCGTATTCCTTTTCCCGGAAAAGAAGCCTACCGTGTGCATTTAGATAAATATAAGGTAAAAGTTAATTAAAAAGCCTCATCAAAGGTAAATTGCTATGCCAATAATAGAAGAAGAAACAGAAGTTACAACTCGGATTGATAATATCTACGAGCATAGGGTTATTTTATTCAATGACGATTTCAATCCATTCGACCATGTGGAGGATTGCCTAATGCGTATTTGCTTCAAATCCGAGAAAGATGCAAAACGCATTGCAATGGAAGCGCATAATAAGGGTCAGGCGGCATGCTATGAAGGAAGTATTGAAGCCTGCGAGACTGTAGCAGAGAAGATGGGTGAAGAAGGATTAACCGTTAGTTTTAGTTAGTTTTATTTTTTAAAGAAGCTATTACACGGTTACGACCCTGGCTTTTTGCTTTATATAATGCTGCATCGGCTAGAGCGATTAGTTCAGTTAAATTTCTAGCCTGTGATGGAATTAAAGCAACTACACCAAGGCTAAGCGTTATATACGGATTTACCTCTGACCTTGAATGGGGGATTGAAAGAGATAAAATTGCTTGCCGGGTAGATTCGGCAATTGCAAATGCAGCTTCTATATTAGTATTTGGTAATATAACTACAAATTCTTCTCCACCGTAACGTGCTGCTAAATCAGTTGGACGTTGATTTACCGATGAAATTGTTTGGGCAACTCGCACCAAACAGTCATCACCCGCTTGATGACCGTAGTAATCATTGTATTGTTTGAAGTAATCAATATCCATCAGAATAAGAGATAACGGAATTTGTTCGTCTATATGTTTATTCCATTGCATCTCCAAGTATTCATCAAAACGACGACGATTGGCAATCTTTGTTAATCCATCTAAAGCGGCTAATCTGAATAATTCTCTTGCGTAAGCTTCTGCTAAATCTTTTGCTTCTTTGAGTTCTTCTTCTGCTCGTTTTCTTTCTGTGATTTCGTTTGCCATCACACAAATTCCAGTGATGATATTATTCTCATTTCTCATTGGAAATTTTACAGATAAAAAATGTCTCTTGGTTTTACCGTCATCAATTAATTCGTCAAATTCAAAAGCTTTTCCATTCTTCATTACTTCTAAATCATTTTTTCGAAGTGCATCTGCCATTTCACCTGGATAGTAGTCTTCAAATTTTTTTTCAAGAATCATTTCGCGCTTCATTCCAATGACTTCTTCCCATTTTTTATTTACAAGTTTATGAACTCCTTCGCGGTCTTTTACACATATGACCGTTCCATTGTTTTCTATTATATCATGGAGAAAGTTTCTACTTTCTTGTAAAGCAGCTTCAGCTTTTTTACGCTCTGTAATTTCGGTGGATATTCCACATATACCTTTGATAGTATTATTTTTATCTCGCCAGGGAAATTTAATAGAGAGAAAGAATTTTTTACCATTGCCTATATCAAATCCCTCTTCTTTTTCTATAACAATTTCTTTTTCCATGACTTCCAAATCATTGTTACGATAATCATTCGCAACAGATAAAGGGTAAACGTCTTTATCCGCTTTCCCAATAATGAATTCGCGTTTCAGACCTGTAACTTCCTCGTATTTTTTATTGACTAATACGTGTCTGCCTTCTTTGTCTTTCACATAAATAGCAGCACCATTATTCTCGATAATTTCATGAAGGAATGTTTGACTTTCGATTAACGCATCTTCTGCATACCTTCTTTCCGTAATGTCAATGACGTGAGAAATAAAATACATCGGCTCACCTATCACATTTCGCACAAGGGAGCTAGCCACCTGTGCTACTATGAGATGACCATTTTTATGAATGTATTTTTTTTCAAATTCAGTATGATCTACTTCACCGGTATTTGCGCGTTTTATAAAGGCAGGGCTAACGTCCTTATAATCGGGATGTGCGATATCGTTAACCGTCATACGCTCCATCTCTTCTCTGTTATACCCAAATATTTCGCACATCTGACGGTTAACTTTGAATAGCCTACCAGTCGTATCAACAAGGCACATTCCTATATTTGCATTGTCAAACGCTAAGCGAAAGCGTTCTTCGTTTTCTTGAGAAGATTTTTCGATGTCTTTCTTTTCAGACAAAAGTCTTTTAAGGTTTTCGTTTTCGATTAATAATTCTTCGTAGGTTGGTTTTTGTTGGTCAGTCATTGGTATTTTGCCACAGAGACACCGAGGCTCAGAGAAGAGTTTTTGTAAGTTTCTCTGGATTAACAAACATGCCGATATAGCTTCTCTAGATTCAGTGGATAACAACCTATCGTCAATCAAAAAACTTTATCGGACTTACTCACGAAAGTAAATGATGCATCCCAAGATTCCTGCAACACCAGTGCATAAAGCCGGCACAGGGAAAAAATACATACCGCTGATAATTCCAACCGCGATTAGTCCAAGGCTATTTAGAAGTAGCAACTTGCGAATGGTAGTATTCGTATTATCCGCAGTGGAAAATAATAGAAAACTGAGTCCCGTAATCAAGAGAAAAACCGATAAAGAGATATTAGCCCCAAGTAAAATAGCAAAAAAACTTTGGCTTTTTCCAATGGGGAAAGGAACTAACGCAGTCTTCATTGCATTTTCTGTCTTCACTAACTCTACTTCTTCAGGAGGAAGCGGCATAAAAGTTCCAACCGTATGCCCTACACATGTAAATAAAACCAAACCCGCTGCTATTCTTAATAGTATTTTTTTATTCATAGGTTTAAAGTCTAATTTTGATTTTTATTGTCAAATAGGATTCTGAGAGAATAAGTCGATTTCAAATAGAGTTTGATAATGGACTTTTTTTTATCTTGCTAAATCTTTTGAGGTATCCTAATATAACTGAATGGGCAGGAATCTATTTAAGAAACGAGAATCTTTTTTATTTACAATCCTTTTTGCCATTAGCCTGAGTTTTTTATTTTCACCGATAGAATTAAAAGCTTGCTCAATTCCATCTGAACGAATCGGACCCGTATTAAGAAAAGGAAAAATCTTTGGATTTAAAATATACAGAATGCATAAAGATCATTTCTTACGATACATAGGATTAAAAAGAAATGATACCATTATAGAGGTCAATGAGCGTAAAGTCTCAGAGTTATTCGAAGATAAAAGTTTATTAAAAAAATTCAAACGCGATCTTGAAAAAAATAAACATGTAAAGCTAAAACTTTTAAGAGAAGAAGACCCCTATGAAATTGAATTTATTTTAAGCTCTGCGAATGTCTCAAAAATTGAATATTATAATTGTGGTATCGCCGGTTATACAATAGATCAAAGTATTCCTAAAAAAGAAATGTTTGATTTTTACGAGGTAAAGAAGATAGAATGAGATAAACCTTAATACGAGTAGAGACAGGTCTGAGACCTGTCTCTACGTAGAACGAAAAGGCACTTTACGGCAAATAAGAATTAACCCCTCTGCGTCTTCGGTGGCAAATCTTTAACGATTCATCTCATAAGTATCCACAAGAGCCATGATTTGATTTTTGTAGATGTTATCGAACCTTTCTTGGTTAAGAGTAGGTTTACGCAAAATTTTCATAGCATAGTCTTGTTGTTCTTTTGTGCTAGTTGGTTTTGAGTAAAGCTGTGTCGCATAACGGGAGAAGTCACGAACCATGAAGTCAAAAATTTGATCTACAAGTGCGTCTTCTTCGTTTGTGAGTTTCGCTTGCTCTAGCACCAACTGACCATAAGCCACAAGGGTAAACATTTCGCCAACAGTAAGCATAAAGTCAATGTCCACTCTTTGCGCTTTGTCAGGAGCTGCTTTTTCTAGTAGCTCTTTGAATACAGCTATTTGTTCTTTGAAGATGGTTAGGTTCGGGAGATTATAGCTGTTATACGCAATGTTATAATCATGGAACACAACTTTCTCAAATCCTTTTGTAGTCGCACCTTGGTTGAAAAGGAAAGTATCATCAGTCAAAGTATGAACTCTTGGAATTACAGGTAGCGTTGCATCTGGCTTAAAGAAATAATTTTGCATAAAGCGCATAATCAGGATCATGTTCACATGAACGGTTCCTTCGAGACGTGGAAGCATTTGGATGTCACGAATTGCCATTTCAAAATAAGCGTCTTTGTTAAGACCCTTCGCAGCGATGATATTCCAAAGAGCGGTTACCGCTTCTTCGCCTTGCATGGTGACTTTCATTTTCTCCATAGGGTTAAATAGGAGATAACGTCTGTCAGTCGCAGAAGCAGTTCTCATATAATCAGTTGCACGGAATGAAAACATTCTCATCGCCACAATGCGAGTGTATGCTTCCATAAAAAGTTGTTTGATATGAGCAAAGTCAGTTACATATTGATTAAAAAGTCTTCTATGAGCAGCGTGGTTGATAGATTCATAAAAAGCGTGAGTCGCAATACCTACAGAGCCCCAACCCAAATTGAATTTACAAAATGCGATAGTTGCAAGAGATGCATCCCAGGCTTCACGACCAATCGAAATAATATCATCTTTTGTGATTGGATAATCATGTAGTTCGTACTCAGCTACATAGTTTTGGGAGGTAACAACATTTTGCTTCAACTCATACTTTTCATGTTGGGAATTTACGCCGAAGAATGTAAATTCGCCTGTCCCTTGCACTTTACCAAAAGTAGAAACGATAGCCGCTTTGTTTCCATTGCCGATATAGAATTTATCTCCGCTTGCTTTGTAAGTTCCATCGCCGTTGGGGATAAGCATCATATCACTCCCAATTAAATCAGCCCCGTGTTCTTTTTCAGATAAACCAAAAGCAAAAATTTCGCCTTCTTCTAAAAATTTTGCAGCTTTGTTTTTTATGACTTCATTTTTAGAAAGCCAAATCGGACCAAGCCCGAGCATAGAAACTTGCCATGTATACCAATAACATAAACCATAAAAACCTAAAATTTCATTGAATGCCATGATACGATTGGAATCCCAACGAGAATCGCTCGCACCGTAACCCTTTGGAGTCATTAAAATCGAAAATGCTTTTTCTTTTTTCACGAACTCTAAAAAGTCCGCATACCAAACTTTTTTGTGGTCATCATCTAAAACTTTGAGTTTGCCTTTAGTCTCAAAAAATTCTATCGTCTTTAACATTAGGTTTCTAGATTTTTCATCTAGATGTTCATACTTTTCTTTCTTAGGGTTTAAGAGTTTCATTGTTCTTCCTTGGAATTTACTTTTCAAGATTACCACCTATTCGAGCGACAGCGAGAATGGGCTTTCGCCACGCTATCTGTAAAGCGTGAGCGAAAGAGATGGGAAAACACGGAGTCACCGATAAAATGCGTTCTTGTCTTCTTAATTTATATTTTTAACTTTTTTAAAGTTTTAGTATTTCGTCTAGACAAAAAAACTTTTTTGGATTTGATTTGTTTGGAGGTTCCCGTCGGCTTTATACTTAGTGAACGCATGTATGCGTCACCTACAGGAATCGCGCCGGTCGGGCTCTCGCTCTCGTCAATAATTTGCGACTCTTAATTTCGTTGAATAGGCTTTTTATTCATAGGCAAATTATTGACGCCGCTTCCATCCCTAACCCAGGGTTTTGGTGTTTTAAGGATAATCTGTATTATGCGATTAAATTTAATTGCTTGCATATTTCCTTAGTAATTTTATTTTTATCGAGTGATTGATTTAGTTATTGATACAAATATTCTCGTTTCCGCCCTTTATTCTAAGAAAGGAAGAGCTAATCAATTATTGAACTTATTAGGGTCAAATAAATTCAAAGCCCATGTTTCCGTCTCTTTAATACTCGAATACGAGGCTGTATTGTTGAGAGAAAGTATGGATTTTAATTTGAAACAAAATGAAATCATTGACTTTATTGATTCAATTTGTAATCTTTCTGTTAAGCACGAAATTTTTTACTTATGGCGACCATATTTGCGCGATCAAAAAGATGATTTAGTTCTAGAAATTGCCGTCGCTAGTAATTCAAAATATATTGTTACCTATAATGCGAATGATTTTATAGGTATAAAAAAATTTGGAATAGAAGTAATTACACCAAAGGAATTATTAATTTTAATGGGAGAAAAAATATGAATACATTGAAAATTAAATTAAATTCTCCAACAGTTCAGAGAATTCAAGAAATCATTAAGAAAGATAAAACATCTATTGAGCATTTCATTGAATTAGCAGTAGCTGAAAAAATTTCAACGCTTTATGCTGTTGAGTATTTAAACTCTAGAGCCAAAAAAGGAAGCAAACAAAAACTAAAAAAGATTTTAGCAAAAGCTCCTGATAGAGAACCACTTGATTTCGATAAGTGAGGGGATAATAGTGTTATCCCTCTATTCAATCGATTCCATATTCTTTATTTAAATCTAATTTAAAATGTCCTTTAATATTTTTTTGCTTTAAGTCAACTATGATGACTATATAAATATTCATTGAGTCAGTTGGCAATAAAACTTGATCAAAAGTATTTTCGCTATTTCGATAAACTAACTCTACTAATTTTCGGTCATATACATATTTCATGACAATATTTTCAGCTACTAACTCTTGAACATAAGACCAAATATCTACTGTTGGAAAGGCATTTTCTGTAACATCTAACATCTTATAGGTAAAAGTATTTTTATATTCTGTTTCTGTTAGTTGATATGTGATAACCCTAAAAGCATTTTGCGTTTCAAATAATTTGTTGAAGAATAACGATTTGCTTCTTTTTATTTTATCGTAAATAAGAGTAAGGAATTTCATTTCTTAGCAATCGCATTTATAATATCGTTCGTAATTTCAGGAAACATTCTATGGACAATTTCAATTTCATTTTGGAATAGCTTGTTATTGTATCGCGATTGATAACACCTTGCTTTGCTTTTGTATTCTTTTTGAAAAAAGAGTTTATCTGATTTAGTATCTAAAATTTTTAGATTGATTTTTATTTCATTCTCCACATTGGCAATAGGAATCCCAAGGTAAGTAAACGGGATAATAAAAATACCTAAGCCATAAGAAGTGCCAATCGTTTTTTGCTTAGTTGAAACGGTTTCGACTTCTATTTTAAGATCATAATGTTCCGGCATCGCTTTTTGAGTAAGATAAACTTCAGAAAATTGCATACTTGATTCTAATTCGCTTCGAAGTGCTTGAGCTAAATCAATATTAAAGTAAAATTTATAATTTCTTTCATATTTACGAGGACGTTCATCTTCGAATGATTGCCAAAGAACTAATGGAAAGATAAGATATGGGAAAATAGTTTTATATTCATCTCTCTCTAGACGCAAATCCTGAAACGGCAAAATTCCGATTCTCTTTCCCAGTTTAACTTTAGGCTCTGGGTAATCTGTCGGAGTATATGAAAACGATTGCGGGGAACTACATTTAAGTAAAACAACGATTAGCACTAAAAATATTTTACTTTTCAAACAATCCTCCGAATAACTCTGATTACTCTCAACTAACTTTTATCTATGTCATTAGTCAAGCATAAGAATTACTCATTTTTAGATTTCCAGTTGGATAAAACTCTCATTAGTCGAATTTTATATACTATACCCCATACCCTATAATGCTTGACAAGTAAAAGATTCGTTTTAAAGTAGACGTTAGGAGAAATAAATGAAATACCTATCGTTTTTGGACAAAATATCATATACAAATCTTTTGATTGGAGCAGTGCTTTTGGGGCTTGCGCCGTTTATGCCTATGCCTCATTCTATTGAGAAAATTTTGCTTTTAGCAAAAGGAGAACTGACTAAACCGATTGACATTTTTGATTTACTCTTTCACCTAAGCCCTTTATTTATCATTGGTTTAAAATTTTATTATTCTAAAAAAACAATCGGAGCAAACTAAATGGAAACCTGGATTTTACAAAAGGAAATCTTTTTTCGTTTAGGATTTTTCACTGGATTGTTTTTACTTTTTGCACTCTGGGAATTTCTTCTTCCTGATCATAAATCTCCTTATTCAAAGAAGACCAGATGGTCTTCGAATATTAGCCTGGTTCTATTAAATAATTTAGTTGTCCGTATTTTATTTCCTGTGACCGCTATTGGCTTAGCAGAATTTGCCGCTATTAAGCAGCTTGGATTTCTAAGACTTATGAATTTTGAAGATTGGATATATGTCGCAATCGGCTTATTTTTTTTAGATTTTGTAATCTATCTCCAACATGTTCTATTTCATTCTATTCCAGCCTTATGGAGATTACACCGAATGCACCATGCTGATTTAGAGCTTGATGTAACAAGTGGAACTAGATTTCATCCAATCGAAATTATGATTTCAATGATTATCAAATGGTCCGCCATTTTACTTTCCGGCGTATCACCATTAACCGTTCTAATATTTGAAGTGATTCTAAATGGAATGGCAATGTTTAACCACAGTAATATTTTTATTCCGACTTCAGTAGATAAAATATTAAGGTATATAGTGATTACCCCTTCTCTTCATAGAATCCACCACTCTACTTTGATTTCTGAATACAACACGAATTATGGATTTAATCTTTCTGTTTGGGATAGACTTTTGGGAAGTTTGAAAAATGAGTTTAACGGTAATTTAACGCTAGGGTTGTCTATATTTCGAGACGTTAAATATTTGCGTTTAGATTGGATGCTTAAAATTCCTTTTTTAACTCCAAAGGAAAGTAAATAGACCTGTTTCTATTTACTTTCGCGATTCTTCTATTTTTGTTTCTTGTATTCATTTGTAACTGCTCTAAGTTTAGAAGAGTAGGCAATGCATACAATGCAAAAATTAACCATACTTTCATAGTGAGGTCCGAAGGTTGCATTTAAGTAGCCTTCTGGATAAACTTTTCTAAGATTGATAAAGCCTTTTGATTTTCCATTAACCGCTTCTGATTCAGAAAAATCGTTATTGATTACTTGTATGGTTTTTTTATAGAATTGTTCTAGTTGTGGAGTCCATCTCTTTAGTAGTCTGCCTGCGGAAAATACTTCTGCCAGAATTTGCTTTTTGATTCCATCTACTTGTGGATTACTGGAATTATCCGCTAATGACTCCTTATAGAAGTTTGCCAGTTGGTTCAAGTCTCCACTGATTGATTTTAGTCTTTGTCGGTAGAATTCAAAAAAACGAAGGATACTTAAATACGTGGAGGGTCTACGATCAAATCGCAACCGTTTAATCTTTCCCGTCGCTGTGATTACTAATTCGAGGTCTTGCGGTTTTATATCAAATGGATCATTTAAAAAAAACTTTTCTAAAAATTCATTCATAGAGGATTCGTATTTACTCGGAATGGAATACTCTAGTTTGAGTACGCGGTCATCCTCTGATCCTCTGCTTTGCGTGAGTAATATCTTGAATTTTTCGTCGAAATCCATAAACTTGCAGAGCACTCTATATTTAATTATGAAATTGTCATCTGCTTTTTAGAATAGTTCATATAGGCTATACAAAAAAATTAATTATCAAAGAATCCGGGTTGGTAAAAAAGTCACTAACTCTGCTAGTAAATCTCGTTTGCTCATTGGTTTGCGAATAAATCCGTTGCAGTATTTTTTTATTTCCTCTTCTACTCCTTTCATCACATAAGCAGTCAGGGCAATAATTGGAATATCTTTTAATTCTGCTTCCTCTTTAATCATCCGGCTCGCATCTAATCCATCCATAATAGGCATTCTTATATCCATAAGTATGATGTCAGGTTTTAAATCCCTAGCCAGTTCAAATGCTTTTTTTCCGTCCGCAGCCTCAAAGAATTCAATTTCATATTCACTTAAAAAATCTTTTATCAGCTTACGGTTGTAATCCACATCGTCTGCAATTAATAAGGAAAATTTAGGTAAGCCTAATCCAGTTTCAATCAAAACCTCTTCTTTCAGATTTTCATTCATTATCTGAATATCCGGCAAATGAAGAGTAAACGTAGTTCCTTCTCCTAGTTTACTTTTTAGGTCAATGGTTCCTCTCATCATTTCTGCTAACTTACAAGAAATAGTAAGACCGAGTCCGGTTCCTCCAAATTTACTTATATTCTGATCGAGCTGTTGATAAAATGCCTCGAAGATTTTTTCTTGCTCTGAATCTGTAATTCCAATTCCAGTATCTTCTACAGTCACCATCAAATCAATTTTGTTCGGATTATTGCGATTAAACACAGAGTTCACCTTAACCGTAACAGATCCGGATTCTGTAAATTTAATTGCATTGCCAATTAGGTTGGAAAGAATTTGTCTGAACCTGAGTTCATCTATTAAAATGATTTTTGGAAAATTTCCTGAAATAATAAATGCCAATTCAATATTCTTCTCAGTAGATTTTAAATTAAAAATTTCTTGCAACTCGCTCATTACGCTGTGAACCATTACAGGAGAATTTTTTATTTCCATTTTTCCTGCTTCTATTTTAGATAAATCTAATATATCGTTAATGAGGTTTAATAGGTTTTTGCCGCTACTCATAATTCCGTCTAGGTATCTACGTGCTTTTCCTTCTTTGATTTCATTTTTTAGTAATTCAGAAAAACCCAGGATTGCATTCATAGGAGTTCGTATTTCGTGAGTCATGTCAGCTAAAAATTCACTCTTAGCGAGTGTTGTAATTTCTGCATGTTCCTTTGCTTTAATTAATTCATTCTCAAATTCTTTGTTGCGGGTAATATCTGTTATCACCCCGACTATATATTTGTCTCCTGCGTCATCAATATAAAGTCTCTTTCTAGTAAGAATTGTTTTGGTAAAATTTCTTGAATCAGTAAATGATTCTTCATTTACAACCTCCTCCCCATCAATTAGAACCTTATTATCATTGTACCAAAAAATATCAGCTTGTTCTCTCGAAAAAAAATCATAGTCTGATTTACCAAGTAATTCCTCTCTTCTAAATCCGATAAAACTACAAAACGCATCGTTTAATAATATCCAATTATGTAAAAAATCTTTTACAAAGACTGGGGTAGGAATTGCGTTAATGACACTGTCTAAAAAGTTTCGAACTCCTATTAGTTTTTGCTCATAGTATTTTTTTTCACTGATGTCTTTGCTATTTGATGAATAACCAACAGGTTTTCCCTGCTCATTTGTAACAAGCGAAACTGTTAAGAGTGATTGTAGTAGACTACCGTCTTTTTTTCTTTGTACAAGTTCACCGGACCAACCTCCTTTTTGAACGATTGCATCTATGATTGTTTCTGTGGCTATTGTATTTCCTGAATTAAAAATAGCAACGTGAAGTCCAATAAGTTCATCTTCTTCATAGCCGTAGAGTTCATAGGCAGAGGCGTTCGCATAACGCACGATTCCGTTCATATCAGCAAACACGACAGCCTCCCAATTATTCTTAAGAATATGCTGATATATTTTTAACTCTTCTTCTTTGAGTCGTCTTTCTGTAATATCCTGGGTTAACCCAATAAATCGCAGCGGCTTATCATCCTTATACTCTATGTTGCCTTCACTAAGGATATATTTTATTTTACCGCTGGGCATTATTAGTCTATACTCAATATAGAAAAGTCGCTTGCCTTCCATTGCGTTTACTAGTTCAGTTCGAAGGGATTCCACATCGTCTGGATGTACGAAATTCAGAAAAGCCTGAGAGGTGTGCTCGAAGTCTTCCGGATTTCGCTCTAAGATTTGATAAATCTCGGGAGACCATTCTACATTTCTAGTAGCTAGGTCTACATCAAAAGTGGCTATCGGACCGATTTTTTTTGCATACGAAAGAAGATACTCTTTTTGCGCAAACTTTCTCTTATTCTCATTTTCATAATCGATAAGAATTTGTTTTATTGCTTCTAGAGCTTTCGCATCCTTAGCAAATGCTGCGATTTTTTCAAGTATCTCTTGGGTCATTTCCGAAAACTATTTGCTGATTAATATTTCTGTTGGAATAGAAACCAGTCTTTTCTTATACGATTTCTTATACGATTTCTTAAACTTGGTGTGACAGGTTTTGCAAGAGGATAAGTACTTGCCGGACTCAAGTGCGTCTGTTGTAATCTTTTCCCATGCTTCTTTATCTTCGGCGAGAGCTAAAGACGGAATTGTTTCGAGCATTTTTTTCATTGGCTCTTTATTGCCTTTCTTAAATTTCTTCTCCGCTAATTCTACATGATCTTCCATAAAGTCATGTAATGTCATTTCACGCACTTCCCCTTCCTGGGAAAATATCCATCCTGCAGATATGCAGGTCAAAACTAAACTGAAAGTTAAATATAATCTTCTCATAAGACGAGTTTAAGACAGTATTTATTTTTTTAAACGTTTTTTTATTGCTAGAATAAAATAGGGAAAAACTAATAAATCTATGCCTGCATACAAGTCAGTTCGTAAGAAAATAAACAAAGTATTTAAAAATAATGAAATTGCACTCGCCATCGCAGGCGGGGGATGCAAAGCACTCTATGGTTTAGGAGTTGGATATAAACTCAGAAAATGGGGATTAAAAATAAAAGAAATTTCAGGAGTGAGTGCGGGCTCTGCGATTGGGCTCATGATTCTTTCCGGTAGAGAAGAGGAAGGGATTGAATACTTTGAACAATTGCTTCAAAGAAACAAAAGGAATTTTTGGCCTCACCATTTACTCATGGGCAAACGACCATTTCCCCACGAGAATATGTATCGCCGAACACTGCGTTATGCGATTGATTTTGAAAAAATTGGAAAGAGTAGAGTGAAGATTTTTATTTTAGCAGTAAAAGCATTTCCCAGAAAAGGAAATCTACATAATTATTGGAAAAAACTTTTACTCATTCCCAAGACAATGCGTGCAGTGTTACTTGACGATAAAGACAAAGAGAAGGGGCTTCCCTGTCATAGAGTGAATAATATTGTAAGAGAATGGAATTTGAAAGAGGTGATATTTACAAATAAGGATTTTCAATACCCTGCAATAACCGAGCAGATAATCATGAATTCCTCTTCGATTCCACCGGTACTTAGTTTTCAGAGAATCAATGAAGAATATTATCTTGACGGGGGGCTAACAAACAATTTGCTCTTGGAGTCATTCTCCGATAGTATAAAAAAAATTGGAATCTATTATGAAAATACAACCCTGTATGGTAAGTCGGAGGAAATAATGAAAAATACTTATTTTATTAAGCCGGAAGGCAGACTTCCAATTCATACATTCGATTATACAAATGCCATAGGTGCGAGAGAAGCTTATGAACTTGGAAAAAAAGATGCGGAGGAACAAAAAGAGAAAATCTTTTCCTTTTTGAATTCTAAATATGAGTAAAATAATTTGCATTGGAGCACACCCGGATGACGTAGAGCTTTCGATGGGAGGAAGCGTATTACGTCTATTAGACGCTGGTCATGAAGTAACTATTTTGGATATTTCAGATGGAGAGCCAACGCCTCACGGCTCTATCGAAATAAGAGAACAGGAAAGAAAAAAAGCAGCGGAACTTCTTGGGGTAAATAGAATTACCCTCGACATTAAAAATCGCTACATTGAAGAAACAGTAGAAAATAGAATCAAATTAGCAGAAGTTTTTAGAGAATTAAAATGTGAATATATTTTTACACATTATGAATACGACGTACACCCGGATCATATTGCAGTAAGTAAACTCACTGACTCCGCCCGCTTCTACTCCAAGCTAACAAAATGCGATATCAAGGGAGAGCCCTTTTTCCCAACGCGGATAATCTACTATTTCCCCAATCATATAAAACTAAACCTGGAACCATCCTTCTGTGTTGACATTAGCCCGTACATCCAAAAGAAACAACAAATCTTGGAATGCTATGAATCCCAGTTCATTAAGAAAGGACAGGGTGCATTTATCCGCGAATCCATTGACGCAAATCGCTATTTTGGTTTACGGATTAATACCGGTTATGCGGAACCTTTCTTCATGCGAGACTCTCTTGGCATTATGGAAATTGGGAAATTGTTTTTGAAGTAGGCTAATAACAGATTACCACCGACGAGGCTTCGTGAATATTAGTGAAGAAGCAGAGGTCTGCTAGACATTTCCATCAGAAATGGGGGCGGCAAAACACCGATAACAGAGCGATGGTATTATTTGTGACAATTATATATTATTATCTTGGTTTGGTATATCAGGAATTCCTTTTAATGGTTTATAAAGAAATTTCATTATTCCATCATCGTATGTGCCTTTTATTTCCTTAGAGCTATTTTGATATTCAATTAAATCAGCTTCGATATTTCTAGTGTAATCAACCCCTATTTTTTTACAGTAAGCAATTCTGTAACTTTCTACATCAAGCATCGCTTCATGTAGAAAGTTGTTATCTTTGATTGTTCCCCGAAAGATAATATTTTAATATAGCTGACTCAAAAGATTCTGAAGAGTTAAGTTCTGTCATTTCCGTTAATCAACTTCGCCTTTACAAGCTTATTATCTTTATCATATTTGCCATTATCCGCTCCCATAACTTATTTCCCGTAAATGAATTTGTGTCTGTAAGGATGATTTGTTTTTAGATAATCTTCGAATTGACCGAGTTTAAATCCGCAGGGATATCTGTCGCGTCCCCAGTAATTGATTGTACCTCCGAGAATAATCCAGGATATCCCCACACGGCGGTGGTATTTTAATACTAGCATTTCCATTTCAGAAACTCCCAGGTAGTTGCTACTCTCGTCGGAGAAATCTCTTGTTAGCCCACGCAAAAGATAATCAAATATAAAAATAGATTTTTGCTTTGGTAAGTTCAGCCTTTCCATTGCTTCCTTATCAATTGCAGTGTGCCATCCGTTGAACATATAATGAATGGAATCAATATTCAAGCAACTAAAACATAAATGGATTGATAAGGAGGCTGTTAACAAAGCTTTTTTTGAGTTGTATGAATTAGCTTAGGAATAAATACTGAGTATGCGAAGGAATATTTTATGAATAAAACAATTGCGTTTATTGGTGTTGGTATAATGGGGCGTGGACTTGTTAAAAACTTAAAGAAGACAGGTGCTGAATTAAAAATATATGCACGAAGTTCTTCTAAAATTCAAGACCTAGAAGATTCGAATACAAAGATTTATTCTGATATAAAAGAGACAGTGCAGAATGCGGATTTTATTATTCTATGCCTTACAGAAGATCATATTGTAGATAAGGCATTCATGGAAATCATGTCAGAGCCAATGCACGCAACTATATTAGATTTTGGAACAAGCTCGCCGGGGCTAACAACGAAAATGCACACTGAATCTCTCAAACGTGGATTTCGCTTTATAGATTCCCCTATGACCGGAAGTAAAATAGCAGCGGATAAGGGCGAAATCCTGTTTATGGTTGGAGCTAGTCAAGAAGATTTTCAAGATTGCAATTTCATTTGGGAAGCGTGTGGTAAAAAAATAATTCATTGTGGAGATGTCGGGAATGGACAGCTAATGAAGATTACCCTTAACATGATGCAGGCAGGACTAGCACAGGTATATATGGAAGGACTTGTTCTCGGAAAGAAACTCGGTCTAGATATGAGTGTTCTATATGAAATTATTACCAATTCGGCTGCACGTTCCGGTCTGTCTGATTTTAAAATTAACTGTATTTTAAATAAAGACTACTCTACAAATTTTTCTCTCAAGAATATGAATAAGGACTTGAATCATTCTCTTCGAATTGCCATGTCGCATAATGTGAGTTTGCCTTTGATTCACTCTTTAAAATCTGTTTATGATTCGGGCATGTCTCAAAATCTAGGTGAGGAAGATTTTATTAGTCTATTTAAAGTCAATGAAAAGATGAATGGAATAGAGTAGAATGAAATATGCGTTCTTAGTAATTTTAATTTTTGTATATCTTCCAGTTTTTGCAGAAAAAATAAATCCTAGAACGGTGACCGTTTTGCAAGAGGATAATGATGAATACCCATTGGGATTAGCCGTGGAAATAGAGCGCGATACAATTTCAAAAAGTTTTGAGGAAATCAAAAGTTCTACTCGCTTTCAAGAAAGCAAGCAGGGCATTCCTAATTTTGGATTTACAAGGGATATATTTTGGATTCGATTTACGCTCGAAAACCAGACTCGAAACAAAGAATGGTATTTGTATCTTTCATATCCCTTATTAGATAATATTGAATTTTACGAAAAGAATGCGGCTACAGGTAAATGGAATATTCACAAAGCAGGGGATACTTATGCATTTGAAAATAGAGAATTTAATGATAGAAGTTTTGTATTTCCTCTTTCTTTAGAAAAAAATCAGAAGCAGGTTTACTACTTTCGAATCCAAAGTGAAGGTACCATGCAATTTCCGCTAACAGTCTATTCTCCTAAAAAGTTTTTACTGCACAGGGAAAAAGAAGAATTTGCTTTCGGGGTTTATTATGGAATTTTGCTTGTTCTTGTAATTTACAACCTGATACTACTTTTTATGTTAAAGGATATTGGTTATCTTTATTACCTGCTTTATGTGATTAATTATGGAGCAAGTCAGTCTATCCTAAACGGTTTAGCATTTCAATATATCTGGCCTAATTCTCCTTATTGGGCTAATATAAGTTTGCCTTTTCTTGGTGGGTTTGCCCTTCTCTGGGGAATCCAGTTTACTAGGAATTTTTTGAATTCAAAAAAGAATGTTCCTATGCTGGACAAACTATTGATTGTCCTTATGGGTTGTATGGGATTTTTAATGGTATCCTCTTTTATATTTTCTTACTTCGTTAATATCTATCTTCTTGCGGGTTTAGTAATTTTATTTGCAATCTTAATTTTTGTTGTAGGAATTGTTTGTTGGGATAAAGGTTATAAACCGGCAAGATATTTTATTATAGCCTGGGTTTCTCTTTTGTTTGGTGTTGGAATTTTTTCTTTTAAGGGATTAGGAATATTACCCACTAACCTATTTACGGAATATGGATTACAAGTTGGCTCAGCGGTGGAAATGTGCCTCTTGTCTCTCGGTCTTGCTTATAAAATTACAATCATCAACCAGGAAAAAGCGAAGGCGGAAAAAAAAGTTACTCATTACAGGCAGGAATCACAGGATGCAAAGTTGGTATCTGCTAGAATGGAGGTTGAACTTTTAAAAAATAATATTCATCCTCACTTTCTTTTGAATTCGATTAATGCCACTATCATTTGGCTCGATGAAGATCCTGCGAGCGCAAAAAAACTATTATCCGCACTTTCGGAAGAATTGCATTATATTTTAAAGCTATCAAATAAAAAAACAATTTATATTTCGGAAGAAATACAGATATGCAAACGTTACCTAGAAATTATGAGTCTTAGAAAAGATATGAAATTTTCCTTACGAACAGAAGGCATTACAGGCAAAGAATTAATTCCACCGATCGCATTACACACATTAGTTGAAAATGGGGTTACTCATGGTTATCCTGGTAAAAAATCAGGCGAATTTATATTAACTAAAAAAGTAGATGGAAAAAAGACTAGATTTATTTTATTTAACGATGGTCTTCCTGTTGAATCATCTAGAGAAACATCAGGCACAGGTATAAAATATATTCGTTCAAGATTAGAAGAAGCATTTCCAGGCAAATGGGAGTTTTACTCTAAATCAGTGAAAGGTGGTTGGGAAAGTGGAATTACGATTCAGTCTTAGTGTATTTCACCCAGGGTAATATGCCATTCACCACAGAAGAATTGTAAATTTATTTTTATAGGGTAATTTAGATTCACCAAAGCGAGGAAGCAAGATGAATCTAAAACTACTTATTATCAACTTTATTTTAGTATTGAGTCTAACACAGATGTATGCGCAAGAAAAGAATGCTAAGAAAGCAGGCTTAGATAAAAAAGATAATACTATGTCAGAAGAAGCTCTATTAGAGGAAAAGAAAAAAAAAGAGGAAGAGCAAAAGTTAATTCAAAAGTATTATGCAAAGTTAAAGAACCCTCCTGGTTTTTATGAAGGGGCTTTTTTGATTAGCTTCATGGGTGGCACAACGCTTGCTCCAAGTGGTAGCTATATTTCACATGAGAAAGTATATGACCAGACGATTCAAAACAAAATTATTTCAGGACAAGTTAATCAAGACATTAATCCAGGCTACAGAGGATTCTATTTTCAACCAACTTACAATCCCGGAATCGCTAGACAGTTTGATTTTGTGTATGGCTGGAAAGATAAAATTGGGTTTGGATTTACTGTTATGCAAAATTCACTAGAGGCAGTAAGACAGGATGTGATTCCAGGTGTTGCATCATACTACAAAGAATATGTTGACTTGGCTCCTAGAAAAAGAACTATTTACAAAGGAAATTCTATGTCGTTTTTAGCTACATTTCATCCACTTCCAAAAACTTTCTTTGATCCCTATGTTGCCTTTCGCGCTGGGGTCGTTGGGTTTACGGGAGAAGCGCATTCTGGTGTTTATCCTGATAGGTATGCTTTTACAAACCAGGTAAATAATGGAATTGGTGGTATATTAGGATTAGCCGGTGGACTCAATATTTATTTTGGAAGATATACCGGACTTAAAACAGAAGTAGCGTATTACAATGAGTATCTGAAAGCAGACCAGTTTTCGACTCGAACTTTGAATTCTTACCAGGCTATGATTGGTTTTTTTCTAAATTTCTCAAACATTCAGTCGAGGCTAGAAGAATAGCTATGAGAATTTTAATCGTGGAAGATGAGTCTGTAGCTGCAAAGGGCTTAGAAAAATTAGTCAGAGAAATTTATGGAAAAGAAATTACTTCTTTAAAAATAGAACGAAGTCTAATTAGCTCCGAATGCTTTTTAGAAGAAAATTCTGTGGATCTTGTTTTCTTAGATTTGAATTTAGACGGAAGAGAAGGTTTTGAATTACTCAGAGGTATTATAGCCGAGTCCTTTCATACGATTATTGTTTCCGGGATGACAGAAAAAGCAATCGAGGCTTTTGAGTTCGGGGTTTTAGATTTCGTTCCGAAGCCAGTAAATAAAGATCGTCTTAAAAAAGCATTGGAAAAATGGAAGAAAGTAGAGACTAATGCTCGTTACACCAAATTTTTAAGTATAAAAAAAGAGGACAAAATAGATCTTATCCCCTTAAAAGAAATTTGTTACATTCAAGGACAGGATAATAATACTCTAATTCATCGGAAAAATTTTTCAGCGGATACTCATCGTAAAACTCTAGATTCTTTATCTAAAATATTACCTTCGCATTTTTTTAGAGTTCACAAATCTTATATAGTTAATTTGCGTGAAGCAAAATTTCTAAAGACTAAGGGTGGCGGCAAATATATGTTGGAATTAAAAAATGGAAAAGACATCCCTGTCTCTAGAAAAATTTATCCTGAATTAAAGAAGAGAATGGGATAGAATTTATTGAGAAGTTTTAATGGAAAGCCATTTATGAAGTAGGTTTTCAAGTTTCTTTTTAGTGATTGGCTTACTTGCGAAATCGTCCATACCGCACGCAAAACATTCTTTT
>JANMOF010000274.1:0-2168 GCA_031368925.1 Leptospiraceae bacterium
CTTTGATTCGAAAGGCAGTGGCTCTGACGAAGCGACGTCTGCGAGCGGACAAGATTGCGGGGATCTCTCAGCTCCAAAAACGACAGAATGTTCTATTTCCCTGCCCCAGCTGTCATATAGTCATCCCAGGAATCCATATAGATGGGATTGCCTCCGTAAGTTCCGCCGGCATCGCCCAAATTTGGAAATAACTTTCTTGGGGTTGCTACTCCATAAAAGTCGACTAAATCAGAAAGACTGTCTCCAAGTTTTGTTACTTCAAAGTCCATATCGTGGTTCGCACGAACAATATCTTTAACTCTTTTGATTGCTTCTGCCTGATTTTCTTCTTTTGTTTTTCCATTCGTTGCGTATATACCCGCTGATTTGAAGTGTGCTTCGATGTCTTTTCTGTTTGGGAGATTTTCTTTATCTGTCTCAGGGATACAGCTAAGCGATTCTTGATCTCCTGGCCAACTATGAATTTGAATGCTACTTAGAAAGATTAAAATTAATAAATAAATTTTTTTTAAATAAGTTGTTTGCATAGAATTCTCCCCATTCCACTTTTAATTGTATAATATGCACTATTAATTGAATTTGCGAAATAAGAATCTCTTTCATCAAAACTTTCAATTAGCTTTGTAGTCCCGTTAAAATCAAACTTAACTTCGTAAAAACCACCCTTTGAATGAGTATCCATTAAAGGAGCAAGTCCATCATCTTTACTTGGTAACATCCACTTCTTATTTAAAAAAGTATCATCGGCACAAGCTTTTGCAGCTGGACTTTTTGTTGGGTCTGCTTTTCCGTCGATTTCACAACTTCTATCATTCGTTGGACACCATTGCAGTCTGCTGGCACCCCAAACGGTTTCTTTGGTTCCGGTTCCTTGACAATCATTTTCAGTTTGTCTGAATACCTGACCAATTAAACAACGTCGAATCAAAATGGTTTTGTCCACTAAAACTCGATTTCCAAAATACGGATTCGTTTGAATTAATTTGTACGTATAATTCAAAGTTCCGTTTTTATTATCTACTACGATACCTTCTTCTTTCGTCCCCCAAGCAAAGGTTCCTAAGAAAATAATATAATCAAAACCCGGCGGCAGAGAAGGCTTTTTCTTTTTGCTGCTATCACAATTGAAAAAAATAATGCACACGAGTATAAATAGGATTATTTGTTTAATAAATAGTTTCATTGCCTGCCTCCAACTCTATCGATAGTCATTCGCCAGAGCTCTAAATGTCTTTGAATTGTATAATCGATAAAACCAATATCCATAGTACTGTATCCATTGAGAACATCTTCTTTCGTTTTCGTTGCAGTGACTATTCCCATTAATAACAGATCGCGTTGTATTTTTAAACCTTCCAGGCTCATTGTTGGAGTTTGTTTTTGCATTCGATTCATTAATTCATCATACTGTTGCTTTAAATCTTTCTTGGATCTATATTCACTATATTTAATTAGATGATCAAGTTGCTTAGCTATTGCCCTACGCCCTTCCGGATTCGCATAGCCGTACTGTTGTTCCACTTGCATCAAATCTTGAACGATGCCTCGCTCTTGGTCGTTTAATGCATAGGGTCCTGTTTCTGGAAAAGGTAATTTGAAGACTCCATACAAAGCTTGAATTCCATTTATATCGTCTGCTGTTATCGATTCCTTTTTTTCAAAATATGGAAATTTATACAGGGCACTTTTTTCGTCGGGATCGGCAGCCTTGCTGCATTCAGTTTCGCTTTCTCCCGGATTACAACTAGTAAGACCTGCAATCTGACCTAGCGTTTTCAAAATTTCAGCTCGCAGATTTACGGTTGCCTTATCCGAAACCAAATCTGACCAACTGAATGAATTATTGTTTAAAGTAATGTCTGTATGAACAATTTCATTGTCGCAAGACCAAATATAGGCACAACTTGAAGCCGTGCAATCTCCGTCTAAATCATTTTCAGCAGATATTACAGTCGCCAATTTACCGGTACTAGTTTTTACCACTTCGCACAATGATTTATTTGTTTCAGTAGCCTGACGCATTGACTCCGCAATATCGAAATAGGATTTCGTTTCAGGCACCGCAACCATACTTAGTTTCCAATTTATATGCGAAGATGTCCTAACATTCCACTCTCTGACTGCCAATAATATATCCTTTAGAAAGAGTCGCATACCCTGATGAGTCC
>JANMOF010000467.1:0-27299 GCA_031368925.1 Leptospiraceae bacterium
ACTAACTCTTGAAACGCTTTTAGAATTGCAAAATACGGAATATTTTTTTGTAATTGGTCAAATTTTCCCGCTATATAATAACCGCGCTGTTTTGTAATTGACTTAAATAATTCTTGGACTAATACCGATTTGCCTATTCCGGAATAGCCGCTCACTAGCATAATAGGGATTTGGCGGCTAAAGACAAGTGTCTTACGACGGAAATTCTCAATGTATTCTTCAAAATGACTAAGTAACCACTCTACTTCTTTTGCTCTACCGTATAATTTTTGTGGAATATTAAATTCTTGACTGACATCATATCTCCCAAGCGGGAAAGAATCTATTTTAGATTTTGTATTAATTTGAAGAAGGCATTCTTCTAAGTCTTTGATTAAACCAATGGAACTCTGGTATCTATCTTCTGCATTCTTCGCAAGTAGCTTATTAACAATAGCCGCTACTTGTTCAGGAATCCGTTTGTTCACACTCGAAACCGACCTTGGCTCTTGCGTAATGATCGAATGAATAAATTCAAGTGGGTCTTCTGAGAAAAATGGCATTTCATTTGTGAGAAGTTCAAAAAAACTTACGCCTAATGAATAGTAGTCGGTTCTATAATCTAGCGAGCGATTCATTCTTCCAGTCTGTTCGGGCGATATATAAGGCAAAGTTCCTTCGAGAGAAGTTGGATTTTGAATGACTGGATTTTCTTTATTTAAAGAAGTTGCAATCCCAAAGTCAATGATTTGTATTTTTTTATCGAGAAGATTAATTGTGATGTTGGCAGGATTTATATCTTTATGAATAATTTTAGCAGCATGAATTTGACCAAGGATGCGCGCACATTGAATGGCGATTTCTAAAAATTCTTGAAGGGAAAGATTATTATCAGAATACATTTTACGAAGAGACTCTGCACCTCTATCTTCTAAAACTAAAACAACAGAATTTCCATCTCTCTCTAAGGCGTATGCTTTTACAACGCCGTCAGTCGTGAGCTTGGAAAGGATTTCATATTCTTGTTTGAATTGTTTTATCTCGTCAGGACTTGGATATTCTTGTGAAATTTTTTTAATGATGACTGGGATTTCGTCCGAAATTCTTTTAGCGCGAAAGATTCTGGAGTTAACGCTTTCATAAATCTGCTCTTCAATTTTAAATCCACCAATTTCAATCATGCAATTTCCTTAAACCATTCGGATTTCTTTAGTTCTAACATTTGTTATGAGTTTTTATGAGAGTCAAGGAATATATGGAATTTCTATGAAAATTTTCTAAGACTCTATGTTTGAGTGGCATACCTGATTTAGGAGTTATTATCTTTTTTCGGTTGACAATTGATTTACTATAAATGAAATTACAGCGTAATCTTTCCTAAACGTTTCAGGAAAAATAATTTTAAGGAACAAACCATGCCAGCAACTAAAGACCCAGTCAACCTACAATTCACCGAAGAAATGAAAGGCTACTTAACTTTTTCAGACAAAGCCCTGGATTATAAAGAAAGTTTTGAAACTGGAAAAAAAGAAAACAATTATTTTATGTTTCATCTAACAATCATTATCCCCGATGTTGCTTTTTTCGTAAATGATCCAAAAGAAACCGGCATTGCAGAAGGCTATGTAGAATGTCCTAAGTGGGGCGGAAAATTTAATGTAGAAAAAGGAGCATTCAACTGTTTTGTCGACGTTGACGCACCAATCAAGAACACAAAGAATATGTTCTACCGTTTATTCTTTAAGGATAATAACGGTAAGCTACTCACAATGACCGGTCATAAAGTTGTCCGCAATGATGGAGGTCTAGACGTATGGAAAGATACTACAACCTTATATACAAAAATATTCGAAGGTCATATCGAAGAGAAGCAGGAAAAGACTGCGAAGCTTGTCGCAACGGGAATTTTAGAAATCTACGTAAAAGATTTTGCAAAGCAGATGACAACGATTAAGTCCAATGGAAAAACTTTTATCGAAAGAGAAAGAGCCGTTGCTGGCTTTGGAAAATTATTCTTAGGCAATCTCTGGGATGTGTATGGCCCGCAAGTGAAATCTTCGGAGCCTGAAATCTGGAACCAGAGAGAGATTGCAATGTTTACTCTCGAAGGCGTTAAAGAAGGAAATATCACCACTCACCCTTTCACAACAGCGGACAAACTTGGTATTAGCCTCACTCGCTTTTTTAAAAAAGAATCAGATGATGTAATCTTACTCTCACATGGACTCACCACTTCGACAGATATGTATATCATGCCGGAGCATAACAACCTTGTGAATTATCTCCATGCCAATGGTTATGGAGATGTATGGTCTCTCGATTGGAGAGGAAGTATGCGTCACAGCTATAACCTTTTCCCACATAGGTTTAATTTGGATGATGTCGCCTTATATGACTTACCCGCAGCAATTGCAGAAATCAGAAAGCATATCGGTCCCAAGAAAAAAATTCACGCCATCGTGCATTGTGTCGGCTCGATTACCTTCATGATGAGTCTATTTGCTAAAAAAATTGACGGTATATCGAGTGTAATCTCAAACAGTGTTTCCCTTACGCCGCGCGTTGCTACTTGGTCTAAAATGAAATTGGCAGTTGCCCCGTTTGCAATAGAATATGTTCTGCGGTTTCCGAATGTTAATCCAAGATCCTACTATAACCCGGGTCCTGCTCTTGGGAAAGTTCTCTCTAAAGTAGTAAGTATATTTCATGGCGAATGCAATAATCCAGCCTGTCATATGCTTAGCATGATGTGGGGAACTGGATTTCCTGCTTGTTATGAGCATTCGCAGCTATCCCCTATTACCCACGATAGAGTAGGCGATTTATTCGGTGCAACTTCCATGAACTACCACAGACATATTCGTAGAATGGTGAGTAAGGGTGTTGCAGTCAAATACCAGATTGAGAATGCGCGTTACAGCGATTTGCCGAATAACTACTTGGACTACGCAGCAGACATTGACACCCCGATTCTTTTTATGACAGGAAATCAAAATAGAGTATTCAATGATTCTAATATTGTAACTCACGATACTTTGAAAAAAATCAAGCCTGATAATAGAAATGAACTATTTATCGCAAAAGGTTATGGACACCAAGATACTCTAATGGGAAAGAATGTGGATAAAGACATTTTTCCCAAGTTCTTAGAGTTTTTAAATAAGCATAAAACCAAAGGCTGGTTTTAGGAAATTTTAAAGTGTCTCCGCGGCAGTGTGAGCAAAGGAAATTTTAAATGAAGATTGCAATCATTGGAGACGTGCACGGGTTTTGGAATGAGCGGGATACAGCTTATTTTAATCAATCGGATTATGATTTTATTTTATTCACAGGGGATTTAAGAAGTTATACGGAAAGCGAAGCAAGTGTTGCAGTGCGAATTTCTGCTTTAAGCAAAAAATCTTTCGTGATTCCTGGAAATACAGACACCAGTAATTTATTTCAAGCAGCAGGGGAAATTTTTCAAAATGACTTTTTGATTAAAGGATTTTCACTCACTCAGAATATAAAAATAGAACGAATGAAAAAATCTCTAGGCAATATTCAATTATCCGCATATGAGTCTCATTTACTTTCAAAAGAAAAAAACTCTCTCAATCTAATTGTCCTACGTCCATTTGCAATGGGAGTAAATCTAAGTTATGCGCCAATTCTAAAGAAAAGATTTGGAATTAAAAGCTTACAAGACTCTAAAGAAAGATACAAGCAACTTGTAGATGAAAGCTCAGAGGACAGTATTATTTTTTTAGGGCACAACGGACCTTTTGGTTTAGGAAGTGAGGCAACAAGCCTTTGGAGTTCTGATTTTACAAGAGAGCCTCTAGATTGGGGAGATACTGATTATAGGTATGCAATAGACTATGCTAAGAGCAAAGGAAAAAAAGTATTAGCCGCTATTGCCGGACATATGCATCATAAAATAAGAGGAAAAAAAACTGAACGCGAGTGGCATTCTAGTATTTTAAGTACAAGTTATATCAATGCAGCAAAAGTCCCGCGCATTTTTAAAAGAGATAATAAGACCTTGCACCATCATATCGAGATGGTAATACAAGAGAATATGCAAACGGCAGTCAGGGAAGTCTTCGTAGAGTAACGGCTATTTTGCCTCAGTTTTCTTTGCGATTGTAAAAGCTCTTTCCAAATCTCTTAGCATATTAGGACTCCAAAGTTTCGATTCATATTGCGAAAATATTTCTTTATTTTTTAAGTCTAAAAAAGTTAAATACACTAATTCTCCACCACGCAAGCTTTTTATTTCTAATTTTAATTGAATTTCTTGAAATGGAAATTTATAAGATACAAGAGAATTATAGTGATATACCTCTATTTTTATAAAACCATATTCGATAGAATAGGATTGAATGAAATACTTAGACCACTTAACAAAATAGTAAAGATTTAGCAGAAGATTAAGTGGAAAAATTCCGGTTAAAATCAAAATACCAAAGTTGGTATCTGTAAAAAGAAAAAAGAAAAATATCGGAAGACTAATTCCGGAAAGTATAAATAAAATTTTTCCTTTTTCATAAAGACGTTCTAAAAAAGAAATTTTTGAAAGCTGTAAGCGGTTTACAATGACTTGCTCCTTAGTAATAAGAACTTCTCTTTTTTTACGAAAAGGGTAAGATAAAAGTAAAGCGGCAGAATAAAATAGCATCCAATGACCGGAAAAACCAATGGCTTCTTTTCTTTGGTATGCCTTGTATTCACCAAAAGTAATTTCTTTGATCACAGTTCCGTGGTTACTCAGGATATACTTTTCCCCTTGCTTGGTTGGTGCCCCCGGCATACTTCCCATGAATAATACAAAATTTAAAATTGCATATGCGTAAACAATCGATACAAAAATAGATAGGGCTTTGGGAGAGTCCGAAAAAACCGCTTTCACGCCAACTTGTCGACCGTTTTCATCCTGTAAATTTTTATTCTCAAAGATAAACAAAATTAGAGATGGCGCAAAGGTTATAAAAATTCCCAGATGAAGTATATAGGGACTTACCGGATAATCCTGAATATTCACATCCAGCCGGAGTCCTAAGTGCACAAGGATACTAATGATTAGACCCAGACAGGAAAATAAAAATAAACCCAGTTTTATGTTTTTCAAAATTAAATCCTAGTCTTTTCTTCCCTTGCTGTAATTGATTTTAATCAATAGAAATAGAGACAAATAAGCGCCGAGGAAAATAACGATTAGATTCACATTAGACAATTGAATCGTTCCAAGCTTGGGAGACATGAGCCACATGATAATGTCTCGCACAAATGTTTGTAGAGAGGCGAGAATTAAAATCGCACCGAGTCCAGAAATTATGATAGCTCCCACAAAACCACCGATGATTTCCTTTTTGAGGTAAAAATAAAAATACCAGGCTACTATGGTAGAAATTCCAACAATGAAAATGATATCAACTAGAATGGTTAAGGGCTCAGAGGTTGTTGCTAAAAATATTTGCTGCATATGTGTTACTGATAAATCGGATTGAAATTTTGCCAACTAAAAACTACTTGCTTGGAATCAAATCTTAAAACCCTTAGTAATACATGGCACCAGCACTCATCGTAATTCTCTGTCTTTTGGTTTATGTTTTAGGATTCAAATTTTATTCCCGCTATCTCGCAGAAAAAGTCTTCGGACTTCGTGGTAAAGAATTTCTCACACCAGCACATACGCACAATGATGGTGTAGATTACGTCCCAACTAAACCCAGTGTATTATTCGGACACCACTTTGCTTCTATTGCGGGACTTGCTCCAATACTCGGTCCTGCTGTTGCAGTGATTTGGGGTTGGCTTCCTGCCATGACTTGGGTTGTGCTCGGTGGAATTTTTATGGGCTGCGTGCATGATATGGGTTCCCTTGTTGTATCTATTCGCCATGATGGAAAATCAATCGGTCAAGTTGCAGAGGACTTACTCGGACATAGAGCGCGCTCTTTATTTCATGTTCTTATTTTCTTTTTAGTTTCTCTTGCTATGGGCGTTTTTGTGCTCGTCATTGCAGGACTTTATTCAGCTCCACCAAAATTAGTAGAGGTAAAATCTCCGGTTGTAGTAGAACAGCCTGTAACCGTTAAAGAAGTAAAAGAGGGACATGACAACGGGGAACTACAAAAAAAAGAACCTGCTAAAATTCATCTCCGAAGTAATTTTCCAGAGTCCGTCACACCTACTCTCATGCTTATGGTGCTAGCGTTAATTGTCGGTTATCTGCACTATAAAAAAGCCTATTCACTCGGTCCGCTCACGATTATCAGTTTCTTCGTAACTCTTGCGACTATTTATTTTAGCATGGATGATAAGTTTCTGGATTTCGTCGGACTAAGTGATATTGATCGCGCCCCTTCAACAGATAGTTGGAAACTAATCCTTCTCGCCTACGCCTTCTTAGCCTCTGTGACTCCTGTTTGGCTTTTACTTCAGAGTAGAGACTATATCAACTCGTTTCTTCTTTACTTAGGGATAATTCTTATATACCTCGGATACTTTGTAGGGAGTGCAACTGGAAATTTTTCTTCCTTTAATGCAGCAGCTTTTAGAACAGAGGAAATTGGAATGGATATACTTCCATTTGTATTTATCACTATTGCCTGTGGAGCCATATCTGGATTTCATTCCCTTGTAAGCTCGGGAACTACAGCAAAACAAATTGCAGTTGAATCAGATGCCCGTGTCATTGGATATGGTGGGATGATCGGGGAATCCCTTCTCGGGCTAACAGCTGTTATCGCCTGCACAATCGGGTTTAGTTCGAGTGAGGAGTGGAATTCCTACTACAAATCCTGGGCGGGCTTACAGGGATTAAACGTTCAAGTGGGCGCTTATATCTATGGAACCAGCCGTTTCTTAAGTCAGTTAGGAATTCCAGAAAAATTTGGTCAGGGATTTATTGCGCTTATCGTAATTAGCTTTGCACTTACTTCTCTAGACTCTGCGACTAGACTTCTTCGTTATAACATTGAAGAAATCGTTCATTCCTTTCGCTCTAAGACTCTAAATCTACTTTTCGCAAATCGTTATTCTTCAAGTCTACTCGCGTGCGTGTCTATCGCATTCTTTGCTTTTTTAAAAATCAATGTAAACGGACAAATGAAACCAGCAGGGCTTGCTTTATGGAAAGTGTTTGGAACGACCAATCAACTTCTTGCCGGCTTAGCGCTATTAGTCGTATTTATTTACTTGCTAAAATCCAAACGACCTACTCTTAGCATTTTACTCCCAATGGTATTTGTGTTATGTGTTACCCTATGGGCAATGGTAGGCAATTTCCTCGAATTTATAAGCGGGGCAAATCCTAATTACCTGCTTGCAGGAGTTGGCGGTATTTTAATTGTATTAACAATCTGGCTACTCGTAGAAGGATTTTTAGTCTGGAGAAAAATTAAAGCAATCAAAGCTAACTAAAAACTTTTGATTGCATCCTCTTCTGTTTCATAGATGTGAAAATTATTTTCAAGCTTAGTGAGCACAAATAGTCTCTTTGCCTCAGCGCTTAAATTTGCGAGTTTGAGTGGAATTCCTTTTTGTTGACATTCAAAGAATAGATTAGTAAGCATTCCAAGACCCGATGAATCCAAAAAATGCACTTTGCTCAAGACGAGTATAATTTTCACACCTTCTTTGTGGGTCAGATTTCTACAAAATTTTTTTAAATCAGGAACAGAATATAAATCCATCGAGTCTTGGATGTCAACAATATCAATTCCAGAAACAACTCTATGCGAATATGCCATTTTAATATTCCTTTATCTAAATTTGAAAGATGCCTTAAGAATAAGAAAAGGCATATTCCCGATATTAAAAACGGAATAAAAAGTTTCAATCAAAAGAATGATTTTTTTAATCAAAAAGATTGGCAAGCATCCTCAATAGTTTCGAAAACTTCATAATTCTGATTCAGCTTAGAAATTGAGAAAATCTTTTTGGCTTTGAGGCTCAAATTAGCCATTTTAATAGGAATTCCTCTCTGCTTACATTCAAAAAAAAGATTTACTAGCATTCCCATACCAGAGGAGTCAATGAATGTTACCTTTTCTAACGAAAGAATAATTTTACTATTCACTTTTGTTAGTAATGTCTTTGCAAATTTTTTTACATTAGGGGCAGTGTATAAGTCAATAGAATCCTCTAACTCAATTACATCTATGTTGCCTATTGTTCTATGAATATAGCTCATTTTTTTTCAAGCTCCTGCTTCCATTTTATAACCCTTATTTCCTGCGGCTCTAGTAGTAGACATTCCTGTAAAATTACCTTTGCCCTTTCAATCTTACCAATGCTATTATAAGAATCTATTAAATTTACCAGGTTATCTAAATATCCTGGTTTTCTAAGCCTAAATTTTTCTCCAAAATCAATGGACTTTTCCATTTCACCTACTATACTTAGAGCAACTGATAAATCATAAAGACAATCTGTTAGATGAGGATACTCAGCTATAACCTTAGTTCCAAAATCAATAAATTTATGATATTGTTTTTGTTTTTTATATTCATCTAATTTTTCTAAATCGTCTTCGAGTGATTTTGAATTTTGATTTATACCTTTGTATTGGATTTTAAGTAAGGAGAGATCATCAATGAGCTTGCCTGTAACTGTAATTTCTTTGTAAATTTTTTCTAAATCTCCATCCGCTTTTTTTATATGAGTCAAAAATAAATTCTCATCCTGATTTATGATCTCATTACCATCTATATCTTTTCCCAGACTAATTTCATCTCGTCCATCAGACCCCATTATAATAATATCATCTGGTTTAAGAGAAAACACAGATACGAAAACACTTCCGATTTGCCCCTGTGTCCCAAGCTTTGTATACCTATTAGGATTGTCAATGAAGCTAGGAATTCCATCTCGATACAACGCAATGTCAGGATGCTCTGAATTCATAAAATACATAGTTCCTGTTCTCTCATCAATCAAACCAAAGACCACAGACATTAACATTGAACCATCAAATCCTTCAAATGCTTTATGCATTTCAATAAAGGCATTCTTTATCCATCTTTCTGGATACACGGTCTTTCCATAGTTTGTAGATTTTGTTCTTTGAAGAATAGATTTGAATACTGTGCCTAACACCAATACTCCACCTGCACCCTGAATAGATTTTCCCATCGCGTCTCCATTTAAGAACACGATAAACTTATTTCCCTGCAGTTCCAAATTCTCGGAGATGTTTATATCTCCACCTAATTCATATTCATTCATACGGAATGCGAAGTTTTTTTTCTGTTTGAGAAAAAAATCAATTGTAATGTTATTACTAAATGCATTGTTCTGCCCGAGCGGCTCGATCAAAAGTGTATTTAAAAAATAGTCTCCATCTTGTTGTTCTTTAAGACCGCGAACTTCGATGAGTGCTTCGTTTAAATCTCTTGTTCTCTCTTCTACTTTCTCTTCCAGGTTTGCGTATAATAATGAATTTTCTACACTCACTGCAATTTGAGATGACAATACCTTAAGTATTTCAACTCTATCTGGCGTAAAGGCATCTGTTGTAAGATTGTTTTCTAAATATACAACCCCAACGAGATTCCCCTGGTTGATGATCGGATAACACAGAATAGACTTTGGTTGTTTTTCTTTTACATATTCATCGCTTACAAACATTCCTTTGTTTACAGCGTCACTTAATAGCACAATTTTCTTAGTTCTCACAACGTAATTTGCTATACCTGCGGATATTTGAGAGTAGCCTTCTAATGGCTTTGCCTGCAATACTTCGATTGTTCCTGTATTCCAATTTCCTTCAGCTTCAATCAACCACTTACCTTTTTCTAGTAAGATAAAGAAACCTCTTTCTGCGCCTGCATTCTCAAAGAGAATCTTCATCATTTTTTCAAGGAGTTTGCCGAGTTGAATTTCACCAGAAATTGTTTGTGATGCTTTGATTATTGTATTCATATCCAGGAAGTTATCAACTCTTCCCCGATCACTAGTAAACGTATTTGAACTCACGGAAGTAACAGTAGAGCTACCATAAACCTGTTTTTTACTTAGTGTATATTTTTCTTCTAGATATTTGACTTTAGCCGTTGCACCCCAAAGTTTAAATAGATAATGAGCTTCGTAAAAATAAACGGATGCAACATTTTCAAATCCTCTGGATAAATAAAACTTTGCAGCCAGTTCATTTGCAATTGCAGCATTATTTATATAACCATATTTTCGCGCTGATTCAATTGCTCTTTCGTAACACTTCATGGCTTCTGTATCTCGACCTTCTACTCTTAATTTTTCTGCCTCAACCAGTAAGTGTAGATGCAAAAAATTATCTTCGCAATGCGATGACCAGAGTTTTAATAAATCATACGCTTCTGTAAACCCATCACTCCTTTCTTTTTTTTCCTCTTCAATGGTAGAAGGAGCAATAGCCAAAAATAGCAATGCTTTGTAAAAAAAGAATTCCGTGTAGGCAATATGAGCTGGCATATGCGGAAAATATCTTATTACTTCAGGAAGTAAATTCAGACAATTTTCATATTCTTCAAATAAATAGCACAATTGAAATTTACGTAAATAAAAGTATACGGTAGATTGACCGAAACCAGAAAAGTTTTTAATGTAATCCTCTTCCTTATAGCCAGGACTATTTAGCGAGGTAGGACTTTCTGTTTTACCCTGCAAAGCAAGTGAAGCCATAATTGTAGGATTGCCCATCATAGTTGCAAAAATAGTTTTGTATTTATCAGTAAATGCTTGAACTTTTTTACCATACTCCGCAACTTCATCCAGACTTAGTCCAATATTGAAAGCCACTTTCAAAAACATGATTACAAAATACATTGCATACACCAAATCACTATTAGCCATTGCAACTTCATAACCCTTTTGTGCAATTTCTAAGTCGTATTTCGTATGATGCTTATAATGGTGAATGTTCCATCCATAAAAAGCATAAACCTTAGCAAAAATTAAATCACTTGGAAATTTTTCCTGGTTTAGCTTTAATCCTAATTGTCCTAATTCATATCCGCTCTTAAAATTTTTAAACGCAAGATTATTTATAACTCCCCACATTACATAGGAAATAGGAGAAACATTTGTATTGCCATATTTCAGCGAAAGAGTTACACCCATAATAGACATTAGCCCGAGCATTTCCTGTTTCATTGCGATTGCAATATCTCCTAGATTTGTAATCAGAGAAATTGCTTCTAATATATTTGGATCATTCATCGTCGGTAGATCGAATAAACTTGGAATTGTCCTTTCTCCTAAAAGTTGTTCATATTCGTCCAATTGCGTCGTAAACATTTCTATTGTTGTCTCTGGTTTTGTCAAGTCAGGCATTTTAAGTCCGAGTTGCTCTAACATATTAAAACCAATTTGAAATGCTTCGTCCCCTTTATATTCACTTGCCTTTTGTCGAAGCTGTATGTGGATAATAGGAATTTTATCTAATACAGATTTTATATTTTTCAAAATATATTCAAATAATTTATCTGCTTCTGTAAAATGAGTAGATAAGTATTCGCACTCCGCCAAATCCTTATATATCTCTAAACAAAGTTCATAGTGACTCTCCCATTTGTCGAGAGGTAGAAGACTTACACCCTGTCTTAGAAAGCTACAAGCAGCATCATAAGCTGATGAGGCTAATGCTTTGTTACCTGCTAACAGATTTAGCTCAACTAATTTTAATTTATCTTCTTGCTTTATATGAAGAATTCCGTGGTTCAATTGGTTAACAATTGTAAAAATAATATCATCTAAATTATATTCTTTTTTATCGACTAAATCTAAATAGCGTCTGCCTATCAGGTAGTGATTGTAAGACTTCTCTTCTTCTGAAACGAGTGAATATACAGATTCCAATACTTTATCATGCGTAAATTTAACTTCATCTCCACCGACAAGGAAATAACCATCATTAGCCAGATTTTCGATAGAAACACGAATTTCCGATTCGAGATTTTCTTTAATTCCAACGAATACACCCATCCTAAACCAATTTCCAACGCAGGCAGCAAGTTTTAAAAGCTCAATCTTATCTTCAGGTAATTTATTGATTTTACTAATCATTAGATCGATCACATTTTCAGAAACAGAAGTCTGACTGATCTTTTCAATGTCATAATCCCACTTACCTGTTTTAAATTGAATCAATCCTTCCCTATAAAAAGAAGTAAAAAGCTCATTAATGAAAAAAGGATTCCCATTCGTTTTAGTATGAAGAACACCGGCGATATCCTGACAGTCACCGGTTTCCAATCGAAGTGTTTCGGCTACTAGTAAATTAACGTCTTCTTGTTTTAATGGCTCTAAAGTAATTAAAACTCCTTCCCTTTCTGCTTTTTTTAAATCTTCTAAAAGAATTGCAAAAGGATGGGTCTCATTTATCTCATTAGATCGGTAAGAACATACAAAAAAAATATGCCTATAACTTCCAGTGAGTATTGATTTTAATAAATGTAAACTTGGAATATCTGCCCATTGTAAATCATCCAAGAAAAGAACAAGTGGATGTTCTTCTTTACAAAAGACAGATAAAAATTTCTGAAACACAAGGTTAAATCTATTTTGCGATTCAACAGGGGGAAGCTCCGCTACGATAGGTTGCTCCCCGATAAGTGTTTCTAGTTCAGGAATCACATCGGTTATAATTTTAGCATTAATACCGAGAGCATTTATAATTTCATTCTTCCAATAGGAAACTCTTATTTCGCTCTGGGCTAAAACCTGTTTTATTAAATCTTGAAAAGAGTATATTAATGCTCGATAAGGAATATTCCTTTTAAACTTATCGTATTTGCCCTGAATGAAATATCCCTTCTGCTCTATAATTGGTTTTTGTATTTCATTTATAAGTGCAGTTTTTCCAATTCCAGAAAAACCATTTACAAGCGCCAATCCTAAATTACCCTCACACACATTTTGAAAGATTTTAAAAATAGCCCTCTTCTCTTTTTCTCGCCCATATAATTTTTCAGGAATTTTAAACCTCGAAGAAAAATCCTGCGAGCCTATCTGTAGAGACGCATGGCTATGCGTCTCTACAGTATTCAGACACCATTCTAAATCGTAAATCAAGCCTTCCATCGTCTGATAACGCTCTTCAGGGGATTTCTTCATTAGCCTCAAAATGATTTTAGAAATAACCAAAGGAATCTCTTTTCTTTTTTCAGAAGGAGGCACCGGGTTTATTGCAATATGAGAATACACTATTTCGGATGGATCTAAAGTAGTAAAAGGAAGTTCTCCCACAATCATTTGATAAAGACTTACACCGAGTGAATAAAAATCAGTTCTATAATCTACATTGCAATTCATCCTACCTGTTTGCTCCGGAGATATGTAGGCGAGAGTTCCTTCCAAATTATTTTTCATATTTATTTCAGGATTTTCTCTCGACAAAAGAGATATGGAACCGAAATCAATTATCTTTACTGCTTTTGTGAATGGATTGTAGATAATATTATGAGGCTTTATATCTTTGTGGATAATCTGATTTTCCCTCAACTCTTGAAGAGCGCGAGCAATTGCAATAGCAATCTGCAAAAATTCTTCTATTTCAAAATACTTTTTACTTTTAAGAATATGCGCAATCGAAGAAGCGCCGATATCCTCAAATATTAAAATTAAGCTATTTTTATAATTTTCGATGGACTCTACATGAACAGAATTCTGTAGATTAAATTTCTTTAGTATTTCAAATTCTTTTCTGAAATTTTTTAAATCAGAATTACTTGGATACTCATTGTTAAGATATTTCAGAATTACAGGCTTATTATCCTTCTTCCCTCTAAAAACTACACTTTTTTCTCCGCGGTGTAATTCTTCTTCGATTTGATATCCAGCTAGTGTAAGCATAGTAATACTCCTGACCGATGATGATAAGCATCAATCAAGATAATCTGAATCGTAGCTGTAAAAAAGTCAAAGCTTTCTGTTTTTTAAAAAACAAATAGAGACTTGTATAACTTCAACCAAAGGATCTAATTGCCTCGTTTACTGTTCCGAATATTTCAAAGTTATTCTGCATCTTTGTTAGATTAAAAGTTCTCTCTGCTTCCACACTCATACTGGCAAGTTTTAACCCGACATCGCCTTGCTTACATTCATGGGACAGGTTCACTAGCATTCCTAATCCAGAAGAGTCAATGAACTTCAACTTTTCCATATTAAATACAATTCGCTTACTTTCTTTTTTTAATAGCTCTTTACAAAATTTCTTTAATTCTGGAACAGAATATAAATCAACTTCTTCATCTAACTCAATTACATCTACTCCGACCACTTTCTTGTGCACATAACCCATATTAACTACTTAGCTCCTGTTATTTTATTACTTGATCTAAAAAGATGCAATCGCTTCAGATACCGAATTAAAAATTTCAAAATTATTTTCCATCTTCGTTTGCCTGAAAACATTCCTCGCCTCAGCACTAACGTTTGCCAATTTAATTCCTATTTCCCGTTGCTTGCATTCAAAGAATAGATTCACTAGCATCCCAAGACCGGAGGAATCAAGGAAGGTAACTTTCTCAAGGGAGATTACAATTTTTTTGTTTTCACTTTTGAGCAGTGCCTTTAAAGATTTCTTAACAGGTGGCGCTGAATACAAATCAATCGGACCGTCTAACTCAACCACATCTACACCGTTTATTTCTTTATGTATATAACTCATTTTACTTACTCAACTCCTCTTTTAATTTTTTAAATCTTTCATCCTCTGGTCTAGCTTTTATACATGCGTCTAATATTGTTTTTGCGCGCTCTTTTTTGCCGACTCCGTGATATGATTCAATGAGGTTTAAAAGGTTCGAAATATTCTTAGCATCGCGAAGCCTTAGTCTTTCTCCAAAATCAATCGCTTTTTCATATTGACCTAATTGTTTACAAGCAAACGACATTTCATACAAAAAGTTAGTTAGATGCGGATAATTCGAAATTACCTTTTCGCCTACCTCTGTATACTTTGCAAATTCCATTTTTTCTTTGTAGTCTTCCAGTAATTTCAAGTCTTCGTTCATTTTACTCTGCTCTAAAACCACTCCCTTGTAATGAATCCTAAAAAGAGAAAGATCATCCATCTGTTTTCCTGCTTTCTTAATCTCATCGTAGATCATTTCTAGATCGCCATCTGCTGTCTTGACATGAGTCAAAAATAAAAGCTCGTCCTGGTTAATAATATCAGACCCAGTAATCGGGTCTTTTCCTAAAATAATATCATCTCGCCCATCAGAGCCAAGAATTACCACATCATCCGGTCGCAAAGAAAATACTTCCACAGAGATATTTCCAGATTGTCCCTGAGTTCCTAACTTGCGGTATTGGTTTGGATTCTCAATGAAACTTGCAACCCCATCACGGTAGAGAACCATATCAGGATGCTCTGCATTCATAAAATACATTGTCCCAGTTACATCATCTATTAGCCCAAAGACAGTGGACATTAGCATCGACCCATCAAAACTTTCAAAGGCTTTATGCATTTCGATAAATGCATTCTTAAGCCATCTCTCCGGATACATATTCTTACCCGCTGATGTCGAAATCGTTCTTTGAATGATTGACTTAAAGACTGTGCCTAATACCAATACTCCACCAGCTCCCTGAATCGACTTACCCATTGCATCTCCGTTTAGGAATACAATGTATTTTTTTCCCTGGAGTTCAATGTTTTCCGAAATATTAATATCTCCACCGAGTTCATATTCTCTCTTTCGGAACATAAAATTCTTCTTTTGCTTACTAAAGAATTCAATATCTACTTGTTTACTAAATGCATTGTTTTGTCCGAGTGGTTCAATGAGAAGTGTATTTAAGAAATAATCGCCGTCTTGTTGTTCTTTGAGTCCGCGGACTTCGACTAATGCTTGGTTTAGGTCTCTTGTTCTTTCTTCTACCTTCTCTTCCAGATTAGCGTATAACAGCGAGTTTTCTACACTCACCGCAATTTGAGAGGATAATACTTTGAGTATTTCCAATCTATCCGGTGTAAATGCATCTGTGGTTAAATTATTTTCTAAATATACAACGCCTACCAAATTTCCCTGGTTGATGATCGGATAACAAAGAATTGACTTCGGTTGTTTTGCCTTTACATAGTTATCGTTTACAAATATTCCTTTTTTTGTAGCATCATTTAATAAGATAATACTCTTTGTTCTTACAACATAATTTACAATATTCGGGGATAACTCGGAATAGCCCTCTAGAGGTCTGGCTTGCAATACTTCAATTGTTTCTGTATTTGCATTTCCCTCAGCTTCTATATACCATTTCTCTTTTTCTTTTAGAATAAAGAAACCCTTCTCAGCTCCCGCATTTTCAAAAAGAATCTTCATCATCTTCTCTAAGAGTTTACCGAGTTGGATTTCTCCCGATATTGTCTGCGATGCTTTGACTACTGTGTTTAAATCGAGGAAGCTACCACCAGTTACTGTTTTAGTAGTCGTTGAACTAGAACTAACAGTCATATCATCACTAATTGCACGTATCGCCTGACGTTTCAACTGAGGATATTTTTCTTCTAATTGTTTTACTTTTGGCTCACACCCCCATTTCTTGTATGCATAGTGTGCATCTATTAAATGCATATCGGCGTATCGGTCTTTTCCTCGATGAATCCATATCTCAGCCATAAGCTCATTCGCAATCGCTTCTTCTAATGTATACTCATATTGCTTTGCTAAATGGATTGCTTTTTCAAAAGAAGCAAGCGCCTTATCGCTCTTATTCTCTATTAACTCAATCAATCCTTCTATAATTTGAGACTTATGACCATAATTCGCTTCACAGTTTTCAGCCCATTTTTTCATACGTTTACGATTCTTATCTAACCGTTTTCCGTATTCTTTTTGTTTTTTCTTATCCTGTGTGGATAAATAAAGTTTTGCGCAAATCAGAGAATCAAAGAATACTTGTTCGGGAACAAACATCATACCAAACATAGCAGCCTCGTAGGGTGCAGCTAAGGAAGAGTATTCAAATGCTTTATTCAAATCTCCGAAAAAATATTCCAATCGTGATTTACTTAAATAAAAATCAAAAAGTGCATTGGCATTTTTTGCATCTAATAGTTCAGGTAATACTTTCGTCTCATCGTAATAATTTCCTACCAAAAGTAATTTATTTTCAGTAATACCTTTCATATTCGAGACTAATTGCTCATTCAATTGATACAACTGATAGGCATTGTGTTGTTGTAAGGACACAATTGATTTTCGATATTTAATGAAATTTTCAGAGAGAACATTCAAATCTTCTCTCATCATAATTCCTTGAAAAAAAATGTTATTCAATGAATAGGAAGCATATTGTAAATCACCGGATTGCACACCTTTTTCAAACGCGTGCTCATATAAATCCTTGCCCTCTTTTGCATGATCCTTCCAATGATTGATCATAGTCGCGAACATAAAAAAAACTCTACATTCGATTGGCTTTGTTTTTTCCCCAATTGTTTTAATTAAATCAATTGCAAGCTGCCCGAACTGATGACCGGTTTCAAAGTCTCCTAAACCAGAGCCTTGAATAATACCAAAGGCTACATAAGCAAATGGACTTAGAGGAGCATTTCCATGACGTAAAGACAAATTAACCATTTTAAGAACTACTACTGGAAATAGCGCAGGCTGCGCAAGAAACGCAGGAGCAACTAATGCATTTAACAAACTCATTATAGCTAGGGCTTTTTTGTCTGTCATAATAGGTAAATTTAATAAATCTCCTGCTTTCTTTTTTCCAAATTTGAATTTGAATTTAATAATTTCAGGCAATGGGGAAACCTCTGTTGGTTTCTTAGGTAAGTTTATATCCAGAGTTCTTAACGCTTGTTTTAATATATCTATTGCTTCTATAATTTTATTTTGGCTGACATACATAGAAGATTTTAATTCATAAATTGTAATCTTATCAATTGGATTCTTGGCTTTCACTAGAATTAAATCAAAAGTTTTCTCGGCAGTCAAATACTCTTTTGAAAGATACTCTGACCTTGCTCGATTCGTATAAAGTTCTAGAGTTAAATCGTAATTAGTCTCCCAGGAATTATCTAGGAGTTGATTTATCGCAATTTGAAAAAATCCAAGGGCTGCTTCATAAGCTGCTGATGCCATTGCTTTATTTCCAGCAATTATATTTAATTCCTGTAACTTTGCTTTTTCTTCAGGTCTAGTAATATGCTCTATCCCTTGGTTTAATTGATTTACGATTGTAAATATATGATCTTCCAATCTATATTTATCAAGCATAGATAGGTAGGTATTTCCTATCGTATAATGATATTTTGATTTCTCTGTATCAGAAATAAGTGTATAGGTTGCTTCTCTAATTTTATCATGGGCGAAATTAACATCTATCTCACCTAAACGGAGAAAACCTTCGTTTGCTAAGTGAATCAAATCATGCTTAGCCTCTGATTCTGATTTGCCTAGTATATTAAAGAATACTTCTTGTTTGAACCAACTACCTATACAAGCTGCCAATTTTAATTTTTCAATTGCGGAATCGGAAAGCTCTTTGACCTTTTCAACCATTAAGTCAATCACGTTTTCTGATAATTTAACATCTTGGATTTTAACTATATCCCAATTCCAGCTTCCATTTACATATTGAATCAAATCTTTCTCATAAAAACTTTTAAATAATTCATTTACAAAAAAAGGATTACCTTTAGTTTTTTCAAAAAGAACCGCGGCTAATTCCTTTGCTTTAACATCATCGCAATTTAAAGTATCACCCACAAGACGAGAAATGTCTGTTACGGAAATTGGTTCTAATGATATATTCTTCGATTGAAATCCTGTTTTATGCAAATCTTCCAACATGACTGAAAATGGGTCTGTAGGTAAAACCTCATTATCCCTAAATGATAACATTAAAAAAAGATATTTCATTTCGGGATCAGAAAGGATTGTTTGTATTAGGAGTATACTCGGAGTATCCGCCCACTGCAAGTCATCTAGGAAGATAGCAATCGGATGTTCTTTTTTACAAAATGCTCTTATGAAATTCTGAAATACTGAATTAAATCGGTTTTGTGATTCAGTTAGTCCAAGCTCAGTAACAGGAGGCTGTTCTCCAATTAATGTTTCTAGTTCCGGAATAACATCAGTAATAATTTTACCATTATCCCCTAAAGCATGTAAAAGATTCGCTTTCCAAGTCGAAATAGAATCAGAACTCTCTGTTAATATTTGTTGAATTAAATTTTGTAGTGCATAGGTTATAGCTCGATACGGAATTGTTCTTTTAAACTGATCGTATTTCCCTGACGCAAAATATCCCTTATACTCTACAATAGGCTTATTTATTTCGTTAATTAAGATGGACTTACCTATACCAGATCGCCCAGAAATCAAAAGTAATTCAACATTACCCTCTGCTACAATTTTGAATGCTTTCAATATTTGAATGACTTCTTTTGTTCTACCATACAATTTTTCGGGTATTTGGAATTTGCTGGAGAAATCGTTCGCGCCAATCTGTAGAGACGCACGGCCGGGCGTCTCTACGTCTACATTATTCAAACACCATTCTAAATCATAAACCAATCCCGCAGTGCTTTGGTACCTGTCTTCCGGGTTTTTTTGTAATAATTTCATTACTATATCAGAAATTACTTTGGGTGTTTTATTTTTTTCAGCAGGGGATACTGGTGTTTTGGCGATATGAGCATGAACCAATTCCATAGGGTCAGAAGTTATGAATGGGAGTTCGCCTGTAAGCAACTGATAGAATGTAACGCCTAATGAGTAGTAGTCAGTGCGGTAATCAACTGTCCGGTTCATTCTACCTGTTTGCTCAGGCGATATATACGCTAACGTCCCTTCTAGCGAACTATTCAGCGGAGTATAAGAACTTTGCTTTTCTAAAAGACTTGCATTTCCAAAATCAATAATCTTGAGAACACCAGTAGATTTATTGAAAATAATATTATGCGGTTTTATATCTTTGTGAACTAATTTTAAATTATGAACTTCTCCCAAAGCTTTCACTGACATTAGCATTATATTTAAAAGCTCAGTCAATGAATAAGATTTAATATCTTGGAAAAGCTTAGAAAGAGAATCTCCACCTATATCATCAAAAATAATTGCTAGACTATTCTTATACTTTTCCAGCCCAACTGTCCTAACAATTCCAGGTGAGTTTATTTTTTCTAAAACATCATATTCATGTTTGAAAGAAGTCAATTCATTAGAATCAGGGTATTCGTTGTGAAGAATTTTTATGATTACTGGCTTACCAGCTTTATCCCCTCGGTAAACAACGCTCTTCTCTCCCGAATGAATATCTTGTTTTATTGTGTAGCCCACTAATGTTATCATATAGTTTCCTTTTATAAATTATTATTTTGAGGTTTTTCCGCCATCAACGGGAATTGCTGCACCGGTTATGAAAGATGCCTCATCACTGCACAGCCATAGTGATGTATTTGCAACTTCATCCACGTTTCCCATTCTACCTAAGGCATAAGATTTTAATCTTTCTTTTTTTAATTGTTCTGGATTTTCGGATTTTTTATAAAATTCTTGATCCATTTCGGTTTCTATTCCGCCGAAACATGCAGCATTCACTCTTATTCCATACTTCCCGTATTCGAGAGCTGCGCATTTTGTTAAACCTATTACTCCATGTTTTGAACTTGAGTATGCAGATACGAGTTCTTTGCCTCGAAGTCCCAATGCAGAAGATACGTTTAAAACAACGCCACTACCTTGCTTCATAATTTCTGGAAGTTCATATTTCATAGAAAGAAAAACACCAGTAAGGTTAATCGCTATTACCTGATTCCATATACTAACCGGATAATCAGCTACTGGTAATAATTCTCCAGAGACTCCAGCACTATTAACAGCAATGTTTAATTTTCCAAATTTGTTAATAGTTTGACTAACCAAATTTTTAACATCTTCTTCTTTTGAAATATCAGCAGGAACAAACAAGCATTTACCTCCCTTACTAAGTATTTCACTTTCTACTTTTTTACCTTCAACTTCTCTTCTTCCCGAAACAACAGTTATAGCTCCATTCTCTGCAAACTTAATTGCAATTGCTTTTCCTATCCCTGACGTGCTACCCGTTATAATAACTACTTTATCCTTGAAATTCAATCCAAACCTCTATAAATGTTAAAAACTTAAAATTCAAATATTACTTACATCATCTTCAATCTTGCTTAACAAAGAAGAATTGATTTCCTTCAAATTATTAACAATGTATTTTACTTTAACTTTTTCCATTTCCATTTTCTGAAAACTATATTCATGCTTAGAAGCTACTCCAATAAAAGGGGCATTATAGTGCTTAGCTGCCTCTGCTACAGTTCGCTCTTCATCAATAAATAAAACTTCTTTGAATTGCAAATTATAAATACCTTGTGTAATTTCCTTAACACCAGGACGAATATCCTTGGTCTGAATATATTTTTCGTCATCAAAATAATCCAAGAATCCATTTATATTTTCCAAGAAATATTCTTTTGGAGCTCCACCATAAGAAACAATCTTATACCCAGAAGATTTCAATAATTTAAGTAAATCTTCAAGTCCATCATTTGGTCGAATAGAATTTTCAGATTCATAGTTTTTTCTCTCAGAGTAGTACAATTCAATTAGATCTTCAACGGACTGAGACAAATTCAAACTTTGCTTTAAATAATTTGCTGCGTGCATTTGAGATTGGGCAAAAATATTATTTTCTACCTCTGCAGTATATTCCCCTCCCAGCTTTTTTAGTATATTCCGAATAATAGGAGCTAAGATATTTTCTAAAATTACTCCATCCAAATGTAAAAAAACATATTGGATGGAATGTGCATTAACCACTAGAAAATTTCTCTTTCTTCGAGGAGTCTTCCGTATCTACTAATTGCTTCATTCAAATTCTCATGGTCAACAGTGGTCATGTCTAGAATTTCGAATCCAGAAAAATAATTATCTTCCTGCTCTTTATCAGACTTCATCCAAACCATTTTGCATTTTCCGTGTACAAAGCCAGCTAAGTCAAAGTGCATAAAGAATTCTAGGTCATCATTATTAGCCAATTGTTTTGGTGGCTCTGCCCCTTCCGAATGCACCATGAATCCTTTCTTAGAAAAGTTCTCAATATGACAAACCCATTTTTTAGTTTTATCTCCATCTGCATACCGGATAGAAATATTGTTCTTAAACTTCTCGCTAAGACGAAATCTCGGATCAATTTCATATACCTCTTCCTGACCAGATTTAAGTCTTTTATATACTTTTAAAGAAAGAATAGTAGCCTTAGTAGTTACTTTACTGATTTCCAAATTTTCTTGGTATACTGTAACTTCAATATCAGTATAGCCCCAGCTTTTATCTTTGTTTAATTTAGCTTCTTTAAGAACTGCGCGCATCTTTACTGGCATACTGACCTTTGCGTATTGGAAAAACTCACTTACCAAAGATTGCAATAGAAAAGTAACATCTTCAAATGGAACTCCACCAAACTTATGATGGCAGGCAATGGCAAATTGTCTAGCAGCCTCGGTAATTTGCATTCCCGAAATATGTTTTAAGTTAGGAGGAGAAAAGAATTTATGTTCAGGTGGGGTATATAGATTGGCAAAGAAAATATCTTTTCTGGGAATTTCTTCCACTTTCTCTAAGATTTCAGAAATCATTGCCTTCTGGACATTATTAATGTGAAGGCTTTTCAAATTAAACATTTTTAAGATTTTAATTTCATCTGCTTCTGTTATAGAGTTTTGAAGTATATAACGTTGCTGTATTTCATCCAAAGTATAAAATTTGAATAGGTATTCTTTCTCTTCTTCCGTTATAGAACCCTCTTCCATGTATTGACGAGCTCTTTCCCTCGTTATTCTTTGTGGAATAGTTCTAAGCAAGTAAGCGTTTACTCCATCTTTTCCGGTTCTTTTATCATAATAATTTAATAAAAACTGATATTCCTCTTCGGAAACTTTAGTAGGAATTATTTTTTCAAATAATTCTACAGAAATCTCTCGCTGTAATGCTCGACGAATATTTGCAACAAGGGAATCTTCTTGAAAATACGTTCTGGTGTATTGTTTATCTAAAACAATTACATCTGGAATTTCTAATTTATTTGCTTTAACTACTTCTTCATTCATTTATCAATATCCCCTAAAGAAAACTATTCTAGCAATGTTCATTATAAGTAAATAGAATGCAATTTTTTTTTAAGAATATGAATAAAAAATGTAATTAGTCAATACTTTTTTTCGTATACTCCGCGTTTACCCCTATGTAAAAAAATATTAAGTAATTCCGATGCGGTTTACCTGGATTACACCAAAACTGATTCTATTGAGAAAGCACTATCCTTGGCTAACAAAGTTTTTCTCGTTCCGCCAATGCACACAGATATGTCTGGCATGATGAAAAATGTCTTAGGTAGTATGAAAAACATTAAATACATTGTATGTATATCTGCGTCCGGGGCAGATCCAAATTCTACTTTTCCTCTACTTCGTTGGCATGGAGAAATAAAAAAATCTATTATTAGCAGCGGAATCCCTTATACATTGATAGCTCCTGCCCATTTTTACCAAAACTATATCGAGTTCTGCTCGGAATCAATTAGGAAAGAGGATACATTTTATTTTCCGCAAGGCAATACAAAGAAAAGCATGATAGATACCTATGATATCGGAGAAATTGCAGCAAAACTTTTAGTTGAAGATGGACATGCGGGTAATACGTATAACCTTGCCGGTTATGACTACGATAATTTAGAAATTCTCCATAAAAATAAAATGCCGGATTGGAAAATAGAAATTTTTCTAAAACTAAATGAAGCATGGAAAAAAGGAAGCAGGCTAAAGTCAAACGAGGAAACTAAAACTTTACTCGGTCGTGAACCAAGGGACTTCGAAGAATTTTTAAGAAATAAGAAAGATATTTTCACTCAAAGTCTTCTGGCTTAGAGCGCTTATCCGCAACAACCAACCTTGGGCAGTGAGGATAATACTTGTCAAAATCAAATCTATTTAATTTTAAATTCCAATGTGAACCTAACACCATTTACCCACTCAAATTGCATTGTTCCTTTTAATTGTTGAGTTAGTAATCTAATAAGCCTAAGTCCGAACCCTTTAGAATTTTCAAGGACTACAGATTCTGACACGCTATCGCCGTTATCATGAACTAGTATTAAAACAGTATTTGGATCGGAATTAGACTTTAAACTTACCTCTACTACAATTTTCTCATCTACTCTATCTACAAATGCATACTTAAAAATATTTGTCAAAAGTTCATTGATTATAATTCCTACTGTTTGCAGTCTCTTGGTATCTAAAATAAAACTATCTACTTTTATAGAAAGGGTAACGGACTGGTAATTGGGAAAGTTTTGTATAATTTGTTCAACTAGTGGCGGAATATACTCATTAACCAACATTTGTTCAAAACTTACAGATTGGTATAACTTGTCATACAAAACCATCATGGTTTGAATACGAAATTCGGCTTCGAGCAAAGCTTTTTTTGCATAGCCCTCTTTTAGCATTCCACCTTGCAAAGCAAACATAGATTTGAGTGTCAGCATATTGTTTTTAATTCGATGGTGCACTTCTTGCAAAATGATTTCTTTTTCTTTTAGCAAAGCACTCATTGCTTCTTCTGCCTTTTGCCTGATTCCAATTTCTTTTTGTAATTCTTTATTAATATTAGTTAATTCTTCTGTCCGTTCATTTACTTTTAGTTCTAAGTTTTCTCTCAGCTCTTGCAAAAGTAAATTCTTAGATTGCAGTGCTTTTACAAGAAACATATTTTTGTTAATTTGCTGGTAATAATTAACTGCACTCTCTGTAGTATCAAGCAACTGCTTACTATCAGCACCTTTGATTACATAACCAAATGGGCGGTAACTATTAATTATCTCCAATGGATCTTTAATATCCTGATAGGCAGTAAGAAAAATAATGGGAAGATACATATTCTTTTTCTTTATTTCACTAAATGTTTCAAATCCATTTTTACCTTCCATTTTTATATCGAGAATTACTGCAAACACACTAGGACTCACATTTTCAATTCCTGTCTCTCCATTTGCGCATAGAATTACCTTGTATTTTTTTTCAAAAATAATTTTCAATGCTTCCCTTACATGAAAGTCATCATCTATAATTAAAATGTTTGGTTTAGAATCATCTTCTTTAGAAATCAACTGCAGATTGTTTTGAATAACGCCTAACGCATCAGAAACATCTTTTGTGTTCTCTGATTTACTACGAAATACGTTAAATTCATCATTAGTAATAGCCGGTTGATTACTCATGTATTATCTTATTATTCCTCTTTTCTTAAAATGCATTTTTAATGGTCTCAAGTAACTCTGCAATATCATAACTGCCCTTCACTAGATATCCTGAATGGGAAAGCGAATTTGCGAGTTTCGCATTTTCGTTATTACCCGGATACGCAGAATGAAAAATAATTTTTAAATCTGGATATTTTACTTTCAATAAGGAAAAAATTTCAATTCCATCTTTATATGCAATTTTTATATCTAGTAATGCTACTTTCACTTCCGAAAAATTCCTTTGCTTAGTTTCCTCGTAGGACTTACATATCAGTAGATCATAGTCTCTATCCAACACAAGAGTAAGTGCCTCGATCACTCCTTGATTGTCTTCAATTATGAGAAGAAGTTTTTTATTTGTTATGCCTTCCTCTTTCGTGCCCAATATGGAATAAAAGTTTTTTTCTAATTGCTTAATCACAAATTGTTTCCTTTCTATAAAGGAAGAGTAACTTTAAAACTAGTCCCACTTCCTAATTCTGACGAGACATCTATTTTTCCATTATAAAGAGTTACGATTTTTTTGACTACACCTAATCCTAAACCAGTACCGGAATCTGGCTTGGTAGAAAAAAATGCATCAAAGATTCTATTTATATTCTCAGGCGAAATACCACTACCATTATCCGATATTTCCGCAAGAAAACTATTATTCATAATCTGTGTTTTTATCTTTATCATTCGATTCCTACCATCCACTATGCTTCTCTCAAGTAGTGCATCTTTGGCATTAAGAAGTAGATTTTTAAAGACCGATTCAAAATGAGTATCCAACCCATTAATAAGAGAAGACTCTTTGATTAAGTCTAGGCTAATCACTATTTTGTGCTCTTTCCAATTCTTATCATATTCGGACACAAGGTTTTGCAGAAGTGCGTTCAAATCAATTTGGTTTTTACCGGTTTGTTCATTTCCTACTTTTGCGTAATCCATTATCTGCTGAGTGATAGACAAACCCTTAGAGACTGCCTTATAAATAGCATTCAGGCTACTCTCTGTTTGCTCCTCATTTTCAAAAATAGTTTTCATTTCCCCAAGAGCAATATTTAACGTATCCTCCGGAATTTTATCTTTGATTAAAAAATAGATTCCTTTTAGTTTTCGACTATTGATTAAACTTTTACTCTCAAATGGCTTAGATCCGTCCTGACCAAGCAAATGCTGAATCACTAGTTTCGGACCAACTAGTGCATTTCGCATTTCATGAGCAAACCCACCGGCTAATTGTTTTTCTGTTGCATCTTTTTCTAAGACAAGAATTGTTCGATGTGCTTCTTCTAATTGATTAGTTCTCTCTGCAACTTTTTCTTCGAGGTTGGCGTATAACAAAGAATTTTCGATACTCACTGCTATTTGAGAAGATATTATCTTTAAAAGTTCTACTCGATTTGGAGTAAAGGCATATGTAGTTAAATTATTTTCTAAGTACATGATGCCGACTATTTCTCCCTGATTCATCAGGGGAAAACAGAGAATAGACTTTGGCTGATTATTTAGAATATAAGAATCGCCGATAAATATGCTTTGGTCAGAAGCATTATCTAATAATACAATTGTCTGCGTTCGAATTACATAGTTAACTATTGTAGAAGAAAAATTCAAAGGGGAGGAAATATTTTCTTCTTCTGAAATAACAAACGGTTTTGATTGCAAAACATCAATTATTTTAGAACCGGAATTACCCTCTGCCTGGATCATCCAATCCTGTTTATTTTTTAACAGGAAAAAACCTTTTTCTGCTCCTGCATTCTCTAAAACTATTTCCATCATTTTTTTAAGAAGCTTAACTAAATGAATTTCTCCTGCGATAGCTTGCGAAGCTTTAACCACTGCTCCTATATCCAGAAAACTATTGCCGGAAGTGGTAGAATTTTCTAGATTGGAAAGTGACGAGATAGAAGTTGAAAAAAAATTCTTATCTACAAGCCTTGTATCTAGCTTTAATAAGTAAGAATATTTTTTTTTCAACTGAAAAACTTTTACTAATGCACCCCATTTTTGATAAGAATACAACGCTTCTTTTAAATAAGAAGTGGCAAAATGCTCTTTGC
>JANMOF010000390.1:0-15067 GCA_031368925.1 Leptospiraceae bacterium
ATACAATACCTATAAACTAATTTCAACAATTTTAAGGTCAAGGAAAGGAAAAGAGGAAAACTTCGTAGATACTTCAATGAAAACGGAAGAATTTGAAAAAAAATTTACAGGTAAAATAAAATCATCCATTGGAAAAACTTACATTTTAGATTCTGACGGAATTTTTAAAATTAAATTAAAGGATTTTTTTGAAGTAAAAATGAAAGTCACCTTGGATTTTAAAGATTACGATAAAGAAATTGACAAAAGGTATTTTTCAATTTTACCTGATAAAGAATTTATAGATGTAAAGACTTTGTTTATTATGGAACCAGAAACAAATAAAATTAGAATAGCAGACTATGAAAAGTTGTTAAATAATTTTTGCAAGAAATACGATCAAGGAAAATTACGATTATTATATGAACTTATGCGCACTAAAACAGAAAAAGCCTCTAATAGTAAAGAGCCTCATTCTGAAAGAATGGCAATGTACGATACAAAAGAATATAAGTGCTCTGAACTATTTTTTTTAAGATCCAAGCCTTAGTATTAATTACAAACAATATACAAAACCGCATTCCCATCCGTGTTCATCCGTGGTAAATCTTCAAAAATCCCTACTAATCAGTATATAAACTTATTTTTAAATGGCTTGCAAAAAATGGAATAGGAAAACTAGGATTGTAAAGTAGAGGTGTCTATATGAATCAAAGAACTGTATTTCGTTCGTGCACATTATGCGAGGCTATGTGCGGGTTACGTATTGAAATTGAAGATGAAAAAATTGTAGCAATACGTGGTGATAAGGAAGACACATTTAGTCGCGGTCACTTATGTGCGAAGGGACCTGAGCTAAAAAATATTTACGAAAGCACAGATAGAATCAAGCGCCCAATCAAACGTTTCGGAGATACATGGAAAGAAATCTCGTGGGTAGAAGCGTTAAACGAAACAGCTACGAAGATTCATGAAATTCAATCCAAACATGGACAGGACTCGATAGCGTTTTATCTCGGTAATCCGAATGTTCATAATTATGGCTCTATACTTTTTAATCCAAGACTCGCAGGAAAAATAAATACAAAAAATGTTTACGTAGCTACATCTGTAGACCAACTCCCTCATCACTTTGCATCTTATTTTATGTTCGGGCATCAATTCTTACTTCCAATTCCTGATATTGATAGATCGAATTATTTTTTAATCATCGGTGGAAATCCATTTGCTTCTAACGGAAGTATCATGACAGCTCCAGATGTAAAGAAGCGGCTAAAGGCAATCGAAGAGCGTGGTGGAAAATTTGTAGTCATTGATCCACGTAAAACTGAAACTGCATCGAATGCAAGTGAGCACGTATTCATTCGTCCTGGCACTGACGTTTACTTACTATTAGCCATGCTAAATGTAATTTTTACTAAAGGACTTGTGAAAAAATCGCAAGCACTAGATTTGTCAGACGGACTAGAAGAAATCCGCTCACTCGCAATGGAATTTCCCCCTGAAAAGGTAGAAGCTGTGACTGGAATTTCAAAAGATACAATTATACGCATAACAGAAGAATTTTGCGCGGCAAATGGAGCGACTTGTTACGGTAGAATAGGAGTATCCACACAACCATTTGGAGCAGTATGTCTCTGGTTGATTTATGTGTTAAATATTGTAACGGGTAATTTTGATTCGCCGGGTGGAATGATGTTTACACTTCCTGCAGTTGATATGATCGGTCCTGATACTACTGAATCAGGAAAAGGAAGTTTTGATAGGTATAGAAGTCGTGTTCGCGGGCTTCCAGAATTTTCGGGAGAATTTCCAGTTGTAACTATGGCAGATGAAATGCTAACTCCAGGCGAAGGTCAGATTAAAATGCTAATCACATCTGCGGGTAATCCTGTTTTGTCTACACCGAACGGAAAGAAATTAGAGAAAGGCTTAGAATCACTCGACTTTATGGTGAGCATTGATTTTTATCTAAACGAAACCACCAAGCACGCAAATATCATATTACCCCCTACATCCGGATTAGAACACGATCATTACGATTTAATTTTCAATATCTTTGCTGTGCGAAATGTTACTAAATATGCAGAGCCTGTATTCCAACACGAAGAAGGGATGTTGCATGACTGGGAAATTTTTTCCGATCTTGCAAAACGTTTGGATTTAGTAAAGGCTGGTAAACCACTTCCGGATAAATTAATTGAATCTAAAATAAAGCCCACAGATTTTATAGACCGCTCTCTACAATCAGGACCTTATGGAAAATCCCATAATCTCAGTCTAAAAAAATTACTCGAAAATCCACATGGAATTGATCTCGGACCGATGATCCCTCTTTTACCGGATAGACTTAGGACAAAAGATAAAAGAATCAAACTTGCACCGGATGTTTTAGTAAAAGATATTGATAGAGTGAGAAAAATTTTTCAGGAATTACAACAAAAACAAGACAACGGCAAATTCTTATTAATCGGAAGAAGACATCTACGAAATAATAATTCCTGGATGCACAATATGCCTAAACTCATGACAGGGGCTATTCGCTGTACGGCAATGATAAATACATTAGATGCAGAAAGATTGGGAATTAAAAATGAATCGCAAGTGAAGGTAAAATCCCGCATCGGTGAGGTAATCGTCCCGGCAGAAGTAACAGATGAAATAATGCAGGGTGTTGTTAGCCTCCCACATGGATTTGGACACCATAGAAATGGCACCAAATTGTCAGTAGCCGTTGAGCACCAGGGAGTAAGCATCAATGATATTACGGATGAAATGGAAATAGACGTTCTTTCGGGTAACGCCGCGTTTAGCGGAACGCCGGTTGAAATTACTGCCGTATGATAAAAGATCCTCAAGGGCGCACATTTAAAAAATTACGCCTGAGTTTGAATTCGATTTGTAATTTTGCTTGCACTTATTGTGTAAGTGACGAAGAGGTTTACTCGCCTCGCAAAGCGCATACGGGCAAATCTCTTAAAGCAAAAGAATTTGCGATTTTAGTTTCCAAATTACATTCACATTTAAAATTAGAAGAAGTTAGACTAACCGGCGGAGAGCCAACTCTCTATTCTGAATTGATTGAATTAGTTTATTTGTTAAAGAAAATTGGAATTCCGAAAGTTGCCTTAACGACTAATGGGTATTTGCTTACTAAATTAGCAAAGGATTTGAAGCAAGCAGGACTTGATTCTATGAATATTTCTTTGGATGCAATAGACCCGGAGGTATTCACAAAGATGAGTCGGGGGAAAAAAATAGAAAAGACACTGGAAGGAATTTTTGCAACAAAGGAGAATCAAATTCCATTTAAACTCAATGCAACCATAATGAAAGGCTATAACGAAAAAGAAATCTTACCCTTGCTCGATTTTTCTGGCAAATTAGGAGTAACCGTTCGCTACTTGGAGCTTATGAAAATGGGACATTTAGCAGGCAAAACACCGGAAGATATTTTTACAGAAAGAGAAATTTTAGAGTCGATTGCAATTAATTATAACTTTGAAGAATTAGAAAGAGAAAAATCTTCCACTGCAAATTATTGGGTTACAAAGGAAGGCTACCGATTTGGAATTATTGCAAACGAGTCTAGTCCATTTTGTAGCGACTGCAACAGGCTAAGATTAGATAGCCAGGGTTCTATCTATGGCTGCCTCAGTTCCAATCATGCCTTTTCTATCCAGGACGCGATTAATAGTGAAATTCCGCTAGAGCCTATTTTATACCAGGCTCTTTTAAAAAAACAGGATTACAAATTTTCAGGTAGCGAACTGGGAATGATGTCCATTGGAGGATAATAATGAATATACGCATTAAAACTTTTGCAGTTCTAAAGAGCTATTTTCAAGATGAATTTGAAATTCAAATGGATACGGGTTCTAATATTTTAGACGTTTTAGAGAAATTAAATAAACTAAATCCAAAGGCAGGCCATGTTCTATCTCATTCGCTATTTGCAATTGATGAAGAAATGGTAGAGAAGCCGACCAAGTTAAAGGAAGGAGATTTAGTATGCATTCTTCCGCCCGTAAGTGGAGGATAAGTATGAGTTACCTACACTTAGCAAAAGATCAATTAGACTTAGGAAAAATATTTTCCAATTTTCATCACCCTGCCGCCGGTGGGATTGTTTTATTCAGTGGAGAAGTTCGAAATCACCACATGGGAAGGTCGGTTGCATTTCTAGAATACGAGGCATACGAACCGATGGCGGAGAAAATGATTAACAACATTTTGGAAGAAGCAAAAAAAAAATGGGAGCTTCATCTTGTTTTTTGTATCCATCGCCTAGGAAGGATTGAAATTTCCGAAAGCGCAATAGTTGTATTAACCGCTACTTCTCACAGGTCGGAAGCATTTGAAGCAAACCGCTGGATTGTAGATAGAATCAAACACGAAGTTCCAATTTGGAAAAAAGAAACCTTTACCGATGGAACAAGCGATTGGGTAATGCAATGCGCGGGCTGCACGTTCGAAAGTGAATTTTTAGAGCACAAGCAATTTCATACAGAACCAATTTTACCACATATGCATAATCCGGATTATGAGATTATCAAAAAACATGCCGGGCAACAGCAGCAATAAGCTAATAGGCGTTGTTCTTTGTGGTGGTAAATCAAGCCGCATGGGAAGCGACAAAGGACTATTATCCGTAAATAGCGAAAGATGGTTTGAGAAAAATTTTAAACTGGTTTTGAAAATATTTTCCAGAGTTGTAGTTTCTATTAATGCCCTTCAATACTCTAATTATAAAGAAATTCAACCAAACTGGGAGTATATTGAGGATTCCGTTGATTTTGTGGAAGGTCCGCTTGTCGGAATTCTATCGGTTCATCAAAAATATCCGAATAACGACTTATTTATATTAGCCTGTGATATGATAAATATGGAAGAGTCTATTATTCGAAATTTAGTTTCTGCTTATGCTTTCAATTCTGAAAAAAACTTTTACTTTTATCTAAATGGAATTTATCTGGAAACTCTTTGTGGAATTTATACATCCAAGGGGCTACGCGAAATTAGTAAAAAAGTAAATTCTAGTTCTAATAAAAACTTTGCAATTCATAAATTGATTTCAGACTATAATTCATTGATTATACAAGTGTCTGAAGGAAATAAAAAGTCATTTGCAAATTTTAACACATCTATGGAAATAGATAATATAGTATGAAAGACATCACATCGAAACAAATCACACTTAGAACCGCAGCAGCAGAAGGAAAAGTCTTATGTAGCAAAGAGGCAATTCATCTTATCCGCACTAATTCTCTACCCAAGGGAGATTTATTTAATATTGCGAAAGCTGCGGCAATGCTTGCAGCTAAGAATACATCCAACCTAATTCCGCATTGTCATCCCGTAGCAATTGAAGGTATGAATATTGAGTTTGATACATTTGATGCTAATGACGAATTCAGTTCCGGCGGAGTAAAAATTTTCATAGAAGCAAAATCAATCGGACGAACTGGAATTGAAATGGAAGTATTAACAGCAGTGTCTGTTGCCGCACTTACTATTTATGATCTTCTAAAACCGGTAGATAAAAATTTACGGATTACAGATGTTATCCTTACTGAGAAAAGAGGTGGGAAGACAGATAAAAAATTCAAAGTTAAACCTGGATTTACTGCTGCAATTTTAGTTTGCTCTGATTCGACAGCCGCAGGAAAGAGAGAGGATAAATCCGGACTCATCATTAAAGAAATGCTTTTAGCACATGGGGTTGAAATCGCAGACTATAAAGTTGTTCCAGATGAACAAAATGAAATTCAAAATACTGTAAAAGATTGGGTAACAAAAGATATTCCTTTTATTTTTACAACGGGTGGAACTGGACTCGGTCCACGTGATAGAACTACTGACACAATTAAAGAACTATTTGATAGGGATGCACCAGGGATATCAGAAGCTATGCGCTCTTTCGGTCAACAACGAACTCCATTTGCAATGCTCTCACGCTCAACTGCGGGTATTATTGGCAAATCAATAGTAGTCGCACTACCCGGAAGTTCTAACGGAGCCCGAGAAAGTCTAGAAGCAATTCTACCCGGAGTATTCCACGGCAGAGACATGATTTTAGGCGGGGGACATTAGCCTGCCTTATGTTGCGCCCACTCGGAAGCAACATTGAGTTCGGGTTTAAAACCCACCCTCAGCGCTGGGAACTCTATTATCATTTCTTTTGTAAAGAAATGATAATAGCGATAGCGTAAGGTAAGTTACTTTTTTGCAGTTAGCAATTACTTTTTCAAAATTTCAAAAAGAAAATACTTGCTTTTATAATTTGACCAATGGAAACTCTATTTTAATTCAATCCCTAACTCTGTATGCTTGGCGCAAAATCAAGTTTAACCCATGGTTTTGACAGGGAATACTTATCTCAAAAGGAGTTTACTATGACTAAACTTTTACTCTTACTCGCAATTCTCGGACTAAGCACTTTCTCAATCTTTTCTCAAGCACCGAAACAAGAACCTAAAAAAGAAAAAGCAAAGAAACATGAACCCAAGAAAGAAGGAAGCGAAGAACAAAAAGAGCGCAAAGACAATAAAGCAATGATAAAAGAAGACAAAGACGAATCTAAGAAATAAAGCTACTCCTTATTAACCGCAGGAGGGATGATATAGTCGCCGATGATGCTGGCACCTTCTCGCTCTTCGGCGAGCTTATAAAGCTCGGCTTTCATTTGCTCCACAACATATGGGTTGGATTCAGCTATGTTTGTTTGATTGAGTGGATCAGAAATTCTATCATAGAGTTCGTAAATCACTCCGTCACGTGTAGGAATATAAATAAACTTATAGCGGCTATTCACCATTGACCGGTGCTTTGCAAATGCGATAGTCTCCCTATAATGCGGATCAGTAATCATTATCTGGTAGTCTTCTTCTGGAACGATTCGATGCATTTTTAAAATACTTGGATACATGATTCTTTGCCCTTGAAAAAAATGCTCTCCAATATCAGAAAACCAAATCCCGGTTTCCGAATAGACTGATCTTTCATCCACCCAGTTTTCTTTTCCTAGAATTGGAATTAAAGATTTACCCGGAAAATTCTTATTAGCCTCAATCTGGTAAAATTCCAAAAGAGTTGGAACAATATCTACTGAACTCGTTACACCTTTAAATACATGACTCTCGCGCTCTTTGAAAAATGTATGCGGAAATTTAATGATAAGTGGAACCTGCGTAATAAATGGTCCACGTAAATGTTCACCATGTCCGTGCCCGTGAATATCTTCATAGAGCGACTCTCCATGATCTCCTGTTATGATGATTAAAGTTTGTTCATATAAAGAATGCTTCTTGAGGTAACGCACGATTTTCCCGAAGCTCTCATCAAACGAATAGACAGATGCATCAAACACAGCTTTGATTTGCTCGATGTCTTTTTCATCTGGCTTAGAATCAGAAGTTGGATCTACGAACTTAAAGTATTTGTATTTTCCATAATACTTTGGATCAGTAAATTTTTTATATTCAGGGTAAGGCGGCGAATACGGAAAATGCGTTACAGATAAAAATACATTTAGGAAAAAAGGATTCGATCTTTCTTTTCTGATAAATGAGTATATGTCGGGTAATAATCTGTCACCGTCACCGAGGTTTGAAAATCCGTTTACTTCTTCGAAGTATTCTCCGCCTCTGAGAAAAGAACCTGTGAGAATGGGAAGAAGGAATACTTGAAATTCCAAACTTTTTTGAGTCACTAAAATCTTTGCGTTGAAATTAGGAGTATGCACTTCTTCAAATCCAAAATCCGCCCGAGTAAATATATCTCCCGCAAAATTAGAATATACCGCAGTCTTGTATTTTTTCTTTTGCAGATAATGCCCAATAGTCGGAAAATCGGCACTGCCTAGATTTTTTTTCTCTTCCGGTGCAGGAAACATATCACGGATTTTATGTGACATGCTATACTCACCAGAAAGCAAATCTGCCCAACTCGGAAAGGTTCTCGGAACAGTCACATGGTGATCTTCAAAAACAAACGCTTCTTCTTTGAACTTGTCAATATTCGGAGTAATGCTTTCCCCGTTGACTTTAGCCCCTATTCTATCAGCGCGCAAGCTATCGGCGGATACGATGAGTAGATTATAGTCCTTAGAATTTTCTTGTTTGGGAAAATGAAAGTAGAATTTGAAAAAATAAAAAGACCAAATGATGGTAGCGATTGTAAATAAAACAGGGAAAATCACCAAACGGTTTACTTTTGTATTCATCTGGCGAATGATTTGATAAGCGAGGAAAATAGGAATTATCCCGTAAATAAAACTATTTATATGGAAAAATAAAATAAATAGAATGAAAGACAGTAGAAACAGGTAACGCACGTTTGCCCTGTAAAGAAATCCAGCAAATAGAAACGAAAGGTAAGATGCTATATACCCGAGAAAGAAAAACTCAAAGTATTTTGGGTTTACATGATCGGTTAAAAAATAAAGTAAACGCTGTAAATATGTGTGACGAATGTAAAAAAACTCGCCATACATCTGAGGATAATGGATAACTGAGTGAAAGAATAGAGCTAGAGTAAATAGAATAAATACAGCATAGGTAGAATACTTTCTTTTTTTTGATTTTAGATTTAGTTTATCATTAGGAAAAATTTCATCCAATAGAAAATCCACAGTGATTTGCAAAACTGAATAAAATAAGTAGTAAATCAAAAATATTTTTAGATTCACTAGTAATATCAAATAGAAAAAATCCCCATTTAAAATTGAATGAATTTCGCTACTGAGGTCAAATCCCATTACGCGAAAAGAAGTATTTAGAATTAGGCAGAGCAAGTAGAGAAAAAGAGAAAAGCGAAACGCTCTGCCGGTGTTTTTTAAAATTGTTTGGAATATAAACAAACTTCCTATTCCCCTTGTGGCTTTTTTAATTCAGGAGTAGGCATATTTTCAGGAACACTTGGCTCTGGCTCTGGAAGTTTTTCCCTAAGTGGTTCAGGCTCTGGAACTATTTCAGTAGACTTATTGTTATTATCCTCTGGCTCATCTTCGAAACTAGTTCCCTCTTCTGTTGCCGGGTTAATTTTTTGAGTTTCGATTTTTACTTCCGGCGGAGGAGGAGTATTAGCCCCAGGCTCTGAGCCTTTAAAATAATACTGAGAATAAATAGGAAACTTACAATCAGGAGCGTCTTGTAAAAGTATTCCAAGCTCTCCGCAAATATCCACTTGCACAAAGTCACCTTCGAAAGGCTTTACTATTTTTTCATCTGGGCTAATTCTAGAGCGCATAAAGTTCATATACCGTAACCACACCTGTCCACTAATACCCGCACCAGAACCCGGGAAAGGTGCACTCTGATCATTCCCTACCCAGACGGTCGTGACATTACCCGGAAAAATTCCAGCAAACCAGGAATCACGAATTCCTTTGCGGTTTCCCCATTTTGCTGCTGCTTTCTTTGGAGTCTGAACAGTTCCTGTTTTTCCGGCAACTGGAATTTTATCTTTTTCTTTTACTCGAATGGGTAATGTGCCTTCGCCGCTGAGAACAGACTCTAAAAGATTCATCGCCATTGCACAGGCAACAGGATCAAGGATTTGTTCACTTGCTTCTTCGGTATAAAGCTCAGGTGGGGTTCTATCAATATCATCGTCATCTGTAATCTTTAGAATTTTTTTAGGTCGAATTTTCATTCCACCATTTGCGATTGTGCTATATACTATGGCAAGCTCCATAGGACTGAGTTCCCCTGATCCAAGCGCCAAAGATAGATTATTCCCAAATCGCTCTTTTAGGTCTGGAACTGGAATGGAGAGGATAAGCGACATTTTCTCCAAGAAGTAACCAACTCCTACTTCCTGTAAGAGTTTTACTGCGATTGTGTTGACTGATTGCGCAAGTGCTTGTCTTGCTGTGATAAAGCCTTTGAAAGAGCCATACCAGTTTCTAGGTGTGTAACCACCGATGTTAATTTTTTCGTCCTTTACGATAGACGAGGGGGTAATGATATGTTTCTCCAGGGCAAGTGCAAAGATAATTCCTTTGATAGCGGAGCCGGGTTGTCTTTTTGATTCTTCTGCACGGTTTAGTCTATATACGGAAGAAATTTTATACGCTCCGACTAATGCTTCTACATTTCCGTTGAATGGATTTAGAGAAACTGCGCTTCCATTCATGTTGTCAATGATTTCAGATTCTCGCTTTGCTTCTTCGTCATTTCCTTTTTTTATATATGCCTGTTTTTGTTTATCTAAAACTTTTCGAACGTCTTCAATTCCTTCGCGTAGAGATGCTTCGATTACACTTTGTTTGTCGTAATCGAGTGTGCTATAAATATTAAGAGAAGTTTTTTCTAATTCATCGTTGGTAAATTTTTCTAGGATATAACGACGAATACTTTCGTTGAAGTCAGGAGCGAGGTTTACTTTGAAATCACGGTCAAATCCGAATTTGCCGATCTCACTTGTGAATTTAACTTTTTCCGCTACTTTTACTTCTACAATTTTATAAGAATTTTTAAATTGACGGATACTCTCATCTATCTTCTTTGCAAAATCTTTTTCAATTAGTTTTTCATTCGAGTGTAACTGTGGACTTTTAGCCATATCATTTAAAATTCTTTTTTGACGATCAAGAGCGATTGTCAAATTACGAATTGGATTATACACAGACGGCGCGGGAATAATACCTACAAGTAAAGCGGACTCGGCAGGCGTTAGTTTGGTAGCAGTCTTGTTGAAATAATAGCGACTAGCCTCTTCAAGCCCAGTGTTTCCTTCTCCAAGAAATATTTGATTCATATACATAGCGAGAATTGTTTCTTTGTCGTATTGATTTTCGATGTAGTAAGTGCAAAAGGCTTCTGTTATTTTATTATAAATATTTCTTTCACCCAAGTTGAGGGTAAGTTTGGATAGCTGCTGGGTAATTGTACTTCCACCTTGGAGAAGTCTAAACTTCGTGAGGTTAACGACGATTGCCCGACCGATGGCTGCATAATTAATTCCGCCGTGTTTGTAAAAATCTCTGTCCTCGGAGGAAAGAAGAGCCCATACTAGGTTTCCATGGTCTTTTAGATTATCAGTGCGAATTGGTTTGAAATTGCGACGATTGAATTCGCCGATGAGTTTAGAATTTTTATCGTAGATTCGAATTGGCTTAGTCTTCACAGAATCATAATAGTTAGAAACCTCTGATCTATACTTATCGAGATTGGCTTTAACGTTTGGTTTTTCTTTAATCCAAACGACATAAGCACTGAGACCTAGAATAATTATAGAAATGCTGATGACAAAACCCACTACACGGAAGACTTTCCACTTGATTGAGTTCAAAATCGAAAGGAGGTTCAAAAAAGAATAATATAGAATTCGTAAGACAGCCATTATAACCTAGAAATACTGTCACTCGAAATCTTGAAATTCATTTTTCAAAAATTATTCTTGCTAATTTCATTCCTAGAATTTAACTTAATCAGAAAGCGGAGAAATATGGAATATAAATTAATAGAAGGAATTCAGTTGATCAAAATGGAAGGCTCTGTTCTTCAATCAGACAGTGGGCGACTCGACCGATACTTCAGCCAGATTTTCTCTTCTGACTCCAAGAAGGTCGTCATTGATTTGACCGATGCAAATCATATTTCGTCTTCCGTTCTTGGTCAGATTGTATTTCTCAAGAATAAATTGAAGGCTCTCTCAGGCGATATCCGCCTTGTCATCACTGATGACGATTTACTCGAACTCTTCGATCTCACCATGCTCAATAAAGTTTTCGAAATTTTCCCAAATGTAGACGCAGCTTTTAGATCTTATCAGGGTTAACCGTTGTTTCTGCTGCTTTGCGTTTGGCTTCCCGTTTCATTCTCCAATTTTCTAGCTTCACAGTTGTAAAAAATTGAATCATATAATAGAATTTGTCTAAACGATAAGGGCGGGCAAAAATTCTCCAGAGCCATGTAAGACCGCGTAGTTGAAAGTAGTCAGGAGCTTTTTTGATTTGCCCCGAGAGGGTATCTAAATTTCCCCATGCACCGATTACGATTGAGTTGCCGAAGTATCCGGTGTTATTCTCAATCCAAACTTCCTGTCTTGGGAAATCCATTCCAATAAAAATAATATCGGGATTTGTTTTGCGGATTGCCTCTTTTACCATTAGCTCACGGGCATCGTTTAAATGACCTGAATGCCTGCCTACAATTCGAATTTCAGGGAAGTGGCGGATAAGGTTAAAGAATAATCTTTCTATAATATCTTCTTTGCTGCCCAGAAAAAAAAGTGTGAGTTCTTTTTTTTCGGAATAGCGGATTAAATCCATCATAAGGCTAATAACGGATATGCGCTCTTTGAGTTTAAAACCGAGTTGACCTGCTGCCCATTCAAGTCCGCCACCTTCAGATAAAACCAGGCTTGCTTTTCTCGCGATGCGGTTTAGATTTTTTCCAGGTCTCATAGACATGAGGCGAATCGGATCAATGAATAGAATGTGATGGAAAGATTCTTTTTTCTTATGAAAATCTAAAATATTAGCAATTGCTTCATCGCGAGTTAGGTTATCAATTTCTACGCCGAGAATAGATATCTTGTCTCTTTGCGTGATGTCTACATTTTGGTATTCTAGTACATAATCTCTTTCTTCTTTGGATGAGTTATGTGTGATTTCTTTTGGATCTTTCATACTAAGTGGGATTAACTTACAGGCTTGCGATGATTCCTTATAAAGTCAACAATCTTTACTAGACTTTTTTCATTTGACAACATACTAATAGAAGCAGGCAAAATCTTTCCAAATCCAAAGAGAGATATAAAGTTTTCTAAGCTAATTCCTCCAATAGGTACAAGTGGAATTTTAGTTTGAAGAATAGCGTTCTTCAGTATTTCAACACCCAAGACTGGATTTGTAGTTTCTTTTGTAGATGTCGGAAAAATAGGTCCGAAGCCTGTATAGTCCCAAATTTCTAATCCCAAGTTTTGTAAATCCTCAAGACTATGAGACGAAGTTCCTTTTAAGATATATTCAGCGTTTTGAAGGTTTTTTCTTTCTTCTTGCGATAAAGATAAATAATCTTCTTTGCCTATATGAATTCCAAATGAATTAAATTCGAGTCCTAATTCCCAAAAATCGTTTATGATAATTTTTGAATCTGGGAAAGATTGCAACAAGTCAGAATACAGATTTTTATATTCCGGAAGCGAAAGAGACTTTGCTCTCAATTGAAAAAAAGAAATACAATCCGGAAAATTTTTCCAGTATTGTATTAGGCTATTAAGAGAAATTTTTTGACTCTGGCAAAAATCAAAATCTAGAATTGGATACAGTTTCGCAGAATTGAAAATAGCTTTTCTGTTCAGACTCAACCTCCTCCTACAAACTTAATAATTTCCATTTTATCATTTTCCCCGAGAGGGATTTCCGACCATTTCTCCCTATCTAAAATTTCTCCATTCCACTCAATTGCAACTGTCCCCGGATTAATTTTTAAAGAGACTAAATATTCTTTGATAGTTTGCTTAGTAGAGAATTCTACCTGTTTACCATTAACTTTCATGACTTACCTTTTTTTGATAATTGACATCTTGTATAATAATTAAAAGATGAAACTATGAATCGATTCGTCAAATTTTTATTTATTTTATTTATCCCTTTTTTATTAATAAACTGTCCGACTCACAAAGATAATACTTTGAGAAATGGTTTGGCATCTTACATGCTGACTTGCACGGGTGGCTCAGTATCTGCCTGCAATTCTAGTTGTAATAGTTACTGCGGAGTCCCAGATGGAACCACCGTTACATCTGATAAATTAAATTGTGTAACGAGTTGTCAATCAAGTTGTAGTTCGAATTGTAACTTAAGCACTACATTACTTCTATTCATAGCCAATCATCCAATCAAAAAATAAAGACAGAAAAACTTCTCAGCAAGTGGAAAACAAAATGTTTCATAATTCTGCTTGATACTCAAATACAGAGAAGGAATTTTTTCGTGAAACTATTTTTACTTGTATTACCGTTTACTTTATTGTTGCCTTTTTTGAATTGTATTAACAAAGAAAAAAAGGATAATAAAAAAGTTTTGCTATTTGCCGGCTTATTGTATGTAAACTCTCAGAACAAGGCAGGGGACTATAATTGTAATACTTCACCATCTCCAAAAAGCTTTGCAGAATTTAAAACTGCCATTGATTTTTTAAACACCTCCGCCTATAAATGCAGTGAATGCCACGGAGTAAATACAGCACAATCTAATTTCATTATTACAAATTATAGTTCAGTGAGTGAGCGGGTAAACGCTGGTAGCCCCAACACAAGCACTCTTTATTTCAAGGTGAAACCAGGTGGGGCTATGAATGCTTATTCGAACACACAAGTGAACCAGGCGATTTATTGCTGGATTGCAAATGGGGCAAATCCTTAGCGCGAGACGCAAAGCGACTCGCCTAAGGCTAATCTTGATTATTCTTCAACAATGGTAATAGTTTCTATTGTTACTTTTTCAACAGGTGTATCTTGAAATCCTGTTTTTACTTCAGAAATTTTCATAACTAGATCAGTGCCTTCGATTACATGACCAAACACTGCATGTTTATTATCTAAATAGCCATTGTCTCTCACATTGATAAAAAACTGAGAGCCACCTGTATTAGGTCCGGCATTTGCCATAGAAATAGTCAATTTTTCATTTTTTAAATCAGGGTGGAATTCATCTTTAATTTTATAACCGGGACCACCAGTTCCATTTCCTTTCGGGCATCCACCCTGAATCATAAAATTTTTGATGATTCTATGGAAAATAAGTCCATTGTAAAATCCATCCTTTGCCAGCTTAATGAAATTACCCGCTGTGATGGGAGCCTTGTCTACGGCTAGCTCAAGTGTAAAGCTTCCTTGATTCGTGTTGAAAATTGCTTTTGTCATTTTAACCTCAGTAGTTTCCAAAAATCAAAGGAGAAGCATAGGTTCAAGAAAAATAAAATCTTCGTTTTAGGTAGGAACAACTAGATACTATAGTTACAAATTTATTGACACTCTTAGCTATAATTTTAAATTGAGAATACTCATATCTAGAGGGTATAAAGTTTTGAAAAGAACATCTTTATTCGTAACCACCATTTGTCTCACCTTCCTT
>JANMOF010000466.1:0-2328 GCA_031368925.1 Leptospiraceae bacterium
TCCAAGGTGAATATTTATGATGGAATTCAAATTCTAGATTATGGTTGTGCCAAAAGTTCAACGATGGCGAAACTGCTATTGACCCATGAAAATGCAGACATTCATCTATACGACATTAGCACTAACTATGTGCCTTTTTGGGATAAGTTTTTAGATCAATCTAAATGGTCAACTTATTCTATTCCGGAAAATTGGTTTGGTAAGTTTGATCTCGTAACGTCATTCTTTTCGTTAGAGCATATCTCAAATCTTAAGGACGTTATTTCAAAAATTAAGACGTTGTTAAAAAAAGGTGGAACTTTTTATGCAGTTGTTCCAAATTTCTTGACTAATATTGCTGATTTGATTGTTATTGATCATCCAAATCACTTCACTAAGTCATCAATAAATCATTTGTTGTCAGTAAACGGATTTATGGTTGAAAACATAGATGCTGAGTCACATAGAGGTGCCTTAGTAATTACTGCAAAACTTGAGATGCAAGGTCAAGTTAGTAGCAAAGAAGTGGGGACCTACCAAAAAGCTACAGACATTTCTCAGTTTTGGACCGATTCATCTAAAAGAATTTCTGAATTTGAAGAAGAAAACAAGCCTTTAAATGCTGCAATATACGGGGCAGGCTTCTATGGTGCTTTCCTTGCGGCAAACATCAAGGAGATTGATTCAGTTAAATTTATAATCGACCAAAACCCATATTTGCATGGTAATAATTTTTTTGGTCGAAAAGTTATTTTACCGAATGAGCTACCCGATACTATTGATACTGTGTTCGTAGGGTTAAACCCACTCTATGCACGGTCCATAATTCAAGATATCCAATCGTTTTCTACTCGTCATTTAAAATATTTTTACTTATAAATCATGTTAATCGGAACCTCAACCACCTTGCGCGCCTGGACTGTTAAGGATGCGCCTAATATACAAAAATTGAAAAATGATGTTGATATCCAAACTCAGTTGATGGGAGTGCCTAAGCCTAACTCAATAAACAAGATATTGAATTGGTTTAAGAGTAGAGATAAAGATGAAAATATGGTTTTTTTTATTATTGCTAGAAGCTCAGATGATGAGGCTGTTGGTTATATTCAGCTATCAGGTATTGATAAGTTTAATCAATTCGGATATTTGGGTATCTGTCTTGCAAAAGAGTTTTGGGGGTCTGGATACGCAAAGGAATCACTAAATCTACTTAATGAATATGCAATTAGCATTTTAAGTATAAGGAAAATTCTTTTGTTGGTAAGGCATGATAATCATCGTGCAATCAACTTTTATAAAAAAGCTGGGTTCGACGCAATAGGAACTCTAAAAAAACATCATTTAGTTCGAGGTATTTGGACCGATGTGTTAATGATGGAAAGAGTTATAGCTTAATGAAAGTTGTTATCTCTCAACCCATGTTTTTTCCATGGATTGGTTTTTTTGAACAAATTAAGCTGTGCGATGTTTATGTGCATTACAACGATGTTCAATACTCAAAAGGCGGCTTCACAAATAGAGTTCAGGTGAAATCACCTGAAGGAAGCAAATGGCTTACCGTTCCGCTAAAGAATCTCTATCTTGGGCCACCGGTTAATCAAGTAGAGATTAATAATCAGCAAAATTGGCGTACAAGCCACCTGGAATTATTAAGGCGCTGTTATGAAACCGCGCCGTACTACTCTGAAATGCTCAAGCTTGTGGAAAATTTATATGAGCGAGAATGGGACCTGCTTTATGATTTATCTCAGGCTACGTTGAGGAGTGTTTGTGAATATTTTGAATTTTTTGAGGGTAAAAAATTTATTAACATTCAAGATTTGAATGTTGGTGGAACAAGCTCCGAAAGAGTTTTAGCAACAACTTTAAAAGTAAAAGCAGATACCTATATCACTGGGCATGGAGCTAGCAAATATCTAAGTCACGAGCTTTTCGAAAATGCAGCGATTAGAGTTGAATACATGGATTATCAAAAAACACCGTATCCACAATTATTTGGCGAATTCACCCCGTATGTCAGCATTTTAGATTTAATTGCCAATGTCGGGAAAGATGGAATAAATTGGATACACTCAAGAACTATACACTGGAAGGATTTAGTAAATGAATGAAGTAGAAAAATTTGAAGCTGAAGTAGCTCAAAACATTAAAGGCCTTGGTGAGGACAAAGATGTTCAGGCGCTATCTAGAATATGGGTAAGAGAAATTAGTCCGCATAAATATGCATACAATTTCCGGTGGCTAGGTAGGCCTGCTATCCAGTTTCCGCAGGATCAAATTGCCCTACAAGAACTGATTTGGCAAATTAAACCAGATCTCATTATTGAAACTGGCATCGCGCATGGCGGC
>JANMOF010000473.1:0-21256 GCA_031368925.1 Leptospiraceae bacterium
GTTTTCATTCCTGACTCAACAACTGTTTCAATCTCAGTTCTGGCTACTGCTGATTTTGCGTCCCCATAGGAGTAGGAGCCTCCAGGCAAAAGAGGAATTGCGCCTGTTGCTATAGACTGACTATTACGTACCGGGCTAGAATAAAACCGTTTGACCACATTATTAATGTTGATGTCCCAATATACCGGAGCGAAGAAATACGGGATAGTTCCCACTTGGGAAGAATTTTTAATGATTGTGCGAGGTAACTCTTCGTAAAGCGGAAAAAATCCTTCATACTCAGCAGGCTTAAATGGTAAGAAGAAATAATTTCGTCTGGCAGAAACATTTACACTTAAGTCTCCATGAGTTTGCGAATAATCGAGTGACCACACTGTATTCTGGCGGATAAATGGATTTCTCTGCTGCCGTCTTGTATAAAGAGATTGTAAAGTATTCGATGGCTCATAACGATATCCAAATTCAAAATCATATCTCGGGTTACTATAATTTTCAAACTGCACTTGTAAATTTCTTGTTCCATCGCCCGCAATATTATTATTACGCGCATTCGCTCGCAAGTTTATTTTACTCCAATCCTGTTGCTGTAACCCCAGATTTTTAATGGGATAATTCCACCCTGCATTATTCGCATTCAAGACTTGAGAAGCTGTAGCGAGACAGGGAGTTTTCGAATCCGGGTCATGTTTATAAGCGCATAAATCACCCTTATCCACTTGGTTCGACGCTACTACGTTGCTTACATCTCCGATTGGATCTTTAGGAACCCCGTATCTGCTTTCATATGTATCTATAAAACGATTGTATTTATAATTTGCATATCCTGTTTCTAAATTATAATTTAACCATGGGCTTGTTTTCCAAAAATCAAATGCTACTGCTTGTCCTGTTACTTGAAAAAAATCTACTTTTACTTTTCTTCCCACAGGCATGAGAAGACTCGGAACTGATGTAGGATCAGACCATTGATACGAGCCTTGAAAAAAACTTCCCTGTGATCTATTCTTTCCGAATTGAGTTGTCCATCCACTTCCTAAGTTAGAACTATAATACATTGGAAGCCAGAAGAGACTTGTTCCACCTACTTGGAATCTAAGGTTAGTCGCTATTATGCTATTGTCATTATAAAGCACAATTCGCTTTGCTTTGAATGTATAATGAGGAACCTCCGCCCCACAAGCCGTGAAATGTCCCATGTCCAGTACATATTTATTTTCATCTATCTTCTTAATTTTTTTTCCAACAAAGAAAGAAGGATAAAGTGTCGCCTTCGTGTCATATACCACACCTCGCTCTAGCTTCACATCATAGATAAATTTTTCTCCTTTTACAAGAAGAGATTTGTCCACAAACTCGACATTACCCTCTGCATAGATTTCATTTTTCTTTGAGTCCACTGAAATAGAATCCGCGATTAAATGCCCCTGCCCGATTTTTAATTTCACTTTTCCACGTAGAATTAATACACCTGATTTGGTCTTATCCACAGAAAGAAGCTCTCCTTCACTCGCATTTTCAATCACAAACGATTCCTGTTTCTTATTTGCTTCTTGCTGCAGGGAAAATTCTTCCTTAATTTTTTCATCCTTAGCTACAACGTTCTCACGAAGCCTTTGTCTCTTGGCATAAATAGATCCTTCTGTGCTAAGTCCCATTGCACGCAGGTATTCATCGACTTCCCTATCAGATAAAATATCTAGAACTTTACGAATGAGTTTTTTTTGCGTCTCAGTAATTTTAAATTCTTTAATTGTATCTGCTTCTGTTTTTTTATTCTCGTTTGAGTCAGGCGTAATTTGGCGAATCAGTTCTGTTGTATCCTGCGCATACAAATGCGTAACCGACAAAGGTAAAAAGATATTAACCACGAAGGGCACAGAGAACACGAAGTAAGATTTAAGTTTATTAAATAAAGACCTTCGCGATCTTCGTGCACTTCGCGGTAAATAAGCATTATACCTGAGCGCAAATATTTTTAGGACAGATTTATATTGCATGAATAAAATAGGATTAATAACATTCTGATTTAGGAAGGATTTTTTTTGCCACAGATGAACACAGATTACCACGGATGGTTTTAATACTCTTAAATCTTTCATCCGTGTTCATCCGTGTTCATCCGTGGTATTCAGTTCTTTTTTGACTAAACGTCTGGAAGATGAATCAAGTCTTTTGAATCATTTCACAGTTACCGTCAAATACGACACCGTCGGCTATTTGCAATTTGGCGGTCTTGATGTTTCCCACAACTTTACCAGTTGATTGCATTTCCAAACGCTCCGTAGCAATTACGTTTCCAGTAACATGACCGGCTACTACTACAGTATGCGCTTTAATGTTAGCACGAATTACAGCGCCCTCGCTAATGACAAGAAAGCCATCGGAAACTATTTCCCCTTCAAACTCACCTGAAATTTGTAATGGCTTTTTAAAAGTAAGAATTCCATTGAAGTAGGTATCTCTTCCTAAAATTGTGGAAATCGTTCCATGCTCGGTAACTAAAAAAGAATTATTTTTTTTCATCATGACTATTTACTTCTAGATTATTTTGTTTTCATTATATAAACCCCATCCCAATCAGCAGGAGGCGGCGTTTCTAAAAATTCTTTGCATCTCTTGATGTACATAAGAGTCGGACCATCATCAGGTATAATTTCTAAACCTTTCTTAAAGCTTTCTAATGCTTCTGTAAATTTTCTATCTTTGTAGAGTATTAGCCCCTGGTTGTAATGAACTAAAACTTCTTTCATTTGTGTTGTTATCATATGGTCATTCCCTTTCTATTTGCAGTAGAGTATCACGACTGCAGTTGCGTATTCATCTGTATGGCTTATGGAAACTGAAATTTCATTATATCCCTTTTGTAAGAATATTTCTCTTGCCTTTCCATGCAATGCAAGATTTTTTTTTCCAAAAAAATTTCCACTTAATTCGATTTCTTTCATTTCTAATACTTTTCCGTTTTCCAACTCAATTGCCTTGATAAAAGCTTCTTTGCAGGCAAACCGAGCACTCAAATGAGGAATTGGATTCTTCTTTGAGAGACAATACTCCGCCTCTTCTTTGGAAAACACTTTTTCTAAAAACTTTTCCCCAAACTTATCGAAGGTATCTTTAATTCTACTATTTTCTACAATATCATTTCCAACGGAGAGAATCATTTTTTTTCCTCCGGTAATTCTTCTGGATAAAAAACTTCATCCGGTGTTGGAGGGTCTTTTTTTTCTTTTTCTATAAGCCCCTGTTTTACTTTGTATTGAAGATTAATTTTCTCGGGCATGACTCCTAGAATTTCAATGTTCTTTAACTCTGGTGATTTTACAATTCGAACTTTTGCTAGCACGGGAAGTGAATTAGGAGAAATCTTTTTTGTTTTCTTGTCATAGGTATAATTACAAGGTACGCTCGCCTGTATCCCCTGAATGACTTGAATACTATTTACTTTCGTGGTCGAAGAAAATTTAATCGAAACTTCTTCGACGGATAAATCCACATCGAGTCCTGGATCTAAGTATTCACATTTCACAGGAAGCTGAACAATAATCTGGTCTCCAATATTAGAAAGATCGCGGATGATATTTACACGGAGTTGAAATTCTTTTATATTCCCAACAAGCCCCAAACTTTTTTGAAATTCGGGCACTCGAATTGTGCGGGTAAAAGACTCAGTAGCCTCCTTTAGAGAAATCGTAGGAAGAACAAACTTGGACATTTTTTCCACTACTGTCTTGGGTCCTGAAACTGTAATCGTAGAAGGCTTAATAAAATGCGATGAGCGAACATAACCCTGTGGCAAATCGTCATCAAACCCTATGTCAACAGGCATTGTCTTTGAAGCAAGTACATCTACCCCAATATTAATCTTGGGTCCAAGCATTGTGACTTTAATTCCACTAGACGGTGCGCCCCAGACTTTTTTTACTTCGTATTGGTTTTCTCCAACTGTTAATTCATTTGTATCTACTACTACTTTCATAAATTGCGAATGATAATTTACTAAGTCTCTAAATCCTTCTACTTTAATCTGGTAAGTTTTTTCATTGTTCTTAGAATAATAGAGATTTCCGGATAACCGTGGGTATTCGACAGGCACATTTATATTTTTTACAAGGACTTTAGAATTTTGTAAATTCACATAAAATATAATCGCAAGAAGCACAGATCCTATCTTAGCTTGCCAGAAATGAAAGATTCTCAATTGACTGCTCCCTTTTCTTTCTTGGGAAATTTATCTGTGAGTAACATTTGCAATTGGTTTTTTAATTCGAAGGACTTGATAGGATGATGCATCTCTCCATCTTTACAAAGAGAAATTTCACCGGTTTCCTCTGATGTAACAATTACAACAGCATCTGTCTCCTCTGCAAGTCCGAGCGCAGAACGATGTCTTGCCCCGAGAGTGGAATTTCCAAGACTATTACTCATCGGCAAATACGAAGAAGCCGATGCAACCCGGTTTTGTTCGATGATTACAGCCCCATCGTGAAGAGCAGAATTCTTTTTAAAAATCGTAAGAAGTAAACTGGAAGAAACCACTGCGTCTAGTTGAACCGACTGCTCAATGATGTCTTTTAGACTAATGTCTTTTGCAATTACTATAATCGAGCCGGTCTTATCCTGTGCCATCATCTTCACTGCTTCGACAATTTCATCTAGTTCATAATTGGGTTTTAATAGAAATAGTTTTACAATTCGTATTTTAGAAAGCTCACCTAAATTTCTTCTAAGCTCTGGTTGCAATAACACAATCACAACAAATATAATCGCTGGCTTTATATTTACAATGAGCCAATCAAGTAATTCGAGTTGAAAATAATTGGCGACAAGCCCCATGATATAAAAAATTCCCACACCGATTAATAACTGTAAGCCACGCGTCTTTCGAAGCATGATATAAATTTTAAAGAATATATAGCTTACAATGATTATATCAACTGTAACCGCAATCGGTGACAGGTTGTTATAATCTATATAGAGTAAGGACTGAAGATAATCCAAATTTTAAATTCCTAAAACATCGAACATATGAAAAGAGCCAATCTTTTGCTCATAGATAAACTCTGCTGCTTTTACGGCACCAACGGCAAACGTGCGTCTGTCGCGAGCCTTATGTGAAATTTCAATTCTCTCATCAGGAGAAAAAAAGTAAGCAGTGTGATCTCCGATTACTTCGCCCGCTCTCATACTATGAATCGCAATTTCTTTTTTGTCTCTCTCACTGTATTCTTTTCCATGGCGACCATAACTTACATCAGACTCAGTTCTACCAAGAGTAGAAAGTAAAACTTCTTTTAATTTCATAGCAGTTCCAGAGGGAGAATCTTTTTTATGCCTGTGATGAATATCAAGAATTTCAATATCGTATTCATCACCGAGCACGCGAGCAGTCATCTCCGCCAATTTAAAAAGTAAGTTCACTCCGACTGACATATTGGGTGATTGCAAAATTGGAATTTGCACAGAAGCTTCTCTTATCTTTTGCAAGAAAGCATCATCGAGTCCAGTGACTCCAATAACGAGCGGTTTATTGTATTTTACCGCTAAATCTAGAACAGTTTTCGTATTTTCCGCAGACCCAAAGTCAATGATTACATCGCAACCCGAAATCGCTTCCTCGGTATGCGTAGTATAAAGTCTTCCAATTTCTCCAATGCCTGCATTTAGTCCAACGTCTTTTCCAACGAGCGGAGAATTCTCTCTCTCTACTGCTGCAAATAACATCGACTTTGTGCTTTTTGCCAATACCTGTGTAATAGAAATTCCCATTCTACCACCGGAACCGATTAACGTGACTTTTAGTTTTCCTTTTCTACTCATAGCCTAAGCTCCGTAAGTGGAAGATTTGTTTTTTAAGTTCATCAGCCTGTGCGCCCAAAGTCAGAGAAGTCATTGGCAAACGAAGAGTATTCTCACAGTATCCAAGCCAATGCATAGCTGCCTTAACAGGAATCGGGTTAGTCTCACAAAAGACTAGACCAAATACAGAAAGTAAATCATAATGAATTTTTCTGGCACCGTCTAAGTCACCTTTCAAAAATGCATTTACCATAGTAGCAAGTGTTTTTGGAAATAAATTAGATACAACGGATACTACCCCTTTACCTCCAATTGCAAGAAGTGGCAAAGTAAGATTGTCATCGCCGGAAAGGACTGTCATCTTAGAGCCTACAGCTTGAATTGTTTTTGCCATTTGCCCCAAATCGCCTGTCGCTTCTTTAATAGAAGTGATATTTGGAATCTCAGAAAGCCGTTTCGTTGTATCGGTTGATAGGTTAACAGCCGTTCGCCCCGGAATGTTGTAAAGCATAATTGGTTTTGTAGAAGCCTCAGCAGTTTTTTTAAAATGCTGGTAAAGCCCTTCCTGAGTCGGCTTATTGTAATATGGATTAACGGATAACACTCCGTCTACCCCAGCTCTACAAGCTTCTTCTGTTAAGTAGATTGACTCTTTGGTAGAATTCGAGCCTGTGCCTGCAATGACTAAAATTTTCTTATTCACATACTCGACTGTCTTTTGAATAATCTCAATATGCTCTTCATAATCGAGAGTCGGCGATTCACCTGTCGTTCCACAGGGCACAACCCCAGCCACACCCGAGTCAATTTGCGCATCTAAAATGCGGTAATAAGACAGGTAATCAATTTTATCATCTTTAAAAGGCGTGATAATTGCCGTAAATACACCTTGAAACATATAAATAGAGTTTTAGGAGTGAAGGTTTTTGGCAATTAAAAACTTTTCGGGATTTTAAAATCCCCTGACTATGTAATTTGCATAACTTAACCCCTACTAGCAGTCCATGTTGCGGTTCTTATTGCAGTCTACCTTTAGTCATAGAATTTTGAGAGTATGAATAAACTGCAAGATGAACTGCAACATGAACTGCAAGTTAGTGTAACGACATTAACAGGGAAAGTTGTATTTTGAATGAGATTGACAGGGCTTAATAATAGGTATTCTTGGAATGACTGAGAGGCGAGCGGAAAGATCGTTATACCAATTTCCAAAAAGTAAATTCTCTATGGATGTTATTCTGGATTTGTTTTCTTTCGATTCATTTCTGGCAATTTCAATATAGAACAAAAAATTATTATTTTAATCCTAGCAAATTGTATTTGGGCGGGATATTGTTTTACGCAGGTCTGGCATATTTATTCTAGCTCCCAGATTTTGGGAGTTCTACATCTTGGATTGGAAGGTATTTATGTGCTTAGTCTAGCTTATCTAGAAGCAAAGTTTTTACTTGCCCGTTTAATGTAAGAAAAAGCTCTACGTCCTTACATTGTTATTATTGCTCTTGACAGCGAAATGGGTTCACTTGGCGGGATTACTTATAAATCGAAAGAAACGGTTCAATCAAGTATTCAGATTATTGACTCGGAGGGTAATCATTATTCACCCCTAGCAAATAAAAAGATAGATGTAAAAAAAGAAGGGAAATTTTCTATGTTAATGGATAAAACTGAATACAAATGGAGGTTACCATTAAGCTCGCTCCTTCCTCCAAGACTCTGTCCTATTGATGATGAAAAATTAAATGGAGCATGGAAGTTTTGTCCCACGCATGACGTAGAATTAAACTAGAAATTACGAAAATAAGCTACCCATTCTTTGAAAGACTCGGGTATTAAATACAAAGGTAGTTTCTATAATGTTTAAGTTGCTACCGCTTGTTCTCTTACAAACGGCAAGAACAATTCGGAGGACTTTTATTGCCGGTGTTGTTGCATAGTCTATCGGCAGCAGTTAAATGTAATCACAATTAAATTTATAGGTTAGTATTTTTCTTGAAAAATATTTTTCAAAATTGTCGGATGGAGATATGAACTCACTTACAAACCTAACAATGTACAACCTCCTCCAAAATACGATAGAAAAGTTCGGCAAACGACCTGCTGCTAAATTTAGAAAAGATGGGAAATGGCAGGAATACAACTACGCAGAGTGGAATTCTAAAATTCAAGAAATCTCCGCGGGTCTCTTAGAAATTGGAGCGAAGAAAGGGGATAATATAACCCATATTGCGGATAACCGGCAAGAGTGGATGCGAATTTCGATGGCGATCACAACGATGGGTTGTGTGGATGTTCCACGTGGGACAGATGCCACCTTTGAAGATTTGAATTATATCGCAAATCACACCGAGTCCAAAATTCTAATCATCGAAAATGAAAAAGTATACAATAAAATTTCGGCAAAAATTGATTCATTTCCGCATGTAAAAATTATTATCGTGGTAGAAGGAAAACTTCCCGAAATCAAAAAAATCAAAACTTATACGTTAGACGATATACACGAACTTGGGAAGGCTTATTTACAAAAAAATTCTAATTCTTTTTATCACGAACTTGGAAAAGGAATTAAAGAAGAAGACCTGGCTTCTATCATTTACACATCTGGAACAACTGGAACTCCTAAAGGTGTGATGATGACTCATAAAAATCTCACTTGGGAAATCGAAACTGCCTTTCAAATTCTAAAGACAAATGAAAATGACAATGCCGTTTGCTTTTTGCCGCCCTGGCATATTGCGGAAAGACTTCTAGAACTCATGATGGTCAGAAGTGGAGCTTGTTGTTGTTTTTCGAATGTGGCAAATATTGTAAATGATCTAGCGGAATGTAAACCAACGTTTGTAGTTGCAGTTCCCCGCGTATGGGAAAAAATCTACGACAAGGTAATGACTAACGTAACAAAAGCTGCTCCGTTACAAAAAGCAATTTTCGAATTTGCAAGAAATGGAAGCATCGAATTCGTTCACGCCAAGCAACACTTATTCAACCTTGTTCCTTATACCGATAATCCTTCTCCAGCAGACCTTATGACTAAAGCACAGTATATTCTAGGATTTCCTCTGCTTGCTGTTTGGGGAACGTTAGGCGGAGTTGTATTAAACAAAGTCAACGCGATTTTTGGCGGTAGAGTTCGAATAGCCGTAAGTGGAGCAAGTGCTCTTCAACCTGATATTGATTTATTCTTTAGAGCTTGCGGGATTGAAATTCTAGAAATGTACGGGATGACAGAAACCGCCGGTGTGGTATGTGCTCGTTTGCCGCAAGAAAATAAATTTAAAACTCTCGGTCCCCCTCTTCCTGGCTGTGAAGTCCAACTCAGAACCGAAAAAGGAGAAGTTATCACAGAGCGCGGCAGAAAAGGAATTGCCTGGCATCGAGGTCCGAACATCATGCGAGGTTATTACAAAAACCCTGAAAAAAACAAGGAAATTATGGATGAAAATGGCTGGCTCAATAGTGGAGACTTGCTCATTCAAACCCAAAGCGGCGAATTTGCATTTGCCGGTAGAGAAAAAGATACAGTAGTACTTATGGGCGGAGAAAACATTGAGCCTGTTCCAATCGAAGACAAAATTAAAACTTCTTCTTTCGTAAGCCAAGTAATGGTCGTAGGGCATGACAAAAAAACTCTCTCAGCATTAATTGTTCCCGCAGTAGATATATTAGAGGACTGGGCGAAGCAAAACAAAATTACCCTCGACTCAGACAGAAAACTTTGGAACAAAAATCCAGAGCTGAGAAAACTTTTCAAGAAAGAAATTCAGGAATTGATTTCCAATAAAACTGGATTCAAATCTTTTGAAAAAGTAACGAACTTCTACATAGTTCCAAAAGAATTTGAACCCGGAAAAGAAATGACGGAAACAATGAAGATGAAACGCAATGTAATTGGAGATTTATATAAGAAGGAAATTGAAAGTCTTTATAAAGATGGGAGCGATGACGCATGAGATTTTCTTAAGGTGAGGCTTAAGCCTCACCTTAAGAAAATCTCCCAATCAATGTGTCATGAGGAATACTTGCATTTCCCCCACGAGAAAACCTAAAATTGCCCCAACGGTAATGAGTATCCATTCATCTTGTTGAAACGCTGGTCTTAGAACTCCTTCAAATTCTTCTTCTGTGAGTTGTTGCATTTTACTTACAATTGTGTTCTTAATATCTAGCGCATTACCGACGTAAGTCTCAATATTTTTTAGCGTATCAGGGAGACGTTCGATAATTTTCATAGATGCACTATGTTTTAACTCTTGGTATTTTTCCCCACCGAGTGTCATAATCACAAGGGGTTTTGCAAGCCCAACTTGACCGTCAATGGTTTTCTTAATCGTTTGATTTACCATTTCGTAAAGTCTATCCGAAAGAGGACCTGTTAAAACAAATTCTAAAATATTTTTTGGAGTTAAAATCTCTGTAGCGATTAACGCCCCGTATTCGGCGGCTACTTGCTGTCTTCTCTTAATAAAAAGTCCCTGCCAACTAATCATTCCGAGATATAGAGTAGGTTTCTTGGGATAGAAAATCATTTTAAGAGCGAGCCAATCTGTGAACCAACCAGTGAACAAACCAAACATAGGCATGATGATCGGAGATTGGGTTAACATCCAAGTAACCGCTTGTATAAGCCCAATCAAAAATCCGAAATAAATTCCAGAGTGCGCAATGAATTTGAATTCAGGCTCGCCTACTTCTTGGAAAATTCGATTGAGCAGAGCCTTGTCTTTACTCATGATTGAGACTACCATTGCTTTTATATCAAAGATAGAATCCAAATCCCGCTCCATGTCAGCCATAAAAGTTTTAATGACCTTAGGAATTTCTTTTCTCATATTTCCTAAGAGCTGGTCTTTTACGACAGTCGGAAGTGCTTCCCATAATTCAGGTTGTAATTTTCCAATCACTTCATCGGCAATAATGTTGATGTCACGAACCAAAGGCTCTTCTAAGGCTTTGATAACTTCTTTCGGGTCAAGTTTATTATATAACTCTTTAGTCGTTATAAGTCTCGCCGTGAGAGTATCCGCCGCAATCGCCGCCATCTTCTCTGCTCGACGAGGAATGATTCCCTGCCAACCTAAAAAAGGTTTTATCCCGAGAAATTTGATTGGCTGAAACATCATTCGTATCGCCACTAATTTTGTAACATAACCAATCAACGCCGCAACGACGGGCATTGAAAGATATAACCAGAAATGTTGTTGGAAATCTTCCCACATAGTATAATCCTTTCGTTCTATTTCTATATATTTTCTGATTCAACTCGGAGAAAATTGAATCAAGCAAAGCACATTCGAAATTCAACGTAAGAAGTAGTAAATCAATGTCAAACGATTAAAGTAGATGTTCTTCGGAAGATTGGAAAAAAGTTAAACCTTCATTCCCAAATATGCATACTCAGTAACGGACTGAATAAAGTCTTCCATCTCTTTTATATCCTTTTTCATCTGCAACCTACCTTCTAGGTAAAGCATCGCAACTCCGTGAATCATCGCCCAAGAGGCTAAAGTTTTTTCTCGTGCATTTCCAGGCTTTATAAAGCCAAGTCTTTGTCCCAAGCGGATAATTTCGTGTAGCTGCCTGTAGGTTCGGCGAGAGACGGCTGATAGAGAAGGATGTAATTTCACATCCATTCCAACACCACCAAACATGATACGCGCAAACTGTTGATTAGTCATGATAAATTGAAAATACGTCCAACCAAGAGCGCGGTAGCGCCCTATAAAATCCTGATTCGTTCTTTGTAATTCTTTTTGGTAAGAATCGAAGTATTTTTGAAATCCAATTTCGGCAATGGCGGAAAAAAGAGCGTTCTTGTTTTCGAAATGGTGGTACATGGCAACATGACTTACTCCTGCCTTGGCTGCCACTTTTCTGAGTGAAATTTCTTCTAGAGAAGTTGTCTTTAATAATTCCGCGCCGGCTAATATCAAATCTTCTCTAACAGTAATTCCGTCTTTCTTTAAAGGTCGACCGACTCCCAACTGCTGCTTTTTTGATTTCCCTTTTTTCTTTTTTGCAGGCATAACTCTATTTCTAAATTCTATTCTAAATTAGCAAGCAATTATTTACCAGTGGTAATTTATCTCTTGACTTATTTTAAATATATCTTACCAGTGGTAAATTATATAACGGAGACAACAATGAACACAGCTTTTGAACCAATAAAAATAGGCAATTTTACACTACCAAATCGATTTATCATGGGCTCCATGCATTTGGGAGTCGAGGGAGAAACAGGAACCGCCGAGAGAATGGCAGCCTTTTATGGAAGAAGATTTGAAGGCGGAGTTGGTTTAATTGTAACAGGTGGAATCAGTGTAAACGAAGAAGGAAAAGGCTCTCGCACTTTTTTTAATATCCAAGTAGAAGAACACGCCGCCGAACTTAAAAAAATGAACGACCTACTTGCGCTCAAAGGCAATATGTGCGCGCAACTTTTCCATGCGGGACGTTATGCGTTTGATAGAGGCTGTGTTGCTCCCTCTGCTATTCGCGCACCGATTAATCGCTATATACCACGCGCACTTACAGAAGAAGAATGTTGGAAGACAATTGAAGATTTTGGAATAGCTGCAAGGCTTGCCAGAGAAGTTGGATTTGGTTCTGTTGAGATAATGGGAAGTGAAGGCTATCTTCTAAATCAATTTTTCTCTCCCGTCACCAATCATCGAGACGACTTCTTCGGTGGAGATTCCAAACGAAGAATGAATATGTCTATTGAAGTTTTGCGATCTGTTCGTAAAAATCTTCCCGAAGGATTTCCAGTCATATTTCGTATGTCTGGAATTGATTTGATTCCTGGAAATGCTACTTTCGAAGAAGTGTGCTTACTCGCGCAAACTCTACGAGATGAAAAGGTTTCTGCTTTAAATATAGGAATTGGCTGGCATGAATCGAGAATACCAACGATTAGCCAGTTAGTGCCGCGTGGTGCTTGGGCTTCTACCGTGAGTCGCATCAAAGAAAAAACTCCGGGTGTTCCTATCATTGCCTCGAACAGGGTAAATGATCCATCAACTATGCAGCGGATATTCGATCTATACCAAGCTGATATTATTTCTATGGCACGCCCATTTCTCGCAGATGCAGCAATTGTAAATAAATTTAAAAACGGAATGTCAAATCGAATCAATACTTGTATCGCTTGTAACCAAGCTTGTCTCGACCATGCCTTCCAGGAAAAATCAGTTTCCTGTATTGTAAACCCGGAAGCAGTAAACGAACTTACTTTTTCAACAAAGCCAGCTAAGAATTCCAAAAAAGTAGTCGTAATCGGAACAGGACCTGCGGGACTCGAAGCAGCTCGCGCGAGTGCAGTGCTTGGACATAAAGTAATTCTCTTAGAAAAATCAGACAAGCTAGGTGGACAATTTCAATTAGCCTCTCATATCCCTGGTAAATCTGAATTTAAAGAAACAATTCGTTTCTTTAACAACGAACTACCAGCTCTCGGAGTAGATCTCAGATTAAATACTACGGCAACTGTAGATTTGCTAGAAGAATTAAATCCAGATACAGTCGTATTTGCAAGTGGAGTGAAACCAAGAGAGTTTTCTTTACCTGGATTAGAAAATTTACCTTCCGGGAATTACACCGATTATCTCACCGGAAAATTCAAACCTGGAAAAAAAGTTGCCGTCATCGGTGGTGGCGGAATTGGAGTAGACGTAGCTCACAAGCTCACCGAAGAACACGATCCAACGTTTGAATCCTATGACAAAAAATACAATATCAACTCCTACACCAACGTTGTCATTCAACCTCATAAGGCGAACAGGGATGTGGCGATATTTAGACGTAATGGGAAGCATGGGGCAGGACTCGGACCGACAACCTTCTGGGCATTAAAACAAGAATTAGAATCGGCAGGAGTAGAATTTTACCACGGGCTCAATTACAAAGAAGTAACAAAAGAAGGACTCAAAGTGGAATTAAAAAATGGAGAAGAATTTACCTATCCTTGCGACTCACTCGTATTATGCGTTGGTCAGGAAAAAGAAAGTTCTCTCTACGAAGAGTATACTTCCAAGTATCCGCAGAAGCAGGTAATTCTAATTGGTGGTGCGAAAGACGCAAAAGGAATTGATGCAAAGAGAGCATTTTTGGAAGGACTGGAAGCAGCTCATAGTATATAAAAGATTATCAGCGATTAAAATAATTTGCTTTCCTAATACTTTGGAATCAGAGAGAATGACTTCATTGAAAGATGAATGCGTTAACTCCATTTAAACGAAACCTTTGGTTGTCTGGATTGCTTATTATTTTATTCAGTCTAGTATTTATCATCTATGTATTAGCTGAAAAACAAATTGATGTCGCCAATAATATTCGGTATGAGTCACTTTTAATAGCACATGAACTTCGACAATCTTCGGAAGACCTAACTCGAATGGCTAGAATTTATACAATTACTGCAAATCCTATTCATAAAGAATATTTTTATACTATTTTAGATATACGCGATGGGAAAAAACCACGCCCAAAAGATTATCACAAACCTTACTGGCTGATTGTTCTTGGAAAGGAAAAACCACCAAGTCTTGATTCTAACGATTTGATTTCATTTAATGATTTAATTAAACAAAAAAATTTGACAACTACAGAAATTCTAAAATTGCAAGAGGCAAAAGACAAATCAGATTTATTAGCTATTCGAGAAGTAGAAGCAATTAATTTAGTGACAAAAGTTTTTCCTAATGTAGAAGCTAATCGTAAGAAGGCGCGTGAAATGCTAAATGATTCAATTTATTTCCAAAGTCAATCAGCGATCATGAAAGCAATTTCAGAATTTTATGAAATGGTCGACAACCGTACATTAGGAACTATCCATACAAATGAGCGCAATGCAAATATTATCCGCACTATATTGATATTAATTGGGCTTGGACTTTTTTTAATGCTTTTCAAAACCTATAACTCTTTGCAAAAAATATTGGGCGGGTCAATAGATAGTGTACAGTCTAAAATTAATACTATCAGTTTAGGAGATTTTTCAAATGACTCAAACCAAAGTACTATCCCGGAGAATAGCGTACTACACTGGTTAATGGAAATGCAAAACAGGCTCCACCGCATTATTATCAAACAAAAACAAGCAGAAGAAGTGGCGAAGGACAATTTAGCATTCTTTGAGGCATTCTTTTATTCAAACCCTACAGCAAGTGCCATTAACCGCATCTCGGACGGAGCTTTGGTCAATGTAAATGAAAAGTTTTTAGAATTAATCGGCTATCCTATAGACGAAGTCATTGGTCGAACTTCTGTGGAAATCGGGATCATTCGAGATCTAAAAAAAAGAGAAGAAAGAATGACTGCATTTCAAAAACAACAACCTTTACCAAATTTTGAGGTAGAAATAATTACTAAATCAGGCGAGATTAGACATTGTTTAGGAGTATCTACCATTGCTACGCATAAAGGTGAGTCATTAGCGCTAACACATTTAATCGATATTACCCACATAAAAAAAACTGAAGAAGAATTTAAAAAAGCAAAAGAAAATTCTGATTCTGCAAATCGCGCCAAATCAGAATTTATCGCTAGTATGAGCCATGAAATTCGGACACCACTTAACGGCGTAATTGGTTTCACTGATTTACTTATGAAAACAACGATAAGCGAAACACAAAGTCAATATTTAAGTATCATTTATAGATCAGCAAATTCTCTACTAGATTTACTTAACGATATTTTAGATTTTTCAAAAATAGAAGCGGGTAAAGTAGAACTCTCTATAGGAAAAGTTGATATTTTTGAACTAATCGAACAAGTTTCAGACATAATTAAATACAAAGCGCTTGAAAAAAAAATACAAATACTACTTTCTATATCCCCTACTTTACCAAGATTCATATACTGTGACTCAATGAGATTGAAGCAAATCTTAATTAACCTCCTAGGTAATGCAGTTAAGTTTACAGAACAGGGGGAAATCAAAGTTATACTTGAAATTAAGCACAAATTTCCGGACACACAAGAGATAGAACTTTTAGTTTCGGTAAGAGATACTGGGATTGGAATTTCAAAAGAGAGCCAACAAATTATCTTTGAAGCATTCTCTCAGGAGGATTCCTCTACTACTAGAAAATATGGAGGGACAGGACTTGGTTTAACTATTTCGAATAAATTACTTGGACTGATGAACAGTAAGTTAGAATTAGAAAGTGAACAAGGAAGAGGGAGTAAATTCTATTTTACAGTAAAAGTAAAAATAGAAGAAGATGAATCAAAAAATTCAGAAAGTAACCAAATGATTCCTGGACAAAATGAGAACGAAAAGAGCATTTTCTCTATTCAAGTAAAAATTCTAGTCGTAGACGATGACGAAATAAATTTATTTCTAGCAAAAAGCATTTTACATCAGCTCATCCCAAACAGCATAATGTTAGAAGCCGCAAATGGCTTAGAGGCGATAGAGCAATTTAGAAAAGAAAAACCAGACATCATTCTTATGGATATACAAATGCCGGTCATGAATGGATACGAGGCAACAATTGAAATACGGAAGATAGAACAGAGCCAAAAAATTCCCATCATCGCACTATCTGCCGGAACATTAAAACAAGATATAGAAAAATGTTTCCAAGTTGGAATGAACGACTTTGAAGCTAAACCAATCGTTAAAAAAACATTTGAAAAAATTTTATTTAAGTGGCTAATTCCCGTTAACTCAACAAGCAATTTATAAAGGACAAGTATGATTTCAAATAATTATTTTACCGACGATGAAGATTTACAAATATTTTTTAATTACTTAATTGATTGGACTTCGATTGTGAAAGCAACAGAAGGAGACGAGTTTTTTGATTATAGGTTATTTGAAAGAACAGGAAATTCCAGATACGAAATGGCTCCTTCTAATTTCGAAGAAGCATTTGAGCTATATAAATCCAGTCTCGAATCACTCGGAGAATTTTTCGGAAAAGATGTATCACAAGTTTCACAGGCAATGGATAAAACCGAATTGCGATACGAAAATGGAAAAGTATTTTTCCCCAAAGAGACGATGGAAATTTATGAGAAGTTTAGAAATACAGGGCTAATGGCATACGCTATATCGAGAGAAGCGGGCGGACTTGGATTTCCTGCAACAGTCGGAGCGTTATACGCGATGATTATGGCTAGAGGTGATGTTTCTTTTTGTATGACAAATACTTTGTTGAACCTAGCACAGATTGTTTCCAGATTCGGAACAGCCGAGCAAATTGAGAAATATGCATCTAAAGCGGCTACGGGCGAATGTCTATTTGCAATGGCACTAACCGAGCCTGACTTTGGATCTGATTTAAACAATGTTCGCACGATGGCAATTAAACAAAAAGATGGAAGTTACCGGATAACAGGAACTAAGCGCTTTATTTCGCAAGGATGTGGACTAGGGAGTCATCCTTCTCTACTCCTTACACTTGCCCGCACAGGCAAACAAGGCGGAGGTGCTAGAGGGCTTTCCGTATTCTTAGTAAAAAGCTCAGATGTATTTGTAGGTGGAATTGAAAAAAAGATGGGAATACACGCCTCACCTACCTGCGAAATTGTATATGAAAATTCTTATGCGGAAATTTTAGGCGAGGAAGGATTAGGGCTAACACGTTATACCGCAGGGATGACCAACTTCATGAGACTTGGCAGTGCTGCCGGTGGTCCGGGTGGTGGAGCGGGAGTATTTTACGAATGCACAAAGTATGCGAATGAGCGGTTACAGTTTGGTAAACCCATCTCAGAAATTCCAGCAGTCGCAGAAATGCTTCATAAAATAAAACGGGAAACAAATGCAATGCGCCTCCTTACACTCGAGACCTCGCGCATAATTGATATGTACCAGCACCACCAGATTCGTTTAGAAAAGTGCGGCAAAGAAGATAGAGAAATTAGAAAGGATGAAATAATAAAATCCTGGTCAACACTTGCTTCTATTCTTACGCCTATCGCAAAGTATTACTGTTCAGAAGAAGGGCACAAATGCGCAAACCTCGCAGTCCAAATTCACGGAGGCGCGGGTTATACGGAAGACTATGATGTATCTAGATTTTTTCGGGACTCAAGGATTAATACGATCTACGAAGGAACAAGCCAAATTCATGTTCGAATAGCAACAGGCTCAATCCTTGCCGGGATGACAGGGGAAGGAAATTTCAGAAAATTCCTTGCAAATTTAAAAAAAGAAATTAAATCTCCCTCTAAATTTTTATTAGACCAAGGAGAAATCTTAGAAGCGGCTACTACAAGTTTTCGCTCGCTTGGCTCCGATGAAATAAAAGAAAGGCTTGCCGAAAACCTAATGATTTTGACTGCACGTTATATTTGTAGCCTGTTATATGAAGGTGCGCTGCTAAAAATAAAAAATACTAATCTCTATCAAAACTGGTCTGTAGATTGTAAAGCCTATCTAATTGACAGCACGGCGATTGCAAAGGCTTGTGTTTATAGAATTCAGAATTTGTAGAAATTGAGATTCCCGACAAAAAATTTCGGGAATGACAGTATTACTAAGATTTTCACTTTTCAATTAGATTCTATCCAATTTTATGGGATTGTGTTTAGCATAGAGAAATTAATATTATTTACGAGTGTTTTCTTTTCTTCCACTCTTTTACTCTGGGCATTCTATCACTCAAAATTCTTTTCGCATTTAGATGTTCCGAACCACCGGAGTATGCACGAATACCCAACGAAAAAATCGGCGGGACTTGTATTTATTAGTCTATTCATCATTAGCCTCTTCTATGTAGTTTTTTATTCCGGAAAAGGATTTGGAGATATACAACTTTTATTTCGCACTGTTCCGGGACTTTTAGTTTGCCTCGCCATTGGATTTTTGGATGACCGGTATAATTTTAGTTCGAGAAGAAAACTATTCTTTGAAATTGTTTTTTTTATTCCTTATACCTATCTATTCTTTCCTGACTTTCAAGTATTAGGCATAGCGGGTGACGTTCCAAAGATATTTTATAGCATTGTGCTTGCGGGCTATATTATTTTTGTAATCAATGTTTGTAATTTTATGGATGGACTTGATTTATACTTAACACTATCAACTTTTGCTGCGATATTTATTTTCCTTTTTATCGTAAATGGAATTCCTCAAAATAGTCAGACTGTAATTCTTTTACTAGGAGTTTGCCTTGGTTCTTTTGTATTCTTTAACTTCCCTCCGGCGAGATTATTCATGGGGGATACTGGTTCGTTGCCTCTCGGGTATATGATTGCAATTCTGCCATTTCTGGGAAATAGTGACCACGTCATAGACCTGGGATATGGATTTTTACTCATCCCCGTTTTCTGGGTAGATGGGGTTTTGACAATACTCAGAAGATTATACAGACGAGAAAATATCTTTCGCGCACATAGAGAGCATCTTTACCAAAAGATTACTCTTCACTCTTTAGATAAGCGGCTAACAACTATACTCTTTAGTCTCTGGAATTTGCAATCCGTTCCAATTTATTTTCTACTAAAGGATTCTATTTCTTTGCTTGCCATTGTATTTCTTATTCTTTCGGTAAATTCTATTTTATATTTTTTTTTAATTCGAAGACTAAATTAATTTTCAGCATAAGAACAGGCAGAGAAACGATTACAATCCTGACAAGCAATTTCATAGTCATAGTAGGCATCCCCCGAATGCGAAACGCAACCCTGCAAAGCAATTACGAGGACATTTTCACTTTCACAGTATAAACATTTTGCGGTTAACATAGCGTAGTCTAAAGGGCGAATCAAATTTCTCGCGGGATGTTCTTTTGGAGGAACACCTGTTCCATGGTACCAATTTTGATTTCTAAAATTAGTAATTTCACAGGGAATAGTATCTTTAGAATAGAACTCACGGGAAACTTCTAGTATCGGACCCGTTGATCTTTTGTCTGAATTGTTTAGGTATTCAACTTTGTGTTCCATAGATAACCTCTTTTCTGACTTATTGGATAGAACGCTAAAAATATTTCTACAAAAAAACGAACGTATGATTTTTAAAGAATTAGTATTTAGGATTGGAAAAATGCGACTACTTGCTCCTATGGTTGAATGAAATCAGTAAAAACACTTGATTTTTTAAATTAAGTAAGGATATCTTATGAAAAAAATATTTATTTTAGTATTCATTATCTTTCTACAGGGACTTTCTGCACAAGAGAGTAAAACTCCATCAAACAGTTCAAGTTCAGGCAGTGGTGGCAAATTAGGATTAGGCTTAACTTTACTCGGTCCAACGGGGATTACGGGAAAATATTTAATGAACGATAAACTATCAATTGAAAGTAGTTTAGGATTTGGAGCTTTCGGAAATGGAAGATTTCATTTACACGGAGTTCTGCTATATAATTTCTATCAAATCAACGAATCTCTATCTCTCTATGGCGGTGGTGGAGCAGTTCTAGAAGAGCGAGGTGGCAGAGGGAAAGGCGAAGGAAACGGACGCGGCAAAGGAAATGTATTACATTTTTTTCAGAATGACAGGGATAATTATGAAAATTCCCTCGGTATCCGTGCACCTGTCGGAATTTCTTGGAAGAATGCTGACAAGAAATTTGAGTTATCCGCGGAAGTTTATCTTAATATATTTTTAATAGGACGTGATGGGGTAAATGCTGGTTTAGCGTTTGCGGGTAGATATTATTTTTAAATTACCTAACCCCAATTTTATATTAATTGCCCGATTTTATACAATGAAGTCTCCTTCCCTAACGAATTTATATCTGGTTGATTGAACCAAAAGAATCAATCAGGGAAGGGGCTACTTAGGCAGATTTTACAATACTAAAAAGTCCGGGGTTAGGTAGTCAAACCCACCTTAGCCGCAATCTTTGCTCCATACTCTGGGTCGCATTTTTTAAAGTAATCTAAGTTTGGCTTTAATATCTCGGCTGGAACTCCTTTCATTGCACCTGCAATATTTGACGTTAGGCGCTCTTTTTCGTCAGCACTTAGCATTCTATAAAGATTTCCTGCCTGGGTAAAATCATCATTACCTGCATGAGAATTATATCTATCTGCATCGCCTGAAATTCTAAGTGGGGGTTCGTTATAACTTTCATCTTGAGCTGGTCCGCCGAATGTATTTGGTTCATAGTTATCAGCCTTGCCATTATTTCCATCAAAACGCATTGCACCATCTCTATGGTATACATTGACCTGGTTACGAGGTTTATTGACCGGCAAACTCTGATAATTCACACCTAGGCGATAGCGCTGTGTATCTGGATAAGAAAAAAGTCTTCCCTGTAACATTTTATCAGGAGAATAACCAATTCCCGGAACAACATTCGAAGGAGAAAAAGCAGACTGCTCTACTTCTGCAAAATAATTTTCTGGATTTTTGTTTAATTCCATTACACCTACATCGATGAGCGGATAATCCTTATGAGACCAGACTTTTGTAAGATCAAATGGATTGATGCTATATTTTTCAGCTTCCAGCTCTGGCATGATTTGGATTTTTAAATTCCATTTTGGAAATTCTTTA
>JANMOF010000495.1:0-3523 GCA_031368925.1 Leptospiraceae bacterium
TAAGAATTTTTGGAGCACTTTAACGTTAACTTCATTATCTTCTACAATAAGAATCTTCATCCCATTCAAATTCTTTTTTTTTGTATCGACTAGAATTGGTTTTACAATGGTAGGCTTCGCTTCGGCAATTTCTAGTTCTAATCTAAAAATAAATTCTGATCCTTCTCCTAGTTTACTTTTTACATGAATACTGGAACCCATCAATGTAAGTAATTGACTAACGAGAGTTAGCCCCAATCCAGTTCCCCCATATTTACGTGTAGTTTCCGAATTTGCTTGCGTAAACTTATCAAATATGGATGCAAGTTTATCTTCCGAAATTCCAATTCCAGTATCTTTGATAGCAAAGTCTATGCTTACTAATTTTTTATTTATTTCAAATAGGTTTACTTTGACTTTTACAAATCCACGGTGTGTAAATTTTATAGCATTGCCTATAAGATTTGTAAAAATTTGCCCAATTCGAATTGGGTCACCATTTAGAATGGAGGGAATTTTTTCATCGAATTCAAAGATAATTTCGATTTCATTTGCTTTTAGTGATAATAAATGAATGATGTTTGCAATCAAGAATCGAATTTCAAAGTCAATTTTTTCAAAATCAAGTTTTCCCGCTTCTATTTTGCTTAGATCTAAAATATCATTAATTAAGACAAGTAATTGCTCTGCTGAAAATTTTAGAATTTTTAAATTTTCTGCTAATTCTGGGTTATTATTTTCTTCCTCGATTAAATGATTTGTGATTCCTATTACGGCATTCATTGGGGTTCGAATCTCATGGCTCATGTTTGCTAAAATTTCATTTTTATGTTTGTTTGCCTGTTCGGCTTTTTCTTTTTCTAAAGTTAAGCTTCGAAGTAAACTATCATTTCGCATTGCTAAATCATGAACAGTTCGATATACTGCATAATTAGAAACAATAATTAAAAAGAATGCTAGAATCATTTGTGTAAAACTAAAATTAGAATTTGGAGAAAGTAAGCTAATTGCTGGCAGAAAATCAAAATATACCGCTAATGTTATCGACATATACATAAAGGTTGAAAATAGAAATGCAAATCGTCCTTGAGAAATTTGGGTATTCAAAGAACAGAGGGTAATGGCATAAAAATATCCAGCTACCAGAAATGAATTCACCGTTCCTGTTAAATAAATCATATAAGAAATCATACTGATATCAATGGCAGGCGGGATAAATTCTATATTACGAAAATGTTGTAGATTTATTTTTTTATATTCGTAAATAAAAAACCAAGCTACAGCAAATACGAGAAAACAAATGCTCGCAACGTTTACCCGTAAGTCAGAAAAGAAATAATAAGCAACTACATTGATAATAGAAATTAGAATTATTCTGGATAAGTTGGTAATTGTATATGGGTTTGTTTTTTTGAAAAACAAGGAAGTTTTCATAAAGATGAAACAGAGCTTAACTATACAAGTTTAAGAGTCAAGTTTTAATCCTGCTGCGAGACTAAAGTATACTAGAAATCGAAATCAAAAAACACGGCTCTCGATTGATTAGGCTAACTCGAGTAAGCCGTGAAAACAAATGCATCATTTCCATTCGAACTGTATCTGAAAATACTTATGCTCGAATTCTGTAGATCAATTGTTAATTCTTTCACTAAATCTTAGGCTGCCTTTTTTTCTCTATACTCTCGATGCTCTTTTCCTGCTTTTTCAGTGAAACCATCGAAGCGAACAGTTGAAGCGATGATTTTCCAGCGCTGTCTACTTGCACCATCTACCGACTTCCACCTGTCCTGCTTGATGTTTCCTAGAATGGTTACTTTTCTTCCTTTCTTTAAAAACTCGGAGCAATTTTCCGCCACCTTATCCCAGGCTTCAATATCAATGTAAGAAACATCGTTATTAGCCGCTCCACCCTCGTCTTCTTTGTAGTCATGGTTCACTGCAAGGCTAAAAGTAGATACTTTTTTTCCATTACCAACTGTTTTGATTTCTGGATCAGCAGTTAAATTGCCATCTAAAATCGCGTATGCTAAATTTCTCATAATTAAAATCTCCTTTCGTAGAGCATTCCGTTGCTCTAATGGATTGGGTAGAAAAAGTTAGGATGTGTGCGCAATTTATAAATTTATTTAAAGAAGATTACGTAGTTGCACTAAAAAAGATTAATACTTTTGTTTATCGGGGATAACACCTCTTACTCCACCTTTGGGGTTTCTAGTATCATTCTTATAACGAGGAATTACGTGAATTTCTACCATGGGAATTGTTTGCCCGGCGACTTCCCCATCGTTGATACCTATATTATATCCGTCAGGTTTAAATTCTCTATCCAAAAAAACTTTTACTTTTTCAACCATTTCCCATAGAGATTGTTTTTCTTCAGGAAGGGCAGAGAAGTAGCTTGCAAAGGATCTCTTGGGAATAATTAAGATATGTCCTCTATTAACGGGGTGTTCGTCATAAATCGCATAACTCAAATTATCTTCTATTAATTTTCCACGTTGGGCAAAAGAAGATTTTGCTTTCAGTAATCCTGGTGATGGCTTTTCTGGAGCTAGGCTTTCAACTTCTTTTGTAATGTCATCAAAAGCCTCATCTGCAAAAAAATCTGCTATTGTTAGTCCGAAAGCGTTACAAATATACTGAATTGTATCTACGCGTGAGTTTGATGGACGGCTACTCTCCATTAACTGCAAATGCTTTGGATCAATGCCTGAAAGCTCTGCCAGTTTTTCTTGCGTTAGCCCCCGTTTCTTACGCAGATCTTTTATTCTCTGCCCTACTTTTTTTGAGATTGTGCTATCTATTTTCACCGTAGGTTTAAGGTATCATACTTGACAACTTATGGGAACTGCCTGTATACGTAGTGTGTGCCGTAAATATACGGTATTTTGACTAAATAAATAGAGAGGTGCATTCAAATGAAGGAAAACAATTTACTTTCTTTCCCAAAGAAGACTAACTCTGTAAAAAATCACCCTAAAAAGCAGAGATTGAGTTCTTTAAGTTTAAATTTCAAGAATATGAACACGGCTTTTGTAGAAAAATCAGCTCAAGATTTCGCAAATTCCATCCTTTCTGGGGAATTATACCAAGAATTAAGTCCCAAGAAAGCGAAAGAGAAGGGCAACCTAACTCATATTTAATTTTCCCTTCCATATCCCTATTCTCTGAAACCCTTATATTTATTGATTGAAATGAGATTTATCGGGATTTATTCTAAAAAAGAATAAATAATTTTAATTTTTTAAAATAGATTGGGAAAAAAGTATAAAAGATGGTTGACCGAGTAGGTGGGATAAAATAAGTTGTTTTTATCGGGCAAGTAAAAGACCACTTGCAAGAAAGATTAGTTCATTTAAAAACATATATCGTAGCGTGCCCCGATCTTGTTAAACACAAGTTTGTCAAAGAATTTGATTAATAGTAAATAATGATAACACGACAGTGGATGTCAGATACTTCTAGTATTTGATGTTCTATGTTAGGTGTAGATTAATGCTGCGAAGTATTAATCACAAAAACAATTCATGCAATGATAAAATTT
>JANMOF010000503.1:0-4048 GCA_031368925.1 Leptospiraceae bacterium
ACTATACTCGAAATTATTTTGAGATGGAAGCAATTTCAAATCAGTCTTTGACCAGTAAGAAAAATCTTCGAATGCTTTATCAGTTAATTTTATTGTCATACAAAGAATTTTGTAAATCAGTAATGCTCTTAAATTGGATGAATTTATTTCCGTTAGCTTGCTCTATAGAAGAGAGTAAATGATTCCTATTTGATTCACTTGATAATAAATAACTAGTTTCATCAGTTAAATCAGAAATAGTGATGGTAACTTTCTTGTCTTTAAATAGCTTTCTTAATGATTTAAGGATTTTTTCGTCTAGCTCATCGATATGCATTTGTATTACCGTGTTCATTTTATCGCTCTCCTACTTCAATATTATCTTATTAAATGACTTTATTAAATCAATATTTATACCGAACGCCAAAAGTAATTACACTTTCCTAATTCGAAAAAAAGCTTTTGGTATATGTATTTCTTTGTCGGATTGGTTTCCCACTTTCACTCAGAACGAAATAACCGAATACCTAAAACTGAAAGTAGAAAAACTCTTTGCTTTCAAAAACAGAAAACAAACAAAACTGAATAGCGAATAAGGTCAATATGCCGTAAGCAAGAAAAGGATGAATCTTAGAAGAACTAAAATACTCTAAATCTTTGTGCCCGACTTGCAGACTATCTAAAATTAGAACCGGCGAAATATAAAAAAGGAATTTACCAATCAAAACCCAATTCAAATAAATTTCACTCATATTATCTATTAGCCGCATTAGGTGTGTTGGATTTTCTACTCTAAATAAAAGTAGACCTAGACCGAAGAGCATAAAGGTTATGAAGATACTGATAATTTTAATAAATCCTTTTAAAGAATAATTAATGAATGTCAGTTCGAGCTTGTCGAGAACTACAAATAAAGAAAGTCTTTTTTTTATAAGTATTTCTCGACTAAAGTTTATATCGAGCGGAGTCGAGATACTCGAAATGACATTTTTGATATCTACTTCGTTATAAACAGCTTTTCCAAAATATTTATTCTTCGCCTCCGCATAAACATTGTAAATCACAACTTGTAAGCCACAATAAATTCCCCATATAAGATAACCATAAGTAGCCCCGTGCCAGAGTCCACCTAGAATCCATACAATCATCAGGTTCATGTTTTGATAAAAAATTCCATTGCGATTTCCACCAAGCGGTATATATACATAATCTCTAAGCCAGGTTGACAGAGAAATATGCCATCTCTTCCAGAATTCAGATGGATTCGTAGCTTTAAATAGAGGCAAATTAAAATTAAGTGATAGCTCAAACCCAATCATTCTCGCCATACCGCGCGCTGCATCTGTATACCCGCTAAAGTCAGCATATACTTGAAAGGCAAAGGCTGCTGCGACAAAGTAAACCAATCCAGGCGGAATGGATTCCTTTGGATCGAGTGCCATATTTACAAAAGGAGCCAAGTTATCTGATACAAATACTTTTTTAAAAATCCCCCAGATAACAAGTATTAACCCCGACTGAAATTTTTCTTTAGTAATTGTTCGCTCTTTCTCAATCTGCGGAATTAATCTTTCAGCACGCTCAATGGGACCCGAAAGTAGGAGAGGAAAAAACAAATCATAAACCGCATATGTAAGAAGGTTTCTTGTAGGAAGAATTTTTTCTTTATACACATCGTAGATATAACTAATATTGTGAAACGTATAAAAAGAAATCCCTATCGGAAGAATTATATCTATAACAGAAAGCTTTAAAGCTCCATTGGCTAATCTAGATATGTCGTTAAAAGATTGAATTACAAAGACAGTATACTTAAAAATAAAAAGGATTCCAAGATTCAAAGCAATTGTAATCAGTAAAATTCTTTTACGCCTTACGAATGGCTTTGTCTCGACTAATTGAATTCCGGCGATAAAGTTAAAATAAATACAAAACAATAAAAGAAATGTCATCTTGTAATTCCAAAAAGAATAAAAGATGATTCCCCCAATTAGGAGAAGCCAGTTTTGGTATTTTAAATTTACTTTTGTGTAAATTAAATAAAAGATAGAAAAGAAAACAAGAAAGTTAATCGAGTTAAAGAGCATAACTCTTAGTAGCCTTAGGTTTCTTCCATCATCTCGATAAATTTTCTTTTATCTTTAGCTTGCTCTGGATATGTGAGAGAATAAATCTGGATTGAAAGTTTAAAGTCACGGGAAGGATTATGAAACAATACAATTTCAGATTTTATTTTTGAAATAAAAGTTTCTGAATCAGCTTTGCTATTTTCTTTTAATAGTATCGCAAACTTACCCTGACCTATTCTTGAAACATAATCAGACGATTTTGTATTTTCAAATATTTTCTTAGATATAAAGTCAGAATACTCGGAAAAGAAATTTATCCCCAAAATATTTAAAATTCTAGTCACATTTAAAATTTTTAAAACAATCAAAGTAAATTGTTTGTTCTTAGCCTCACAGTATTTGATTTCTCTATCAATTGTTTCCTGCAAAGGATTAAAAGGATTTCTAAATAAACTTTCCTTTTCGTTTTGCATTACCAGGTTGGCAATAATAGGTGCCACAATATTAGATAGTGATAATATCGTTCTCTTAAATCCGGGACTCCAATCAGTGGAAACTTTATGGATAATAAATAAACCTACCATACGTCCAATATTGATTAATGGAATAACAGTGAATTCATTCATTGCAGAAAGTTCTTTCTCTGAAATATAAGAATTTAGCTCTGTATTGGATTGAAAATTTTCCAGGCGGTAAACATCGCTTACCTGTGAAATCATAGTAATTATCTTTGAATCTTTGCTTAATCGTAATTTGCCTAAAGTTTCAGGTAGCAAGAAGTTTGAACCAAAAACTTTATAATCCATCGTCTTTACATCCAAAATCATAAATGTAAAACTAGACACCTTAAAATCATTGATTAGATTCTCAGAAATAACATCATATAACTCGTCTAGCGTCTTACTCGTATATACCTTATCCGTAAAATCTGTAATACTACTGCTGGAGTGAATGATTTTATTTAACTCGGATACTTCGTTGCTTAAATTTTCAGAGTCAAACAATTTACTTAAGAAATTTCCTGAGACTTCGACTAGAATTTGTAAAAATTCAAAATCTTTATCTGTGTATTCTTCTCCACTAATCATCTTTCCGGCAACAATGAAACCAGAAAACTGATCCATGACTCGAATTGGAATTAGAATTTCTGTAAGGGGATTCTCTAAGAGAACACGCTCCCGATCTTTAAGATCTTTGGCTAATAAGTCTTTTGCGTATACAACATCTTTCTCGGATTCAAGAAGCGAATAAAGAGTATCCCCTTTTTTAATAACATAGTCTGGCTCAATGTCAATTCCCTCGTGGGCAACTATCTTCATCTGGCTAAAGTTACCGTCGCGAGAGGAGAATATAATCATTATCTCCGGTCCTACTTGACCAATAATTGAATACATTAAATTTTCAAAGAAGTCATTAAATGATTTGGACTTTAAAAGTTCTTTCGTGATTTCGAATAAGACTAAATAGCTTTCTAGTTTTTCTTCATAGGAGGATTTGAATTGCTTTGCAGTCTCGAAGGCTGCTTCTACGTTTACATCAACTACGGGCTCTTCAATCGTAACTGGCTCTTTTTCATTAAGACTATTTAGAATCTCTTCGGCTTCTTTCACATCTTCGTGCAACTTATCAGTATCTGCCTCTAAAAAAGGATCTTCCGAGACCGTTTCAGCAATTGCATCTTTCTCCCAATCCTCTAAAATATCTTTAGACTCAGAGTCTTCTAACTCTTCTGGCTCAATGATTACACCTTCATCGGTAGAGTAATCAACCTCATTTAAGTTAACGGTTTCAGTATCCCCAGTAAACTCATCTATAGAATCCAATTTTATATCGTCAAAGTCATCCAGAGAAGATATTTCAATCCCATCATCAGACGATGCAGAATCAGTATCTAATGACTCTACACTCTGCTCAAACTCAGGCAAATCAGAATTAACCGATTCTTCATCGTCTTCGGGCTCTAACTCTACAACGATTGCATCTTCATCATCAAATTCTTC
>JANMOF010000558.1:0-2497 GCA_031368925.1 Leptospiraceae bacterium
GATTATCGATTCAAGCCCTAATCCGAATTTCCATCCAATCAATGATCCTATAAAAAATAGCCATAAAACCTTGCCTCTATTGTTTACTTCATTTTTATGAGGGATACGCAATATGAATACTATCATAAAAGGATACTATCGCAATACGAGAGTAAAGGAGGAAGTATGAAAAAGAAATTATTTGTTTTGTTGCTGATGCTCTGCACAGTCAATTGGATGTATTTGAGTGAGAATAAGTTGAAATGGGGAAATGCATTCAATGAGTTTCCTATTGTGAAATATAAAATAAATCCTGAGATGATTGGATTTAATACGGGTGATGCACTGAGTATCATTGATGCTATTCGCGATGCGGGAAATCTTTGGTCGTTTCAAAAAGGCGAATCCCATTTTCAATTATCCTACAATGGTTCAACTTCAAGTTTGCCTGCGGGTTACGATCAAATGAGTTGCACAGAAGAAGGCAAGAAGACGATGCGGGAACTCGATAATTTAGTTTATGCTTCGAATGCAGATTCCGAATGTTCCGGTCAAGCTTGCACGTTTATGTGGAGTTGTGCGGACAAACCTGAAATTCTTCATTTCGATATGCAACTCAATGCAAGAGATTTTGAATGGGATACGGGAACCAATCATAAGAAGAGTTATAATCTATTTACGATTGTAGCGCATCAATTTGGACAGTTGCTTGGACTCGGTCATTGCGAAACGGCTGACAATGATGAAGTCTGTCAAGCGAAGATAGCGATACAGGGAACCTCTAATCCACAGTCTGATTCATTAGTTTACAAATTCATCGATGCAGAAGTGATTCGCACTTCAATGAGTGCAGACGATAAAGCTGGTTTGCAATCTATCTATGGAGTTTTAAATTCAGAAGAGCAAACGATGAAAGCGGAAATAGAAAGTTTTGCTGATAAAGCAAACTCCTTTTGCGTCGGGACTTGTGTCTCTATGAACGATGAAAAAAACCAGTATTCCGTTTCAAACAATGAGAGGGCAGCCTGGAGTGAGTATTTAGCGAAAAGAACCGCGTCGAACTTAGAAACTAAGTCTGCCATTCGCAACCTATGTTTGGACTTTCAAAATTCATATCTTAGATCGCTCATAACCGGAATTACAGCGGAAGAATATATGGATGAATCGATAAGGCATCAAGAGGATTATATAACGGCGATGCCAACAGAATTTTTAGATTTATACCTACAGATTATTTATGTAGATATTTTAAACCGCGAACGGGCTTTAAACGCTTTGAAATATGAATTGGATACGCGGTATTATTCCTTTTTGGATTCAGAGCGAAAAGTTTTCATGCAACTAAGGAGACGGATGATCGATGAAAAAGCTCAGCGATAATATAATTATATTTTTTTTGGTAAGCCATTGTTTTTTAGGCTTCTGTACGAAACGAGAAAAAAAAGAACCTGACTACTCAATACTTTATTTTTTGACATCCATTGGTAAAGTGGAAACGACACAAAATTCTTGTACAGATGAATACTGGAGAACTCTTCATCCTGATTCTGCGGGTATCCATATTTTTTTAGCGGATTCACTCGGACAAAAAGATCTTGGTTGCGTTGGGGTTTATACACTGGATAAATACTCCCGCATTTTTAATGCAAACGGGGATTTAATTACGACGACTTCCATAAGCCAAACGAATCCAAATACTCCTTTGCAGTGCCGTGTGGGACCTGCCGGGCCGCCTGTACCTACATCTTGGTATAAGCAAGATTTACAGAACGCACGGAAGGCAACTTTTGTATTTAAGCACACAATTGCACAAAATCCTAGTCCGCTAAGTAGTAATATGGATAATTTTCTGAAGTATGCTGCTGGCGATATATTGTATTGCTGTGAAGCCGTACGACCCTACGCATGTTTTAAACTGGAAATCAAATAAAGGACAGAATTATGAAAAATTTTTTAATACTATTTACGATCTTTTTACTATGTGCCTGTGAAAAGTTGGAGAAGAAAGAAAAAGATGACTCTGCATTTTATTGGCTAGGGGTGACGCGTAATGAGCGAGAAAAATTAAGTGAGTGCTCTGATGAATATTGGCGGACAGATTTTAAAGAAACGACGGGATCGTATCTCATTTTGTCGGACGATAGGGGCGAGAAGAATCTCGGTTGTGTTGGGGTATACCTTCTAGATAAATACTCGCGAATTTTTATTGCGAATGGTGAAAAAATCACGACTAACTCAATCAGTCTGACTAATCCTAAGACAGCATTGCAGTGTCGGCTCAAGGATTTATCCGGGATTTTTTTGGACACGGCATGGTACAAACAAGATCGCCTCGATATTCGAAAAGCCAAATTCGTATTCGAACATTCTATCCAAAAAACTGACGATAGTAAAGAAATTACAAGTATGGATAGTTTCCTGAATTATATAGCCGGCGATATTCTATATTGCTGCCATTCTTTTCAGCCGTTTATTTGCTATCGCTTACAAATTCAATAAAGGAAAAAATTATGAAAAA
>JANMOF010000572.1:0-5617 GCA_031368925.1 Leptospiraceae bacterium
GAAGAATTAAAAGAAGGGAAAATAGATGCCGGGCATATAACCGGTGTTAGCCTGTCTGAAATTTCCAAGCATGGTTTTCATGTCATAGGAAAATCTTCTGATGAGGCAGACTTACTTTCAGATACATTAAGTGTTGATGCTCAGTTTTTTAAAAGTCATGAGTCAGAATTAAAAAAGCTCATTAAGTCTTTAAATGAGGCTAATCAGTTTTTTTCGCAAAATCAAAGCGAAGCAATTTCACTCATTGCCAGCAAAATAAATAAGACCCCTTCCCAAATAAAGGAAGAATTAGAAGGATTAGAATTTTTACCTTTAGCTAAAATTCAGCGAACATTGAAAGAGCCAGTAGTTGATATTTCAAATTTGAATCAGAACAAAGATATTTCTACAGAAAATGGATTGCAAGCTCCCGAACATGGAGCTAGAAATCCTGGATTAATTCTTTCGAATGAGACAATGAATTTTAATTCAGGGGACAAAAAATCGGGTCTTTTTACAGCGGGCGAAACTATCATTGGTTTTTTAAAAGACAGAGGTCAGATTTATCGAAATCCAATTTTAAAATCAATAATAGATGATAGATTAGTAAAACAATTTGAGGTAAAATGAAATTATCCTTTAAAATATTTATTGTCTATTTAATTTTTACTCTTGGAGTTATCATTCCAACAGGAATATCTGTTTATATTTCCGCGATCCATTTTGTAGAAGAGCAAATAAAGAATGGGTTAAAAGAAAGAGCAGGACATATTTTTGATAAAATGGATAGAGTTTTGTTTGAGCGTTATTCAGATATGCAGACAATTAGCTCCGATCCAATATTCTTAGACCCGAAAGCTACTCTGGAAGAGAAAACAAAAAAACTTATTGCTTACCGAAACCAAAGAAAGGTTTACATCTCGTTATCCTATTATGATAAAGATAAGGATGGAGTTTGTATTAAAAAAGCGGATACGAATGGTTTGGCGATAGGTAAACAGTGCGACAAAGATTCTATCTGGGTTCGTGAAGTCTTCAATGAAAAACATATTAGTGCAGGCAGTGATATTCAATATTCAGAAGAATTAGGAAATAAAGTAATTATTTTTGCTGCTCCTATAATGGATAAAGATGAGAATTTGATCGGAGCTGTAACTGCCTCCGTCTCAATAGGTAGGCTACATCAAATTATTAACGGAAATGATGATATTGAAGAATATGTTTTAGTTGATTTACTTGATCATGCTGGCAATACGATTTTTTCCAATAATAAATCTTATAAAAAAAATACTTTCTTAAAGCAAAGTAAAGAAGATTTTGAGTCAAGTGATTACTACGCAATTGAAGCGGATGAGGGAGATGGCTTTCTTGATTTTGGAGGAAACCATTGGCAACTTCATCTTCAAATGCCAAAGGCGAAAGCCTTTGCGGCTATCGTCTCAATTCGAAATCAAGGAATCCTGATTGGATCAATTTTAATTTCAATTTCTCTTTTCATCGTTTTCTTTCTATCAAGAAAAGTAATCGACCCTCTTCTAATTTTAAAGAGAGCCGCCGATGAATTTGGTCGGGGCAATTTAGAGAAGAGAGTTCCCGTTTCCTCTAAAGATGAAATAGGAGAGCTATCGCTTACTTTTAATAAAATGGCACTTGATTTGAGTTCTAGTTTAACAGAATTAGAAAGAAAAAATCAAGAATTGGAAAAACTAGATAAACTGAAAGATGAATTTCTTTCTAATACATCACATGAATTAAAAACTCCGTTAAATGGAATTATCGGAATCGCTGATTCCATGATAGATGGGGCTACAGGCAAACTCCAAAAAGAATCTATAAAGAACCTTCGAATGATAAGCGATAGTGGTAAGAGGCTTTCCAATTTGGTAAACGATATTTTAGATTTTTCTAAATTAAAAAATCATGAAATAGCAATTCAAAAAAAACCAATAGATATAAAATCACTGGCTAATATGGTTTTGCTTCTTTCTAGACATTTATTAAATGGGAAGGAAATTGAATTAGTAAATAGCATACCAGAAAATTTGCCAGCAATTTTGGGAGATGATAATCGACTCCAACAAATTCTACTCAACCTAATTGGGAATGCAATTAAGTTTACTAATTCAGGAAAAGTAGATATTTCCGCTGAACAAAATAATGAAAAAGAGCTAACAATCATTATCTCCGATACTGGTATTGGAATTCCAAAGGAGAAATTCGATTCCATATTTCAATCATTTGAGCAAGTAGATGCATCAATCTCTAGAGAATATGGAGGAACAGGTCTCGGTCTTAGCATTACAAAGACTCTAATTGAATTGCATGACGGAAAGATATGGTTAGAATCAGAGGTCGATAAAGGAAGTAAGTTCCTATTTACTATCCCAGTTTCAAATGAAAAAGCACAAGTGGAAGCGAATGCTGACTCTCAAATTGTTCCGCTTGCAGTAAATATTGCTTATCCGGAAGCGTCATCAAATGAAAGAGTCATTGATAAATCACGTAGCAATATAAAAATTCTAGTAGTAGATGATGAGCCCGTTAACGTGCAAGTGCTAGAAAACCACCTGAGCCTAGCTGATTATTCTGTATTAAAAGCGCAAAATGGTGATGATGCGCTCGCAATTTTAGAAAAAGAAGAAATAAATTTAATCCTTCTCGATATAATGATGCCGCGTCTTTCGGGGTATGAGGTTTGTAAAATTGTAAGAAAAACCCACTCCAGTGGACACCTTCCAATTATTATGCTGACTGCGAAAAATCTAGTTAGTGATCTTGTTTATGGATTTGAATGTGGGGCAAATGATTATTTAGCGAAACCATTTCAGAAAGAAGAACTACTTACTAGAATTAAAACGCATATTCAAATATCTACATTAAATAAGTCTTACGAAAGATTTGTTCCGCATGACTACTTACAATTTCTATCTAAAGAGAGTATAATAGATGTTAGTCTTGGTGATAACGTAGCTACCGATATGTCCGTTGTATTTTCTGACATCCGCTCCTTTTCTACTCTTTCTGAAACAATGACTCCTCAAGAAAATTTTGATTTTGTAAATGCCTATTTTAAAAGAGTAAGTCCTAAAGTAAGAGAATACAGAGGAATCATCGTTAAATATGTGGGTGATGCGATCATGGCAGTGTTCAAAGAAAGAACCGAGGACGCCATTGACTCTGCAATTGCACAACTAAACGAATTATCAATTTACAATAAAAAAAGAGTAGCTAACGGTTATTTACCAATTCAAACAGGCTATGGAATTCACACCGGTTTTATGATGCTCGGCATGATTGGAGAAGTTAATCGAATGCAAGGAGACGCATTTTCTGACCATGTGAATTTAACAGCTCGGCTTGAGGGGCTAACAAAGTATTACGGTTCCTCTATTATCATTAGCTCTGTAGTTCTTGAAAAAATCAAAGATGTTTCCAAGTATTCCATTCGGTATTTAGATAGAGTGCGTGTGAAGGGAAGAAAACAGCCAATCGAAATTTATGAAATAATGAATGCAGATGAACCTGCGATTCGAGAAATGAAAATTAAAACTAACCTGGAATTTAAAAAAGGAATTAATTTTTATTTGCTAGGCGATATGGAATCCGCAAATAAAATTTTTACTGCTTTATTTGAAGCATTTCCAGAAGACAAAGCCGTGCTTCAATACCTAGAGCGCACAAAAGAATATTTAAAAATTGGGCTTCCAGAAGACTGGGAAGGCGTATATGATATGAAGAGCAAATAGATAAATTTCCACTTGCAGAAGTTTAGTTCTTTTAAAAAAAGTTTCCTAAATTTATTCATCATTCATGTTCGAGAATATAAGAAAAATCAAAGACAATGACCCAGCAGCAAAATCCTATTTAGAAGTAATTCTTTGTTATCCTGGCTTACATGCCCTGTGGTTTCATTCCATTGCCCATTTCTTATATCAATGTAAAATACCCCTCCTACCACGCTACATTAATTACATAGCTCGCTTTTTGACAGGCATAGATATTCATCCAGGAGCCAAGATTGCAAACGGAATCATGATCGACCATGGAATGGGAGTTGTCATTGGAGAGACTGCGGAAATTGGGACCGGATGTCTCATCTACCAAGGAGTAACTCTCGGCGGAACGGGAAAAGAATCAGGAAAACGTCATCCTACTTTGAAAGACAATGTAGTTATTGGGTCAGGAGCGAAAATACTTGGAAACATTGTTCTAGAAAGCAATGTGCGGGTCGGTGCTGGTTCTGTGGTTATGCGAGACGTTCCTGCAAACTGCACTGTTGTGGGAATACCCGGGCGTGTTGTTAAATCTGAAGAAAAGAATAGTGAGCATATGCTTGATCACGGGCAGATGCCTGACCCCGTAGCAAAGGTATTTTCTATTCTTTTAGAGAAGATCGAGACCTTACAAAAAGAGATGGCAGAGCTATCTCATGAACAAACTATGAGGAAAAAACCAAGAAATAAAGAGGATGATTTACTGCAAGAGTTTATTCATGGTGGAGGAATCTGATTTTTTAGAAATTTATTTCTGAAAAATCAATATTTTGCTTTAATTTTTTTAAAGGGTTGGGGATGATAGAGATAATCTTAATTTTTAATTCAAGGAGTTAAGGATGTCGAAAATAAAAGCAATAATGCTTTTTACAATACTAATGGTTGCCGTTACAGGATGTAATTCTGGTGATAAGGCGCATTCACTTAAAGATGGAACTCAGTTTGAAGGATGGGCAGGTCCACCTGAAGATCCAAGCAAAAAGCCTCATGAGTATTTCTACATGAAACATGCCGCTCGTGCTAGCCAAAAAGCTATCGATAAGAAAAGCGGTGCTATGATGCAATCTACTTGCACAGAGGCATCTGCACTTCAAGGAAAAGGAAACCTAATGCGTAAGATGATTGGGGAAACTCTCCAAGGTGCATCTGGCGTTGCTGATGGTGAATCTACAGGTAGCGTTCTTGTAAGTGAATACACTGGAAAAATCAAGGGTGTTAGTAGCAAGGAATGTAAAGGATTAGCTCAGGCAGACCCACAGATTCCTTATAGCGAATACAAAGAATGCGAATGTGTAATCTTTAGTAGAATCGAAGGTGGAAAAGATTCCATCATCGCAAGAGCTAAAGAAATAGAAGGTAAATAAAAATCCTCATCTATCAGAAACAAGGCTATATAAAAATGGCTTTGTTTCTAGACCTACCGAATAATTATGAACTTTAACGCAAACTTATTGAGTAAAATTTCATGAAAGGAGATTTATGTTTTCGAGTATGAATAGAAATATAATTTTAATACTAACCTTAGTTATTAATAGTTGCATTACAAGTACCGGGATTGAAAAAAAGCAATCGGCTGGATCCGAGACTGGATGGACAAAAAGCTTAGGAAGTTTCAACTCTAATAACGAGCTTTTCTTCATGAGAAAGCAATCAGAAGCAAGTGAAGTTGCCAAACAAAAAAAATCTGGGACGATGATGCAGGAATCCTGTATGGCAAGTGCGAAACAATCAATCAAGCTAGACTTTATAGATGAATTGTCTAGAGCCCTTGTTCCAAATTCTGATTTAAACCCCAAACAAGTATCTTTAATCGAATCTTCCGTATCAAATATAAATACGAGCGAATGCAAAGCAACCGCTGAAAG
>JANMOF010000005.1:0-4147 GCA_031368925.1 Leptospiraceae bacterium
CTATAAACGCTAAACGACTGTGTAACCGCCACAATTAACACAGCCGCAACAAATAATGGAAACGTTTCAAAAAAATTAGCCTGCGCCCTAAAAAGTCGCTCTGCAAAAGCACTTAATGCAGGTGTTGCACCATCACGCGCACCCATATTCCACTTAGTGCCAAGCTGTTTAGTACGCACATTACCCGCCACCAAAATATGCACCAAGCCTAAAATAACCGCCCAAGCTAAGCAGGTTAGTTCTATTGTCATTGTGGAATTCATAGTGATATCTATCATGGTGGAATCCTTTTAAAGGTTAAGTTGCAACAATAACGTTATATTGCGCTAAATTGCATTGGTTAGATTAACGTAAAAAAATATATATTAAAAACCCCTATCTTAAAATCCTAATATATAAATCTGTGGGCACAATTTATCGCCAAGCGTTTTATAAATCGCTTCAAACTCTGCAAAGCTAACAGGTGCAAAATCACCGCTGGCGTTAAGCGCTTTTAGCACATTGCGAATTTGGTACAAGCCAACATCTGGACGATTCAACTTAAACTCATCGCGCGCATTACGCACATCAGTTTGTGCAAAATATGCTTGCCAAAGTGCCTGCCCTGCAAGCCGCACTGCGCTTGCCTCTGCAGATAGCGTTGCAACACTTAAATATTGCACCATAAAGTCAGACTAAAACCGCGCAGGCGCATTCACCTCAGTATTTGGTATTGCAAATAAGTATGACAACTCGCCATCTCTGTAAAAAGAAAAAACGCCCCAATCTCTCGAAAGGGGCGTTATGAATGGTGGGAAAGAGGGACTTGAACCCTCGACCCCAGGATTATGAATCCGTGCCAACCCCTTTATTAACTCGCTGTTAAATATAGATATTTTATTTAACTATGTGTTTTAAATATAAATTTTAAAAATTCATGTAGCAGTACGTAGCATCTTGTAGCAGTTTTTAGCATTCTTTCTGTTGCCCTGGTGTTGCCCCAGAAATAATTCAAAAGTCCTAAAATTCAAATTTTTCAATAAGGAGTGTTTGGTTTTCTAGTTAGGTGCCAATAACAATAAATTATGGTTTTGGTATGAAGGGTGGCAGACAATCCTTATATTTGTTTTGAAAATTCAAAAATTCGCTAGATAGTTTTGATCACCAGACATAACAATAAAGTAATGGACACCATAATTAATAACCCACTAGAAAGCTTTACTAATGTAATTAAAAAGTGCAATAGATAACGGGGTTTATCATTTTTGGCATTGAGATGTTTCTGAAAAACAAATAATTCGATAGTGGCTGGTAACTTAGTTAGTCCTTCCATTCTTTGAGAGAAACAATTTTTTCTTGTATTGATAACATTTAGATGGACTGTTATTGTCATGAAAAAACATTATATGTTTTTTCAAGCAACACTTTTAGTGTGGATGGATTAAAAAGGTTAATGCGCTATGTCTAATCAAAAATCAATAAATTATCGTGTACAAATATCAAGTTTTGAAAAAAGCTTGATGAGGTTTGAAAATGAAAACTTTTCTACAGAGTTACTAGATGAAGCTAGAAATGAATTAGGTATTTTATTATCTACATTATGTTCAATATCACCAATAATTGAAGGCACAAAACTTGATAGTTCTTTAAAAGATATAGAACGATCAGCAGAAAGAAGGGATGCTGCAATTTTATTACTTAGATCGCTTGAAATTGATGGTTTGTTATCTGTCGATGTACACGAAAGTAAAGCTTCAAGAATAATTCCGTCCTTGGTGGAACAAGTATTACCTAATATCGCGAAATATTGCAAAACATCAGAAAAAAAATTAAGTTATGAAAAAATTGAATCATTACGGACGTTTCATGGTTTTGTTTTGTCGAATTTTTCAAACTTAACCTCATTGTCCAGCGATCTCAATGAAATTAATAATTTAAAAACTAATATTTTGAGACCTTTTTCAAACGGCCTTTACCAAAGCTATCTACAGCCATTTGGTTTTTTGTTGTTCAGTACCAAAGTCGAGTCAATTACATCTCAAATCGAGCAACTTATAAGTTGCAATGATGCGAGGTATAAAAACTTATTTGATCAACTGTCAGAGGAAGTTAGGGAGCTAGATAGCCTATGTGATGAGTATTACTCATTTTTCTCTCAAAAGATTATAAAATTTTTTGTCATATCTTTAAAGACTGCAATTTCACAATTGGGGTCCACTGCTTCAGATAGGTTTCATTGTGAATTAACTATACTTAGAAAATCAATTAAAGCAGCTGAAAAGCGTTATCCTCTTCATGAGGTTGATAGGTATGTGACATTCAAAATCCCGATGACTAACAATGGACCAGGTATAGCGGTGGGTGTAGTTGTTGAAATTGATGTTGGTAATAATCAATCCCTTATGATTATGAGCGAGGAACAGCGATTAGGGGATATTCCACCTGGTGATTTTGCTTTATTAATCCCTGTATGTGTGATTCAAAGCATCAAAAATGTTCGGATGACCATTCAACTAGAGTGGAGGCAATTATTTGGCAAAGATGCAAATTATGTTTTTGATGTGGAAATTGAGGGGCAAGATCCTTCTGTAAACTGGTCACAATTGGAGCAAATTGAGCCTTACAGTCTTGAGGTGGCTCAAGGAGACCATTTTGTTGGAAGGATAGCCAAAGTTAAGTCTATAGGTAATAGACTTTTAAAATCATCGATGTCATCGACTTATATCACAGGCCAAAAACGTATCGGAAAAACTTCTTTAGCACATGCTGTAATGCAATATACAAGTGAAAATACTACAGCAGATGAATTCAAATTTTTATATTTAGAATATGGGGAATATTGTAGCTCTTCACCAGAAGTCACTTTAAAATCGCTCGGGGAGAATATATATGAATTTCTCAAGAGTAGCTTACCAAATTCAATTGAAGTTTCCACTCCTAACTTTCAAGGTTCTTTGTCTCCGCTAAACTCAATTGCTAAATTGTTATATGAGCTAGCTCCCTTAAAAAGATTTGTAATTATTCTGGATGAGTTTGATGAAATTCACCCTGAAATGTACAGGCTAGGAGCTTTAGCTGAAACTTTTTTCGCAAACATAAGAACTTTGGCTTCCAGAAATAATTTGGCTTTTATTCTGGTAGGAGGGGAGCGAATGCCCTTCATAATTGGAGCTCAAGGAGATCAGCTAAATAAATTTGTTAGAGAGCCTCTTGATTATTTTTCTCGAAGCACAGAATGGGAAGAGTATTGTAAATTGGTCAAAAACCCAGTTCAGGGATTATTAAACTGGGATGATGCCGCAATCAGTGAGCTATTCAATCTTACAAATGGACATCCATATTATACGAACCTCTTATGTTCAAGGATCGTTTCGATTGCAGTTAGGGAAAGAGATACTGAAATTATCAGTTCTGATGTACGTCATGCTATGAATATTCTTATTTCAGAACTAGACACCAACTCATTTGCACATATGTGGAAAGATGGAATCAACTCTGAGAGAGAAATAGCTGAAGTAACGGAATTAAAAAGATTAAGAATGCTTGTCGGTATTGGTAGGGCCTTAAGAAATAATGATCGATCCATCTCTAATGTATTAAAAACAATTAGTAGTACTAAATTAGCAGGTTATGAAGGTCAGCCTTTACTAAATGACTTTATAAGAAGGGATATTATTCAAGATATAAAAGGAGAGTTATTTTTTACTATTCCTTTGTTTGAAAAGTGGCTAGTGGAAATTGGAGTTGCTAGTTTAATATCAAGCACCTTAGCAGATGATTTGGAAGTTGAGCTTAAACGAGCTGACGATGCTGCTTACGTGAGTGCGTCAGAAGTTCAAGGGCTATCAGAATCATGGCCTCTGTACAGAGCACAGCCTATTGGGTCTGAAGCTATTCGTGCATGGCTGGAGCAAGTTCCTAGTTTTCAAGATCAGCGATTATTGTTTAAAATTCTTAAAAAAATTCGGTTCATATCAACTTTAGAAATAGAAGAAAAGCTTATTCAAGCACATAGCAAATTGGTTAGAGGCTTTGTTGGTGCTTTACAAATTGAGAAACGAACTGATAAAAGAAAAGATATTTGGATTACTTACTTAGCTGGGCCTGGGAAAAGTGACGTCCAGTATGCACGTATCTATGCTAAAGCAAACTCAATTTCTACTGAGTG
>JANMOF010000013.1:0-1545 GCA_031368925.1 Leptospiraceae bacterium
GACGGGAATTTTATTGTCCTTAGGTATTGATGTAAAAATAGTCGGGATTGTGCCTACACCAACCCTTAAATCGATTGTAAACGAAACGAAAAGTTCGGGTGGAATTATGATTAGTGCTTCTCATAACCCAATAGAATGGAATGCTTTTAAATTTGTCGGTAAGGATGGATTCTTTTTTACAACGGAGCAAGTTGCAAAACTTCGATCTTTTGTTATAAATGAGGATTCTTTACCGAAACCTAAATTTTTTCCCAAATACAAGTTTGAAATTGCAACTCGTGAACTTTGGGAATTGCATATTGATTCCGTTTTAAAAAGAATTAATTTAAACAAAATCAGAAAAAGAAAATTCAAAGTATTTTTAGATGCTGTTAACGGGGGGGGAAGTTATGTAGTGCCCTACTTTTTGGAAAAATTAGGTTGCAAAGTACTAGAATTGCATACTAAGCCCGACGGGACATTTCCTCGTCCGCCGGAACCTACCCCAAAAGCTCTCGAGAAAACTTCGAAATTAATCAAGAAAACAGAGGCAGATATTGGTTTCGCATTAGATCCAGATGCGGACAGACTTGTTTTACTCTCCCCGAAGAAAGGCGCAATTTCTGAAGAATATACTTTGCCCTTAAGCTTGTTTTCTGCACTCAATACAAACAAAAAGAATATTGTAATTAATTTATCTACGAGCAGTCTCACGAAAATTGTTGCTGAGAAATTTAAAAAGAAAACCCATTATGCAAAGGTTGGGGAAGCCAATGTAGTCTCAGAAATGCTGAGACTGGGTGCTTTTTTCGGTGGAGAAGGTAATGGTGGAGTTATTGATCCGAATATTAGTTCTTTCGGACGAGACAGTCTCGCAGGGATTGCCCATATTTTAAATCATCTTGCAGAGGATAATCTCAGTTTTGACGAGGCATTGTCCAAATTACCAGAATTATTTATGTCGAAACAGACATTTTCAATTCAAAATAAAAACTTGTCTTTACTTTTTGCTAAGCTAAAAGAATCTTTTCCCAATGCGAGTATTGATGAAAAAGATGGAGTACGCTTTGACATGGAAGACTCTTGGTTACATATTCGAGCTTCGAATACAGAACCGATTCTTAGAATCATCGCAGAGTCAAACTCTAAAGTAAATTTAGAGAAGTTATTATTGAAAACTAAAGAACGAATTGAGAGCTAGGTATGTGTGGAATTGTAGGATATGCAGGAAGTAAAAATGTAGAGTCTGTTTTAATCGTTGGATTAGCTTGCTTAGAGTACAGAGGCTATGATTCTGCGGGAATCGCGGTCCTGGATAACGACGAGATTATCATTCGGAAAGAGAAAGGTAAGATTAAAGCCTTAGAATCGCTCTTGAAAGAAAAACCCGTAAACGGAAATGTCGGTATTGGCCATACAAGATGGGCAACTCATGGTGAGCCTTCTAAAATTAATGCACATCCTCATACCAATGAGAAACAAAATATTGCAGTCGTTCATAACGGAATCATCGAAAACTATATTGAGCTCAAAAATAATTTGCAAGCTAAAGGCTATAGATTCTTA
>JANMOF010000026.1:0-2744 GCA_031368925.1 Leptospiraceae bacterium
AGGACGCAACTGGCAGACCGAAAACGTGCAACCGCTCCACGGATGTGTGGGCGCGCCCGCCATCTCGGCCGAGAGCGCGGCGAAGTGAAATTGAATGTCCGGTGTGATCGATTCAGGCAACACGCGGGTGAACATGCCGCCGTGATTGATGCCAATAGCGAGCGGCCCGGCACGCCGCGTCACCCAGTCCCAGCCCATCAAGAATTTGCGCCAGTTGCTCTTCAGGTCGTCGTTAGTGGTGACTGGTTTTTTGCTCCTGAAGTAACTCCAAGAAGAATGACAGATATAAATCCAATGATTTTAGTGAATATTAACAATTTTAATCTCCTTACGATTTTCTCTTAAATCGCAAAACTTTTTTTTTGAAATCGAATTAGCGAAACTTCTTTTCTCTATATAAACTTTGGAGCCGAATTACTGTCTTCCAATTTCTCGTTGCGGATATCAAGCTTAATTTTTTTCTAAGAAATCCTTCTTAAATTTTGAATTCTTGCCGCATCTTCAAGTAGTAAGCTCTCAATTCCCGTCATTTTCCCCCATTTCTCTTTGGACGTTGAACTAGCCAGCTATACTAAAAGAAAGTTTCGGGCATTTTGAAGCCCAAGACTTAGTAAAAAAATGACGTCATTTCGATTTAATTATTAGTATCGTTTTTCGATAGTATTTGAAGCTGATAATTCGGATTGCGGAAACCTAAGTGGAGATTTTTTTCGCGTAAAAAAATATAAACAGAAAATATAAAAGTATTAATAGATCAAATAGTACTTTAGTATGACTATGCGTTTCCAATCTTACTTTTGTTAGGAAAAAATAATTCTTGTGCTTTGCCGTCTTGAATGAAATCTGTGATAGGTAACTATTTTGAAAAAATCAGAACAAAAAAAAATCAAACTTCACTCAATGCTGGCGATAGTATTTCCGCAGAGAATGCATCTTGGACTTTTGGCGGTGACGTTCCAAAAAGCTTTGACAATCATGTAAGTAAATCAGTACCTTTGTATTTGGAAGGGCATGAATTAATCTGCAAATATTCAGACTATTTTATTTCCGATACTTCCGTAGTATATGATTTAGGAACCTCTACTGGAGAGTTGCTTTTAAAATTGGCTAATTGGCATAAAGCAAAATCTGGATTGAGTTTAATCGGTGTTGATAGAGAAGAAGCTATGATTCAGCATGCGAAAGAGAAATGTCAAAATGATTCTCGTATTCAATTTCATTGCGAAGAAATTCCTATGATCAAATTGGAAAAATCAGATTTTATTGTTTCCTATTATACTATGCAATTTATTCGTCCAGCTTACAGACAAGAAGTCTTCAACAAGATTTACGAATCTTTACAATGGGGTGGTGCTTTCCTTTTTTTTGAAAAAGTTCGAGCTCCGGATGCAAGGTTTCAAGATATAAATACAGGTCTTTACAATGACTATAAATTAGAACAAGGTTATACAAGTGACGAGATCATTGCGAAGTCTAGAAGCTTAAAAGGTGTTATGGAACCCTTCTCTACTGCTGGGAATTATGAATTATTAGAAAGAGCAGGCTTTAAAGATAAGATGAAAATCATGAAGTATATCTGTTTTCAAGGAATATTGGCAATTAAATGATACTAAAAAATTTTATGATACAAGTAGGAAACTTTTTTTTCCGCTGGAGAGACACAGCTTTTACTCTTATTTTCTTACCTGCGATTTATTTATTTACTAAGGAGAATCAATCGATTGGCGGAATCAATGTGGATATTTCTGCTTCGATAATTGGTTTTGCAATTTTACTTTTAGGGCAAATCATTCGCGGAGTCACCGTAGGTTACGCATACATAAAACGAGGCGGATTGAATAAAACTATCTATGCAGAAACTTTAGTTCATCGCGGAGTGTTTGCTCATTCTAGAAATCCACTTTATCTCGGAAATATTTTAATCGTCACAGGATCTGTTTTAAATCTAAATTTACTTTGGTACAGCTTAATCATTCTTCCGATTTTTTATTTTATCTATTTTTGCATAACATTCGCAGAAGAAAAATTTTTAGCCGAAAAGTTCAAAGAAGATTATACAGCTTATACAAAAAAAGTAAATCGTTTCATTCCTAGCGGACTTTCAACTTGGAAAAATTCTATCGAAGGAATGGATTTTACTTGGAAGCGATTCTTGAAAAAAGAATTTATCACTACGACAGTAATTGTATTCAGCGCTTTTTTTCTAGCGAACGTTTTAAAATTTCATTATCGATACTCCGAGTCTTTAACTTCCAACTTCGCAGTTTTTTGTTGGACGATGATGACTTTATTTTTTTTGGGTTATATCATTGTAAAAGTTTTAATGTTATTCAAAAAATTAGAAATTGAAGCTAGAATAGAATCTTGATTTACTGAATCAATTTTTACGGCGGATATTTGCAAATCGAAAGCGTACAATAAGACTCGACATGTCCAGCAACTCCAGGCTTTCGCTTAGGGTCAAAATTTTCTATCCAAAAAATTTTGACCAATACCGATCGCCAAAAATAATTTCTGATCGCAAATCTAGAAAATCAATTGCTACATACTTTAATATCGAAAAAATGAGCAGTTAATTATGACGTTTGGTATTTAAAGAGGCTCTATTCCGAAAGTCAATTCTATTGAAAGACGAACCCTTACCAAGCTAATGCTAAAGCCGAAGCCGACGAGAAGAGAACCCAAAACAAGAAGCCTAAAGTTAAGCAACTTATCATAAAATAAATGTAAATTTGTTTCAAATA
>JANMOF010000052.1:0-24057 GCA_031368925.1 Leptospiraceae bacterium
AATTTCTTTCGCCTCAATTTTTTTACCGAGATATTCTGGTGTTCTACCAACCATTAAACCTGCAATGAATACTGTCAGAATTACAAATAGAATCATTCCATAAAGTCCAGCTCCCACTCCACCAAAAATAATTTCTCCCATCATGATATTAAGTATCATAACAAGACCGGCTAAGGGTGAAAAGCTGTCGTGCATTGCATTTACTGAGCCATTTGAGGCAGAAGTCGTTGCCGCCCCCCAGAGGATACTATTTGTTATCCCAAATCGTAACTCTTTTCCTTCTAACGAGGTTCCTATTTCAGCAACGGGAGTATAATTAAATTCAGAAAAGAGAGCAATTCCCAAGCCCAATAAAAATAAACTAAGCATTACTCCAAAAAGAACAAGTCCCTGTTTTAGATTTCCGACCATTTTCCCATAGGCAAAAGTTAGAGCAGAAGGAATTAAAAGTATGGATAACATTTGGAGTAGGTTACTAAAAGGGGTTGGATTTTCGAAGGGATGAGCGCTATTAACCCCAAAGAATCCGCCTCCATTTGTGCCGAGTTGCTTTATTGCTATTTGGGAAGCAGCAGGTCCCTGGGGGATAACTTGTATATTCCCTTCTAAGGTCGTGGCTTGCATATAATGCGAGAAACTTTGAATTACTCCTTCGTTTAAAAGTAAAATGGATAAGATTATCGAAAGAGGTAGCAATGCATATACAATTGACCTAGTTAAATCAACTCCGAAATTTCCAATTTCTCCATTTGATTTACGACTAAATGCTCTCGTGATAGCAATTGCGACAGCCATACCAGTTACCGCGCTTAGAAAATTTTGAACAGAGAGACCTATCATTTGTGACGCATAACTCATAGTATTCTCTCCTGAGTAAGCCTGCCAATTAGTATTCGTCATAAAGCTGATTGCTGTGTTTAAAGAGAGAGGTAAACTTAGATTATCCAGATTTTCGGGGTTCAGCGGAAGGTATTTCTGCAAGAGTAAGAGTAAAAGCACGGCGGTAAAACCAATTCCGTTAAATAGCAAAAGATCCTTTGTGTATTCTATCCATCCCGTCTGCCTAGTTTTTTCAATTCCAGAAATTCGATAGATACCATTTTCTATGGGTTCTAGAATTTTACTGAAAATAGTTTTTTTCCCTTCATACATATCTGCAAAATAAAATCCCAGCAAGGGAGAAACGGTAAGTATCAAAAGAAGATAAACAAATATTTGAACTGTATCATAAATAGTCATAGAGTCAGTCTCCTTTAAAATTTTTCCGGTCTTATAATTGTATAAACCAGGTAGACAGATAAAAGCAGGGCAACTGCCGCTGTAGCTAAAATTTCAATATTCATATTTACACCTTTCCTAAAGTGTAACAGAATTTTGATTTATTGCTATAGCAGGTGTGTAAGGATTGAGTTTTAAGTAGTTAATTACTGGTTAATATTCACCGGAATGATGTTAAGATTTTGTTAAGATGAAAAACTTTTCTTATGATTATTTTTCTTGACCAATTGAGGTATTCTAATTACGCTTTATCATCTTTTTTAAATCGCTCATGGAAATGCCGCTAATTCGTATGAAATATTTTCTTATTGCAATAGTAACTTTTCTAACCGCTTTGGGAATTCACTCCCAAAGTTCAGTATTGGATGATTTAGACAAGCCCTATGACTTAAGCGGAGAATGGAAATTTACCGCATCGAATTATTCTGATTATTCCATACCTGGCATAGATATTTCAAACTGGCAAACAATGCCTATTCCCGGATTATGGAGAAGACAAAATCTAGCAAACCATAAAACCGGCTGGTATCGAAATGAAATTTTCATAAACGAAAATTGGAGAGATAAAACTATTTCTATTCTTTCTCCTTCCTTTATTGATGCACATGAATTTTATTTTAATGGAATCAAGATTGGCTTCGAAGGTAAGATCGATTCGAGCGGCAATTGTGTAGTTAACAATAGTCGATACAACATCCATCATATTCCAGAAGCGGCTATTCGAATTAATTCGCAAAATACAATTGCAATTAAGGTTTGTAACTATGCAGGCTTTGGCGGTTCTACTGGGAATATGTTTATTGGCGAAAGACGAATTATAAAAGAAAAATTTTATAGAACTATGGTTTGGAATGTTTCCATTGGATTAGTTTTTATATTTGTATCTATCTATCATTTGATTCTATTTCTAGGTTCCAAAAAAGATTTGGGGTATCTCTATTTTTCTGCCGCTTGTTTTTTTGCTGCAAGTTTAACGCTTGGTCACTTCCGATTTACCTATTGGATTTATGATTCCTATTGGTTTCATTTTTACATATTCAATTCTGGCTTCGGAATTGTATCAATGTTTTTAGTATTGTTTATATATTCCTTCTTTGATTATAAAATTCCTGGCTGGATTAGATTTATAAATTATTTAGTTTGTTTAATTTTTACCATATTCCTTTTTTCTATATTTTCTATAAATATTATCAAATTGTATGCAGGATTCGGACAACCTATTATTATTTTAACAGGAATTCCATATGCAATTTCTATTAGTTTTGCAATTATTAAAGCAATTAAAGAAAAAAAAGATGGTGCCCGAATTATTGCAATTGGCTTAGTTACATTACTCGTTGCATTTTGTTCTGGTCTACTGATTTATTTTAATATTGGCAACATGATTAATATTTTACCTGAATCCTTTTTAATTTTTGTTTTTTCTATTACCATTGCTCTGTCTGCAAAATTCTATGGTATAAATAAACAACTTCTTTTAATGCAAAAAAACAATTCAGATGAATTAGAAATAAAAATTAAAGAGCGCACAAAAGATTTAGAAGATGCAAAAAAGACTGCGGAGATTGAAACAGGAATTGCCTGGATTGCACAAAGAGAATCACAGAATGAGAAAGAAAAAACAGAAAAGCTTTTAAAAGAAATTCAAAAAGATATGTTGACCGCACAAAAAATTCAACAAAATATTTTACCGCATAATTTAGATCAAATCAAAGGACTAAAATTTTCTACTTTGTATAAACCTGTTTCTAGCGTAGGTGGAGATTTTTATGATATAGAAGAAATTAGACCTGGTTTAGTGCGTGCCTTTATCGCTGATGCAACAGGTCATGGTGTGCAAGCTGCTCTGATTACTATGGCAATCAAAAGCGAATACGAGAGCGTCAAAGACATGTTAAACTCACCCGCACGAATTCTAAAATTTCTGAATGATAATTTTTCGAATAAATACAAATCCTTGAATATTTATTTTACTGCATTTATAGTTGATATAGATACAATTAATAATCGAATTACTTATTCTTCGGCGGGTCATATCCCACAAGTTTTGATTAATGAAAATAAAATTCAATTACTCACTCATAGAGGCAACATTATCGGAATGATTCCTGATGTTGAATATGACGAGGAAGAAAAAGAATTTAATTCAGGGAGATTATTTTTATTTACCGACGGAATCGAAGAAGAATTCAATGAGGAGCAAGAACAATTTGGAGAAGAAAGAGTTCTTGCAATTTTAGAACGAGACAAAAAAAAACCTCTTCAGCATTCAATAGATTCTCTCTTTGAAGCAATGAATAAATTTATAGATACTGCACGAGTCAGAGATGATATTACTGTAATCGGAATAGAATACGATGGTTAAGTTAAAGCCACAAGACCCAAGATTTATTCTCAGGAATAAATCCTTCTCCTTTTTTCAAAGCTTCCCACACACGGAGCATTGATCCAATATATTTTTCTGTTTCTCGATTAATGGGAATAGAATCATATTTAGGATTTGACTCTAACTTCATTACAGCGAAACGACCTGCATTATAAGCAGCACTCGCAAGAATCATACTCTCATATTCAGAATGTTTCCTTTTATTGAAAAAATGATACTCTGCGGCTAATTGCCGTATTCCTTCTTTTAAATTCCATTCCGGATCAAACCGTCTATCTAATTTATAAAGTATTTCTGGATTTGATTTATTCATAGAATAAATATTTTGTAATTCGGCTTGGTAAATTCTTCCCCATTCTTCTGCTGTTTTTTCACGATAAATTCGTTGCCCTTTTTTATCTCGTTTTTGTTTTCTTGCAGTCATATAATTTTTAAATGCCGAGCTTGTATAAGAACCTGTTCTGGGCATAAGTTGCATTAGCCCTACCGCACCTGAAAGAGATACTAAGTGGTCTGCATAATGGGATTCTTTTATGATGATTGCCTTCGCCAACATCCAATCTATTTCTTGTTTATTTGAAATTTCTTGAATAAATTCTTGAAACTTTTCTTCATTCGGATAATAGTATTTTGATTTTTCAATTAGCCTAGCGCTTCGATTATCAAGGCAACTTAATACGAAAAGGACTATTACTAGAATTTTTTTTTTATTCTGCATCTTTAATGTTAAATATTTAAAGCATCTCTAGTTGAAAAGGACTTTTTATCTTATTGGCGATTTATATAAGATTGAAGTAAGAATCTTGACGGACTAATTTTTTCTAATAGAGTCATGTTAATTGGTAATGCCCCGTTTGTAAGCATAGCAGCTAAAACGTTAGCCGCTAGATAAGAATTTAAAATTCCTTTTGAACCGTGTGCACAGGAAATATAAAGTCCCGGTAAATATTTCCCATCCGGGTAATCTTTGTAAATATTTGCTTTCCATAAATCAGAATAATCTTTTTGAAATTCAACCCTATTAGGAACAGGACCGACCATCGGTAAATGATCAGAGCTCATTGCACGAAACGAAACGCGCCCGCGCATTTTTCGCCCATCCTCTGGGTCTATTGCTGGGAAAAGGTTTTTAATTTGTTGCAGCAAATAAACATTATGCTCTATGTTTAAATCAGTGGATGAATCATAAGGGTCAAAAGTGGAACCGATTATATGCATATCATCGACATTGGGAATGATATAACCATCTTCATGTAGTATTACATTTTCGATTTTAGTAGGAAATTTATCGGACGGATAATATACAATTTGCCCTCTAACTTTTTTTATCTTTTCTAAACCATTTATGAAATCTTTTGCATCGAACGAATTCGCAAATATTACTATCTCAGACTCAAGTATTTCTTTGTTAGAAAGAAATACTTTCCAATACGACTCAGATCTTTCCAATTGGACAACAGAAGTAGAAAGGATTATTTTTACTCTATTCGCAGAAAGTCTTAAGTATGCATTTGATAGTTCGAAAGGGTTTACCCATCCTGCTTTAGGGAAAAAAAAGCCACGGTAGAAATTTTCATTTTCTCTCAAACCTGCATATTCAGAACTAATCTGACAGTTTTCAATAGCTTTTTTAAAGCGATTCATTTCATCATCTGAATTTGCAATTTGGTAAACACCAATTTGTCGAAGTGTCTCAGGAAACTGTTCTCCGTACAAAGAAATAAATTGAGTAAACTCCCGATATGCCACAAAGCTCCATTCACTTAAATCAGAAGCATCACCTGTCAGGATGGGGGCAAACATTCCGGCGGGATTTCCTGAAGCACCGGGAGCAATTCGATCTTCTCGCTCAATGAGGGTAATATTAAATCCTTTCTGCGATAAGGCATATGCAATCGAAGTTCCCGAAAGTCCTCCGCCAATTATAATGGCATTTTTACTTTTAGAAACAAATTTAGGAATTCGAAACCAAGGCTTATCAGCTATTTTTTGTTGAATAATAGGCATTAACCCCTTCAGCATATGTTTTTTATTTCCGAACCCAGTTTCTTTCTCAACAACGAATCCAGCCTCCGCAAGTCCTTCTCTAACAAAGCCAGCAGTAGAGTAGGTAGAAAATGTTGCACCAGTCTTCGAATTCCTCTTCATAAAAGTAAATATTTCTTTCGTCCACATTTCTGGATTCTTAGAAGGAGAGAATCCATCTAGATACCAAGCGTCAATTTTTGCATGAAACGATTGAATTACTTCCACAATATCGCCAACAATTAGAATCAGATCGAGATTCTCTTTCTCAAAGGATATTTGATTGTATCCGCTCGATATTCTTTTATAAAAAGGAAGGAACTCTTCTGAAAAATTCTGTATTTCCTTTTCTTTTTGTAAAACAGATTCCATTAACTCATAAGGGATTGGAAATTTTTCTACAGAGAAGTATTGAATTCGGCTAGATGATTTTTGTTCTCTTATTTTCTTCCAGGTTAAAAAGAAATTTAGTCCAGCTCCAAACCCAAATTCTAAAATACAGAAGTTTTTTTTTTGATTTAAGCGAGTGCTTAAATTATTCCCGTTAAAAAAGACATATTCTTTTTCGCGGAGACCACCTTGGGCAGACCAGTAAATATCTTTAAATTGGTTGGAATAGAGGGTATTTGAATCAAACCAAGAAAAATCAGATTCGATTAGTAGATATCTCCTATTAGCCCCTCATCGAGCATAGAGATCATTTTCTTTGTTTTCATTTCATAGAGACGAGAGAGACCATCTTCATCATTCAATTCTTTATATTGAAAGAATTCATCAGCAATATTCAAAGCAGCTAGGATTGCAAGTTTCTGAGCACTGGCACCGGGCAAGGAACCAGAAAGCTCATTCATCTTACTATCTATGTATTTTGCTAACCGATGCACATACTCTGGATCAGTTTCTCCAGAAATAGAATAGGACGATCCGAAAATACTTACTTCGGTGCGTGTAATCGGCTGTGCCATAGTAGGGCTACTTTACTTCTTCCTCGATTATAAGGAAGTCGTCGTCGTCGTCGGAATCAAAAACGTTAATAGAATCATCATCCGTTTCATCAATAATAATATCATCAGAGTCATCTATTAGCGAATCTGCATCGTTGGAAGGAGGGGGGTTAGATTCAACAGTAACCTCAACTCTACTTTCTGCTATAGGCTCATGATTGACAACTGCCTCAGGTTGACTAGACACAACAGTGGTTTGATCCGCAATTTCGTCTTCATCATCGTCTAGAAGAATAATCTCATCATTATCCTCTTCAAACTCAGACGGATCATGATCTTCAATTCTAGAAGAAGGTGGAGGAGTAACAGGAGTCGCTTCTGGCTTTGGAGTTGAAGAACTTGCAGATTGAACTACAGACGATGACTTAGACGAATCCATATTCTTATAAGAAGACAGATTATCTAAGCGATTCATCATATCATGAATCTTGTTATCTAATTTTTTTTCTTTAGATTTATATTCTTCGAGTTCTTTTAGGGATTGAGCAAGTTGTTCACGAAGGGAAGCAATTTCTCGCTCTTTTTCTTCCATAGCTAGCTTCATCTGATCATTTTCAGATCGAAGAGTTTCGTTGTCAGACTCTAGCCGATTATTTTCGGCTCTTAAGTCTGAGATCAGCTCAAGTGCCTTCATAATCTTTGTTTCTAGCTCTTCGATTGTTTCAAGTGAAATCATACGGAATCTCCTAAATTAGTTTCGGTCATATAACACTAAAAAGAAAGTTTTTGCAATCAGAAAAAATAAAATTAGGCGGCAAGTTTAGTTTTTTCAACAATTGCAGCAAAAACTTCTTTATCATTGTATGCTATATCGGCTAATGTTTTTCGATTCATATCAATACCAAGTTTTTTTAGTGAACTCATGAATTTAGAATAAGATACACCGTTCTCACGAGCTGCTGCATTAATTCTGGTAATCCAAAGAGATCTAAAATCTCTCTTCTTTGCTCTTCTGTCTCTATAAGCCCATTGACCAGCTTTCATTACCGCACTTTTTGCAGTTCTATAAAGCTTTGATCTTCCAGCTCGAAATCCCTTTGCAGCTTTTAATACTTTTACTCTTCGATTCTTATGGATTGTTCCATTTTTTACTCTAGCCATTATTTTCCTCCGTAAGGTAACAACTTAATTACTCTGCCCATATCGGACTCATGCATAACAGTTGTTCCACCCAAGTTACGTTTTCTTTTAGGAGATTTTCCTGAAAGTTTGTGTCTAGCATAGCTGCTAGCTCTTTTGATTTTTCCATTCTTTGTAAATTTGAACCGTTTTGCAGCGGATCTATTTGTTTTCATCTTTGGCATTTGATTGTCCTAACTAATATATTCCTACTATTTTGGGTTAACTAAAACCACAATTTGCTTTCCATCATGAACAGGGGCTTTTTCAGGAGTCCCATGCTCCTTCAAATCTTCTATCATTTTTACTATTACGTTCATTCCTAACTCTGCGTGAGCAAGCTCTCTTCCCTTAAAGCGAAGTGTTACTTTAACTTTATCGCCTTTAGTCAAAAATTCAAGAGCCTGTCTTTTCTTGATTTCATAATCATGAATCCCAATTCTAGGACGAAGCTTAACTTCTTTAATCGTAATGACATGCTGTTTCTTCTTTGCTTCTCTACTCTTCTTCAAAAGCTCAAAACGAAACTTGCCATAATCAATAATTTTAACAACAGGAACATCTTGACCGACAGAAACTTCAACAAGATCTAAACTTTCTTCAGCAGCTTTCTTGAGAGCACTTTCAAGTGTTACGACTTCAGAACCAGTGTCACTGACTAGTCGTACATTCGGACCAGAAATCTGTTCATTTATTTTAGGAGCATTGATTTTGTCGTTCGTTCTAATATTTGGCTTTTTATGCATTCATTCTCCGGATTCGTTTAACATCATTTTAAGAAGGGAAACAAATTCAAGAAATTTTTTGTCTTGTACTGTATTTTACATTAGAAAAGACTGGAATCATCTCCGATAGATAGCAATTTGTATGGTAAGCTTGCCTTTCTGTCGGATTTAGCCCATGATTAAGATTAATAAACGCTTTTTAGATATAAATTAGTTTTTGGAAAAGAATTTGACAATTTTTCTTTCTGCAACTATGTTGCAAATAAGAGCCTAAACAAATAACGATGATAGCCAGTATACGAAAGAATTTCTCCAATCTTGAATCCCTCAGTGCTGTTGGGATGTTTCTCTCCATTGCCTGCGCGATTCATTGTATGGCGCTTCCTCTCATTATCTTAATAGCCCCACTTACTGGAATTGCTTTTTTCGAAAATGAAATGCTCGAGCATCTTACTCTTGCAACTTCTATTCTAATAACAGCCTTCAGTCTTTTTTCTGGATTTAAAAATCATAAGAATATTCAACTCATCGCCTTATTTTTTTTAGCGATACTCATTCTGGTAATTGGTAATTTCATACCTGATTTATTCAAACCCTGGGCAGATGCACTTGGCGCATTTTCGATTGCTACTACACTTTTTTGGAACTTGCGGCTAACGCATAACCACCAAGAAGATTGTAAGCACTAACGGAAACATTACTTAGCTAAAGTTCAATTTACTCTAAGTCTAGATTTTAACTTGACTAAAATATTAAATAGCTGACTCTATTTGTGAGGTTCGAAAATGAAAGCGCTTGAGACGATCGTCGATACTACTGAAACAAGATTTATTACATTGGAACTACCCCTAGAGATTAAACCCGGTAAGCACAAATTAGTCATCGTAGTCTATGAGGATTTCTCAGAGGATACGGATGATTTGTCTAAAGAAGCTTTATCACCAGAAATTAACCAAGCCTACAAGAATGAATTGGATATTCGGCTAGCGCGAATAGAAACTGAGCCACACGCAGGGTACACATGGGAAGAATCCATTCAAATGCTTGAGAAAAGATTTGGAAAAAAAATTAAAGCTTGAACCTGAGGCTATAGAAGATTTAGCGCAAAGTTATGAATATTATGAAAGTCGAAAAGAAGGTCTTGGTGAAGAGTTTGTGAGGGAAGTAAAAGCTAAAATAATTAAGATTGTCAACAAGCCAGATTCATATTCCCTATTTTATAAACAAACTCGCAAAGCTTCCTTAAAAAAATTCCCCTTTAACTTACTTTATATCATTAAAGAAAAATTTATTTCTGTTATTGGGATCTGGCATAAAAGCAGAAACCCTAAGAAAATGCAAGAACGCTCGGATAAATGGGATTAAGAGAAGTATGGGCTTACGAGTGTTTGCCGGAAATAGTAATTCATTTAATTCCAATCATCTCGTAGCCTAACAATATAGGAGTCTATTTCTTCTTTGAGAGGCGAAATAAATTTGCGTTTTTCTTGCCTAGTTTTGATTTTATTTAGAGTCGACAAGAGTGATTGCTTCTTTCCGATGGATTGAATTGGTTCAATAATTACACTCACTTTTTGAATAGCTAAAGATAAGGACTCATCTAATTCTATCATCGTAGGGCTCTTGAGACTACCTGTTAAAATATAAGCATTTTGCATAATGACTTTATTCTAAAAAGAATTCTTTAGGAAGCAAGTCTTTTTTATAGGGGAGTTTTTAGATGTAAGGTCTGCTTTTTCGGAGTTTACTTATTTTTAAAACCGTCGCCTTGGATATCTTTGGCAAACTGAACTCTATCGTTCAATTCTTTTGATAATAATTGAATTGCTTCTGCCTCTACTTCGATCTGCACATCCGAATTTGATGGATGCTTTGATTTTTCTTTATCTTTCATAATTATTTTTATTTTAAACCTTCAAAGATATAAACCCACCTATAACAAATCATCCCCGTGCCTCAGTGGCTAACAATCTTACTCCTCAATCAAAAATATCTTAGCAAATTGTTTTTCTCTTCCGCCTTCTGGAATTAAACCGGCAAGGTATTTTGCTCGGTCAATGTCTTTCATTCTAAAATAGCAATGTGCTAGGTTTACTAAATTCCGAACGTGCGAGGGCTCTCTTAGACGAACTCGCTCGCCTGCTTTAATTGCTTCTTTGAAATTTTGCGTTTTTTTATAAGCATAGGAAAGAAGAAAAATGCATTCCGTATCAGAAGGGTTTAAAGTTAAATGATCTTCTGCGATAAGGACTGCTTCACTGAATTTTTTTTCTTGAATGAGTGACTTAATTCTTCCACGGGCAGAATCACTTTCGATTAGAATTTCCTGGTTTATAAATTTTATACTCATGAGAGACAAATCATCCGTAATCTCTCCTTTCTTATAGAGTATGTCTACGATTGAGTGGATGTCACCGCCGGAGTTTTCTACTGTTCCCAGAAAAAGAGTGTGATCATAGTTTAAATTTTTCTCGCCTGTTTTTTCATCCAAGATAAGAATATCATCTCGTCCATCAGATCCATTGATGACAATGTCTCCATCTTTCATTTGAAATGTTTTTACATAGATGTAACTCTGTGCTATTTCAGTTCCTAGTTTTCTAAAAATAAAATCTTCATCTATAAAGCTTGCTTTTCCATCTCTATAAATAATACTCACGGGATGTTCTGCATTAATAAAATACATGAGACCAGTTCTGTTATCTATTAGCCCCATCACGATGGAAACAAGCATTGAGCCTTGAAAGCTTTCAAATACTTTGTGAAGTTCAATGAAAGAATTCTTCAACCACTTCTCTGGATATTCGTCTTGGACAACTTTGCTGAGTCTCGTTCTCTCTAAAATAGAATCAAATACAGAGCCCATCACAAGAGCACCTCCAGCGCCTTGCATCGATTTGCCCATGGCGTCTGCGTTGAAGAATACAGTCATATTCCGCCCGCGTAAAATTAAACTCTCAGCACGACAAAGATCTCCGCCAAGATCGGAAACTTTGTTTTTAAATTCAAAAGTCTTTTTTTGTTTTACAATAAAGTCAATTAAAACCTGGTTCTTTTCAGCGCGATTTTTTCCGAGTGGTTTTATCAAAAGAGAAGTGAGGAAATAATCCCCATCTTGCGACATCTTTAATTTTTTTACATTCTCTAAACTCTGGCTTAATTCTTCTGTGCGTAGCGCAACTTTTTTTTCTAGATTTTCATTTAGCTCTTCTACTTCTTCTTGCAACCGAACAGATTTATTGGCGAGGATAATGGCTAAACTCGATATGAAAAAGAAAAAGCCATAGCCCATAATTTTAGGAAAAATAAAAACGCCTCTTGTACTTAAAGTATCCACAACTAAAGCACAAAAAATTACGACTACTCCGAGAAAAATAAATACTGCGTCTTTGTTTTTTTGCCTCATTCGAGTAATTAGAAAGTAGAATATGAGGATCATGTATACTACCCATACAGGTTGAACGATAGTAGTATTTATAAAGTTATAATGCCTAATGTTTGTAATGAATAATTCGTAGATGAAAACTAAGAATAAAATTCCGTCCGCAATTTTTTGAAATATACTCCATTGAAATTTGAATAATTGCCTGATGAAGTGAGCGAATACTGGAACGACAGTAGCTATCGTCACATACTCGCATTTTTTTATTAGGACAAAATCAAAGTTAAACTCATTGCGGAGTTGATTTCGCATCAATTGGTATAAGACGAGCATAACGGTGAATACCCCAAAAATAAAGTTCTCTTTCTCCTTTCTTCGTCTGGCAAATAAGAACAAATAATAAACTCCGACAACAAGATATATCATGAGCAAGACAAGTTTAACATATTCAAAATTAGTAAAACTTTTCTCAATAGTTCTGGTAGGACCGATCTCAGTCTTATCTTGATCAATTCCCATTGTATCGTAAAAATATTCTTCTGCTTCTATTAAGAGTAGGTTCTCTGCTCCTTTACGAATTAAGTTATCAGGGATTTCATAAATACGAACTTTGTCGTAAGCGGATGGATAATTTACCCCGAATTCACCGGTTGCACCGATTAAAATTCCATTAAAATATGTTCTATCTCTATCGCTTATCGTTCCAAGTCGAATAGAAACAGAATTCGTTTGAATAGTAGCAGGAAGAATAAAAGATTTTGCAATCCAGATTTTATGAAGTTCCGGTTTATTGTAATTAGCCTTAGTAAACCTAGATGGGATAGTATGGGAAATCCAGGCTTGTTTATTTTCGCCGTTTTCTAAGTATTTACGACTAAATTCATCTGGATTCAAATCTTCCATGGAAACAAACCAATTAGAATTTGCGTTCGAATCTAAGCTAGTCACTTCCTCTAAGGAGTTAATAATTTGAGGGGTAAATTTTTTTTCCGATTGCGAATATAATTTCGAAAAAAAGGAAAAGATAAGAAGAAATAGAATAATTTGTCTCATATTTTTTTATTGCCCCGGAATATTAAAAAGTAAAAACTCTCAGATTTCGAATGGAACTAAGTTTGCAAAAAATTCTAATTTGGTCAAATCCTAATTCAATTTTACAAAAGAAATTTAATCGGCAGTCACTAACCAAAGGTTATGTTTACCAATGGCAAATCTCATGTCAGTAGTTCATTTTTAATGTACCACAAAACTTCATTCAATGTTATTTCAATGGAACTTTCTACTTGTTCGTTATTTGATATATGTTTATGAAGTGGAAAGTTATCTAGATTACGATGATGCTCTGCATTGTCCCACCGAATAATTAAAGAATTATCCTCGTTCATCCATTGAAATGAATAATTTCTTTTTTCAGGAAAAATAAACTCTCTTCCTTCCAACTTTGTTAAATTTATAAAAGTAATCTTTATCTTGAACTTTCGAGAAGATTCAGTGATTTCATTTTGTAAAATATCATAGGATTGGATTATGTCAGAGTATTGTAAGAGTATATCTTGCATTCTTTAACATTTCCAATGTTATGTTTAGCTCTTGAATTGCTCTCATATTCCATTCCCATTCCATTCCATCATCATCTTTTTCAAAGACTTCTTCCCCTTCTTTCAGTAAATATTCTTTCTGGAACTCAGGAAATTTCATATTGTATTTTTTTTCAAACTCTATAATTTCATTTGTATATTTATCAATTTTTTGCTTTACTCCCTCAATTAACTTTTGATGAAAAAATTTATCTACACTTTCATATCCAAGCTCTATCACTGTTTTTTCAACTAGGGAATTCATAATTGAAATTATTTATCGTTCAAAATTTTTGTAAAGTAATAAATAACCCTGCAAACTCTCAAGCACCAACTCAGAATTCTTCGCGCTCGTTACAGAAAGAAAATCAAACCTGGTTTTACCTTTATATTATTTTGGATTTTCTTAAAACGAGTTCTCTCGAATTGGAAAGACTATCTTTTTATCGTTCAACCCAAAACCGTAATTGGATGTGACATGCCCCCAAGTAACGTCACAGATTGCATTTTAGCGAGCGACACCCCTTTCAAGTCCCTACTTAGTATATAGACATCTTATCGGAAGTGTATACACTTCGTTATCCTCTTCTTATCTTCCCATATTTCTTTTGTGGAAATAGATTATGAAAAAATAGGAATCTTCATATTTCGATGAATGTATAAGAGTTCTTGTCATCTAGAGAAATCAATTTTTCTGTGCTTTCCGGCTCTTTAGCAGGTAAAATTTCTTCTGAATCAGATTCCTGTAAGGTATGTAATATCAATGCAAACATAGCTTTATTTATTGAGTTTTGATTTCCTTGTATCATATTCCTATTCCTTTATTTATAATTGAGAATCATTCTCAATTATAAATAAATTTTGTAAAGGAAAAAATATAGAAAAATATATTCACTAGTCAATAAACTTCTATTTTGAATGAAACAATCAGCATTCAATTTTTATCTCAAACCTATGAAACTCAAATCTTCCAAAAACTAGAATGACTAATTGTTTCGATTATATTTTTTGGTGAGTAGAGTGAACGCATTATTATTCTTAAGGACAAAATCATGGTAAACATTGGAACTCCAAAATCAAAGTCAGCTACAAAACTACTCCTACTCGGTTCAGGGGAATTAGGAAAAGAAGTCACCATTGAAGCACAGAGATATGGGATCCATGTGATGGCTGTTGATAAGTATTCCGATGCGCCTGCAATGCATGTAGCGCATGAACATCGAGTGATCAATATGTTAGATGCCAACGAGTTGCGAAAGGTTGTTCATGAATTTGATCCTGATTATATTGTCCCTGAAATAGAAGCAATTGCAACTGACATGCTGGTAGAATTAGAAAGAGAAGGTTTTAACGTAGTTCCAACGGCAAAGGCGGTCAAGCTCACGATGAACCGCGAAGGCATACGCAAATATGCCTCAGAAGAACTTGGAGTGAGAACTTCCAAATATTTATTCGCGGGTAATAAAGAAGAATTCTATAGAGTCGTAAAAGAAATCGGAATTCCCTGCGTAGTAAAGCCCGTTATGAGCTCCTCTGGGAAAGGGCAAAGTGTAGTAAAAGATAAAATGGAAATCGAAGAAGCCTGGGAGTATGCGCAAAAAGGCGGACGTGCTGGAGAAGGAAAAGTAATCGTAGAAAGCTTTATCGAGTTTGATTATGAAATTACACTGCTTACAATCCGTCATGCAGGAGGCACAACCTTTCTAGATCCTATTGGACATCTTCAGATTAACGGCGATTATGTCGAGTCCTGGCAACCACAACCGATGTCAGAGGTTGCACTTAAAGAGGCACAAAGAATCGCAAAGGTCGTTACTGACGGACTCGGAGGATACGGAATATTTGGCGCTGAGTTCTTTATTAAAGGAGATACCGTTTATTTTAGTGAAGTCTCACCTAGACCACATGATACAGGTATGGTAACACTCATCTCCCAAAATCTTTCTGAATTTGCACTTCATGTTCGGGCTATTCTAGGTTTGCCGATTCCTAATATTCGTCATTACGGCTACGCTGCATCATGCGCAATTCTCACCGAGGGTAATTCCGATGAGCCGGTATATGAAAATATTAACGAAGCACTTTCTGAGCCCGATACAGCAATTCGCCTTTTTGGAAAACCAGAAATAAAAGGTAGAAGAAGAATGGGAGTTGCCCTAGCCCTGGGGGATACTTTAGAAGATGCAAGGCGCAAGGCAATCAAAGTAGCAGATGCAATAACGATTAAGCTTTAATTCTATTCTTGACAACTCGCGAATAGTTTTGAATATGGATTTATCCGAATGGAGGAAGAAGGGTGTAATTCCCTCGCTGTCCCGCAACTGTAAAGCCAGATACTCCTCTTTGTGTTACTTTCTCGTGGAAAGGAAAGTTTCATTGAAAGATTTTTATTTTTGCATTAACGTATTTGAGTAAGCAGGAGTAATCTTTCTTTTTTAGAGGTTCGTATACTCCTTCAGGAAATAAAATTTTCTTGGAGAAAAAAATGTTTAAAAAAATCACTTTAGCGGCTACACTATGTTATGTGGCTATCCTATTTACCAATTGTCAAAACACAAAACCTGATGACTCTGCGAAGAACAACGCTCTTCTTGTGGCTATAGTTCAAACACAAAGTCTAAATACGGCTAATGCTCGTTTAACTTCACTGAATAATTCTTTGCTTTCAATTCAAGGTTATTATGATACTGGCTATTATTCATCTGGAACTTTTACTAGCTCTACCGATAAATTAGTAGTATCCGCTGGAACAAATGGAGTTGGTAGCTGGGCAGCTTCTACTCCATCTACTGGTGGAACATTTGGTAAATGTGGATCCGGAACAACTGCGGGTAATGGATTAACCGGTGGCGGTAGCGACAGCTTTTATAGAATCATTCAGTTTAATAATACAACGAACACATTAATATTGCAAACATCTACAAGTTGTGATTTTAATACTTCTTTCGGTGATAATAGAGCTACCTATTCCAAAATGATTGTAACATCTCTAAGCACAAGTGGCTGCGAGAATAATGCAACGGCTTGTTTTAGTTATTGTCAAATCGCTAGCGGTAAATCAAGTGCAACCGCAGCTATCAATGATACGGCTGTTGCAGATGCAACGAAGACCACAACAACTGGCTGTGGTGGGTTTGGTTGGAACAGGGCACTTCTTAGAGCTGATATTACAACCTGGAACTAGTTTATCGTAGAGGTAAGGGCTTGATTAATCAAGCCCTTACCTCTACATACGCAAGCCCTAACGATGTTACCATTACAAACACCGCATAGGAGGTTTATATGCGCAAACTAATTACATTCTTAATCTTAGGGCTAGTTGCATGTAGCTCTGGCAAATCCAATAAAAGCAATACTGTATTAGCCGCTGCCGTCTTACTTTCTCAATCATCAAAGTCAGCGTCCGCTGCAACAACGACTGCCGTCATTCCCTCGGATACAGCGGATACGGCTACTTATGCACCAAATCACATTGGTTCCGGGTTTCAGGATAAATCAAAAGCCATTAACGGAGTAAGAGGTGCTGGTCTTAGTTCTGGTTCTGGTGATGTATTTTCGTTAACAGCAACGGGAGCTAACGCAACCATGATTCTTGAATGGAGCGGTAAACGAGTATTAAACGGAAGTGGAACAGATTTCATAGTATTTGAAAATGCATTTCATTATAACAACAATCCTGCAACAGTTTTCATGGAAGCAATTATCGTAGAAGTCAGCCAGGATAATATAAACTACTGCGGTTTTTCCCCTGACTATACATTTTCACCGGAAACTACTTACAGTATAAATCCAACGTATTGGAAACGGTTTGCAGGAATAACACCTGTTATCTACAACATCGAATCAAATATTTTTTCTGGAAATGATTTATACGATACAACAAAAACCGGTGGTGATGGTTTTGATTTAGATAATTTAAGTGCAACGAACGATTATAGTATAGGCTGTAACACAACATTACGAGATAAAATTAAATCAGAAGGATTTGTTTACTTACGATTAACCGCTGCTACTGCAAGAACGAATGCAGACACCGGAGCAAACTTCTTACAGGATACAGGTGCATTTGGAGGAGGATCCGATATTGATGGAGTCATTGCACGCTATAGAGCAACTAGATAATTAATGGATTTCAAAGAAAATAAACCGAATACAAAATTGGTCTCTGAAGATATGCAGGATATTTCGATTTCGTCTAGCGACATGTATTATATGGAAAATGGTTTTCTTGTTTTCACCGAAAAATATCACTTGAAACGTGGATATTGCTGCCACAACGGATGCCGGCATTGTCCTTATGCGGGAAAATAAAATCCTTAGCTAAAAAATATTTGCTTTTAGAAATAGGCTAAATAGTTTGTGGCAATGCTATTTTTAACTACTGATAACTACATACTTAACGAAAAAATTTACGAAAGTCGAAACTCAATTATTTATAAAGGAAAACGTAAAAGCAATAATCAGGATGTCCTAGCAAAGACTTTGAGTGGAGAATATCCAAGTCCTGAATCCTTACTTCGCTTTAAATCTGAATATGAATTAATAACCCGGATAAACATTGCTGGTGTCATAAAAGTTTTTGAAATGGAGAAGTTAGGCGATAGACCAATTTTCTTTATGGAAGATTTTGCCGGACTTTCTTTAAAAGATTACATTAAAAATGAAAAAATATATTTAGAAGAGTTTTTAGATATTGCTATTAAAATTATAAAAATCTTAAACCAAATTCATGAAAAAAACATCATTCACAAAGATATAAATCCAGCCAATATACTTTTTAATCCAGAGACGCGGCAAATTAAGATTATAGATTTTGGGATTGCTACTGAGCTCCTAAAAGAAAATCCATCCCCCATTTCATCCGATTTTTTAGAGGGAACAGTTCATTATATTTCGCCGGAACAAAGTGGAAGGATGAATCGCACAATCGACTATAGAAGTGACTTTTATTCGATCGGTGTTACATTTTACCAAATCTTAACCGGTGTCCTACCTTTCAATAGCAATGATACTCTTGAAATCATTCACTCCCATATTGCGAAGAAACCAGAGTTGCCGCATCAAGTGGATAATCGAATTCCAGAAGTTATTTCTTCGATAATTTTAAAGCTAATGGCAAAGGATGCAGAGGATAGATACCAAACCTGCGACGGGTTATTAAATGATTTTGAAGAATGCTGGAAACGATTAAAAAACACAGGTGAGATTAAACCATTTCCTATTGCACAAAAAGATTTTTCAAATAAGTTGCACATTCCAGAAAAACTATATGGTCGTGCCAAAGAAGTAACTCAAATAATGAAAACATTTCACCTTGCAACAAAAGGAAATGCAAAAGTTCTTTTAGTCTCAGGTAGATCTGGTATCGGAAAATCAGCATTAGTCGGTGAAATTCATAAACCTGTCCTCGAATACAGAGGCTATTTTATTGCAGGCAAATATGACCAGTATAAGAGGGACACTCCTTATCGTGCAATTATACAGGCATTTCAAAATATTCTAAATCAGATACTAACAGAAAGTTCTGTATCTTTAACAGCATGGAAAACGAGACTAGAATCTGCACTTGGAAACAATGGAAAAGTTATTACTGACATCATTCCTGAATTGGAACTCCTTATCGGCAAACAGCCATTAGTTACTGATTTAAGTCCGGGTGAGTCCCAGAATAGATTCGAATTAGTATTTCAAAATTTTATTCATGCGTTATGCGATATAAACCATCCAATAGCTATATTTTTAGATGACATGCAGTGGGCGGATTTACCCAGCATTAACTTAATCAAATCCATAATCCTAAATCCAGATTCTAAATATCTTCTTATTATTTTATCCTACCGCGACAATGAAATTAACACAATGCATCCTTTTTATTTAGCTCTGGAGGATATTAAAAAACAAGAAATCGAAATAAAACATATTTTATTAAATCCATTGTCTCTTTTCGATGTGAATCACTTAATTTCAGATACACTTTCCTGTAGAAAAGAGGATACTTCTGAATTGGCGGAGGTAATCCATTCCAAAACGGGAGGTAACCCTTTCTTTGTAAATGAGGTATTTAAAGATCTATATGAAAAGAATTTAATTCTCTCACCAAATTCTAAAGAAGGAAAGCCGAAATGGAATTGGGATATAGAAAAAATAAAAGAAGTCAAAATAGCGGATAATGTCATCGAGCTAATGGTAGAAAAAATAGAAAGGATGGCAGACTCTAGAATTTCCATTTTAAAACTTGCTGCTTGTATCGGAAATCATTTTAGAATGGATGTATTTGCGCAAGTTTTAGGTATACCGGAGAAAGATTCAAATTTAGAATTAGCTTTCATTGCAAATGAAGGATTTTTTTTAATAGGAGATAACAACGCTCGCTTTGTTCATGATAAAATAAGAGAGGCTACTTATACATTAATCACAGAAGAGGAGCGAGTCTATAACCATTATAAGATTGGAAGAGTCTACTTAGAATTAGCCGGTGAAGAAAAGACAGAAGAGTATTTATTTCCGATTGTAAACCAATTGAATCAGGGTAGGGCTTTACTCAAAGAAGAAGAAAAAGAGGCTTTCATTGCGTTGAATATTTTAGCAGGGAATAAATCTCTTACATCTGGCGCATACGAAGCAGCCGAAAAATTCTTCCAGATTGTAGAAGAAACTTTACCTAGAGATCATTGGACTAGGAACTACCGGGACTCTTTAGATATTTTTTCCAAGAAGGCATTAGCAGAGTATCTAGCGACCAACTATGAGTCAGCCGAATTTACTTTTGGGGTAATTTTGCATTATGCGAAGACTACTCTAGATAAAATTGCTATTTTAGAAATCAAGATAATGCTTTATACGAGTCAAGGCAAAATGAGAGAGGCTTTGGATATTGCAACGGAAGCCTTATCGGTTTTAAAAAAATCTCTTCCTGCAAATCCAAATGATCTTTCCCCTTTGCCTGAAATTTTAAAAATAAAACTAAAGCTCAGAAATAAATCCATTCAAAGTTTACTGAATCTCCCTATATTAAAAAATCAAGAGCAACTCTCTATTATGCGCTTATTGAATGCCTGTTTTGCTCCAGCCTATATTTCCAAACCTGCTCTATTTCCTATAATCGCGCTGAAGATGGTAAATTCTACTTTGAATTTTGGAATAAGCCCAATCTCTCCTTTTGCTTTTGCTGCTTTTGGAATGATTCAGGGCTCCGGTCTAGGAGATTTTGGATTGGGATATGAATTAGGAAAGCTTGCAATAGATATGGTTGACAAATATAAATTTGACGCTATTAAATCTAGAGTCTATTTTATATTTGCCTTTACAATCAATCACTTCAAGTTTCATGCACGCACAAGCCAGGAGTATTTATCCGAGTCTATCCAAAGTGGAATGGACAATGGTGATATTCTATATGCCGCCTATTCTGTGAATCATATAGTCTTTCAATCTTTTTCGATGCGTCAAAATCTAGCATTGGTTTCAGAAAAATTTGAGAAGTATCATCCAATTCATGTAAAGCTTAAACAAGACGATGTGCAAGATATGTTTAGATTGATAGAGCAGGCAACATATAATTTACGTGGACTTTCTTCTGATACGTTTATGCTCTGTGGAAAAGTCTTTGATGAAAGAATTACGATTCCTAAATGGATTGAATCAAAAAATTCTACAACTCTAAACGCATATTACCTAATGAAAATTATTATAGAATATCTTTTAGGGGATAAAGACAAAGTCTTAGACTACGAGGCATTAGCCGTTGTGCATGAGAATGGAAATTTTGGAACCCTATTTATTCCAGATCATGTCTTCTTTGAATCTCTTGCCTTATGCGATAAGTATGAAAAAAATATAAGTTCTGGTCAAAAGAAAGATAATGGTAATTACCTGCAACGAATTAAAAAGAACCAGAAGAGAATGAAGAAATGGGCAGATAGTTGTCCTGCAAACTTCGGTCATAAATATTATATCATTGAAGCTGAGCTTCATGCAATTACCGGCAAACGAATAGAAGCCCTGCAAGCATTTGAGAAAGGAATCGATCTCGCAAAAGAACATGAATATTTATTGGAAGAAGCAATCGGAAATGAACTTTGTGCAAAGTTTTGGATGAAAAATAAAAGAGAAAAGTATGCTAAAATTCATTTTACAGAAGCACATTATGCTTATAAAAAGTGGGGATGTTTACCGAAGGTTCAAAAGTTAGAGGAGAAATACTCTTATCTTCAAAGCATGAATAATAAAAAAGACAATGATATTTCCTTTTCTACCGTTCATGTTACTGCATCGTCTACTAGCAGTAATGCGCTAGATGTTAGAACTGTTTTAAAAGCATCCCAGGCGATATCCGGTGAGATAGTTTTAGATAAGCTTCTTTCTAAAATTATGAAATTCGTAATTGAAAATGCAGGAGCACAGAAAGGATACTTACTATTACCCGATCAAGATATACTAAAAATTGAAGCATTTGGAGAAATAGATTCTGAGATTAAAGTATTGCAGTCAATCCCATTGAATTCAGATGAGTATTTGTCCGAGGCAATTGTAAATTATGTGTTTAGGACGAAAGAATCTCTTGTCATTGGAGACGCGAGTAAATACGCTATGTTTGCCACAAACGAATATATAATCAATAAATCAATTCGATCTGTTTTATGCTTACCGATTTTAAATCAGGGAAAATTGATAGCACTTCTATATTTAGAAAATAATTTAACAACCGGTGCATTCACTCCCGACCGAGTAGAAATACTAAACATCCTGGCTTCTCAAGCTGCTATATCAATGGAAAATGCAAGGCTTTACCAGAATATGTTAAAGCTAAATTTATCCTATGAACGCTTTGTCCCGAGTCAGTTCTTAACACTCCTAGAAAAAGAGCATGTTACAGACGTTAAGCTCGGAGATCAAATCCAAAAGGAGATGTCTATCTTGTTTTCCGACATTCGCTCCTTTACTGAGTTATCCGAAAAGATGAGTCCAGTTGAAAATTTTAACTTTTTAAATTCCTACTTAAAAACAATGACTCCCTGTGTCTTGAATAATAATGGGTTCATAGATAAATACATTGGCGATGCAATCATGGCATTATTCCCATTATCCGCTGAGGATGCTCTCAAAGCTGCTATTGAAATGCAAAGGCAAGTTAGAGTTTACAACAATAGACGACTTAGAAAAAATCTTGACCCTATTAGCATAGGAATCGGAATTCATACCGGTAATTTAATGCTCGGAACCATTGGAAGTGAAGATCGAATGGAGGGAACCGTAATCTCAGATGCAGTTAATCTAGCTTCTAGAATGGAAGGTTTGACAAAGCAATACGGAGCGGCAATTCTGATTAGCCAAGAGACGTTAATGAAGATTCACGATCCCGGAAAATATAATTTTCGAATATTGGATCGAGTCCGAGTGAAAGGGAAAAAAAATACTGTATCAGTAATAGAAGTTATTGATGGACAGCCTGACTTTATAATTGAGTTATTCACAAAAACGAAACCAGACTTTGAGCGGGGAGTTCATTCTTATCTTATGCATGATTTAGTGAAGGCAAAAGAATATTTTATAAAAGTTCTTTCGAGCAATATCAACGATAAAGCCGCAAGCATTTATTTACAACGAACAGATTACCTTCTTGCAAATGGAATTCCTCCAGAATGGGAAGGCATTATAGATTATGATACAAAATAGTTTGATTGTATTTATATAAAAATACATATTCGAAATTTTGTCATTCCCATCTTCATGGGAATGACAAAAGAGCCTACTTGTAAATATCCTCAATTTCCTTTTTGTATAAATCAAACATTACGTTACGGCGAAGTTTTAGTGTTTGCGTTAATTCTTTGCCGGGTTCAAATTCCTTTGTGATGAGTGCAAAGCCAGTTACTTTCTCGAATGATTTAAAACCTTTTTCAGAAGAGACTCGCTGTTTAATTTCAGCCTTGTATAGATTGAGAATTTTCATATCTGTTTTCCAGTCTTCTCTACTTGCAGGCAAGGCAATATTTTGCGCTTTGAAGTATTTTTCTAATTTATCAAATGCTGGAACGATGAGAGCGCCGAGAGTTTTTTTGTCCTGACCAACAACCATTACCTGGTGAATGAATTCACTTTGAACAAGTGCAAATTCTATTGGCTCTGGTTCTAGATTTTCTCCGCCTAAAAGAACGATAGTATCTTTCGCACGACCGGCAAATTTGAATTGTCCGCTTGCTGTATGAATTAAAATATCTCCAGAATTTAGCCAACCGTCTTCGGATAAAACCGCTTTCGTCTTCTCAGGGTCTTTATAATATCCCATCATGATATGCTGACCTCTATGATGTGCGACGCCTTTTACATTTGGGTCTGTTACTATATTGCCTTTGTCATCCACTAACTTGAGTTCTATTTCAGTTAAGTTTTTTCCAAGAGTTCCAATGACTGGTCTAGAAAAATCCCGTAAACAAGAAACTCCTGTTGTTTCGCTCATTCCATATGTTTCTAAAATTGGAAGACCGATGGAATAAAAAAATCTATCTATATGATAAGGTAATGCTCCTGCACCGGAGAAAGCAAAACGGATTCTATTTCC
>JANMOF010000501.1:0-2062 GCA_031368925.1 Leptospiraceae bacterium
AATAATGCAAGTTTTGCGCCCTACACTCAGTCACGGGACTTGCTAGTAGTTGGTCGGCTTGGAGACATGACTTTGAAACTCAAAAGGTGCTACCGCACTTTCGAGTTTCAAAGTCACGTCGGATACTCTTAACGTTATGCGGCATTTTAGGTGCGGGCATGTTCGATAAAGGAACCAACGCTAGGATTTTTTAGTAGTAGGTTTCTCGACGTCCATGTCTCGAAAGACTTTACCGCATAATAACAAAAAAACTTTAAGAAAAGTAAATTCTCTTGACAATCAAAATCGTTTACTTTTTTTAAATACAATAAATTTAACCGAGGTAATTTATGAAGAAAATTTTTTTAATCTTATTAGTTTCAATTATTTATAATTGTAACACATTCCCGAAGCAACTAGAAAAACCAAGTTCTAAAGACAGTTCTATTCTAGCTGTTTCAATCAATATGAAAGCGCAAATAGGTCCTCAAATACTTAGCCCGACCAAAGTTTTTTTTATCCTTTTGAATGAAAAAGATGATTTAACAAAAGGAACAAATTATATAGCTTCCAACTATGCAGAAGACGATATTGCTTATCTGATTGATGCCAAGCCCGGAAGATACGTAGTTGCCGCTGCCGAATATGATAAAGCTTCGGTCAAAACTGGCGGAAAATATTCAGAGTTTGAATTTTTTAACAAAGAGGCTATTAGCGCTACAGAAATTAAAGTAAAACCAGGAGAGTTTTCTTTCATGGGAATAATAAGCCTTCAAAATAAAGTAGAAAGCTTAAAATCGATTCAAGCAAATGGCGATGATGCCCAAAAACACTATTCTAAATTACTCAATGATTTTGCAAAAGAATACACTGGGTTGATTATTGATAATATTCAGAATAGCTCACTAAACAATGCAAGCAACACAGCGTCAGATAGGGATGCGGCTATTCGTAAATCAAAAGAAAACCTAAAAGAAACTGGCTGGCTATCTATTTTAAAATAAATAGCAAACTATTTCTTATTTACCAGACCTGTCTACAGAGAGACTAGTATAGGTAAATAACAAGTAGCCGTTATAATGAATATATTATTACGCGCCTAACGTTGAGTTTGCGGAAATTGCTACAGAATAGGATTAACAAGCAACTTCGCAAACCCAGCATAAAGGGAAATTTTTTATTGCTTATCATAGAATTATTATAACACTAGTGTGAAAACTAAATGGAGTTTGAAAATGAAATATAAATATTTATTAATAGCCTCTCTGCTATTGGTTAATAATTGTGCTACGCTTCTTGTCGATGTCATTAGACAGGATAAAACAGAAGAGGCAAAAGCAATGTTAGAAAAGGGAGCTAATCCGAATGATTTGGAAGGATGCGATACTCCCTTATATTGGGCAGCCCTTAGAGGAAATAAAGAATTAGTTGAGCTTCTCTTAAAAAAAGGAGCTGATCCGAATCTAAGATCAAAAGAATGCACCGAATCTGTTGATATAGGTGGATTCAGATATTACACTCAAGAAGGCTCTAAAAGCGCATTAGAATTAGTCAAAAATGTAGAGATTGCTGAGATTCTAATTAAGGCTGGCGCTGATCCGAATTGGGGAGGCTATTCAGATTCTAGAAAAGGAAACCCACCCATAAATGGGACTCCTTTATATAATGCTGCTACGACTTCATTGCAAAATGACAAAGATACAAAAATTGCAGAATTTTTAATTAAGAATGGAGCAAATGTCAATATTTACGATGACAGGAATGGAAAAAATAAAATTTTGGGTATGATTTCGCACTCCAAAAAACCGGATGTGGTTCAACTAGTAGCTCTTTTGACATCTAAAGGAGCAAAGGATCTTGAAATCACGGAAGAAAAAATGAAAAAAGCGAGCAGTAAAATTTTGGACACATACATTCATATTCCTACTGGTGCTGTTACGAAAATGAGCGAGCAAATGGCAAAATTAGCCTTTGATCAGCCTCAAAGAGTATCACCTTTAACATTTAATTCAAGCGATAATAAATATTACCATTACTCTGAGTTTATCTGGGCTGAAACGAAGCAAAATTTACATGAATGGTT
>JANMOF010000115.1:0-3595 GCA_031368925.1 Leptospiraceae bacterium
GAATAGAAGAAACACTGACCCACCCGGAATGAAGTTTTGCAATATGTTTTACGATAGAAAGTCCGAGTCCAGTTCCCCCACCTTTTCTAGATCTATCTTCATCAACGCGATAAAATCGTTCGAAAATTCTTTCGATATGGGATTCATTAATTCCTATACCCTTGTCGATGACTTGAATTACGACTAGGTTCTCGCGGTAATTTGCGACTAGCCGAATGGGTTTACTTTCTGGAGAATAGGTAGATGCATTTTGAATTAGATTTAAAAGTAGGTGCTCGAGTAAAACCATGTCTACATTTAGAAAAATATCTGTGGGGACATCGGCAGTGAATGTTTGATTTTTTAATTTAATAAAGCCTTCCACTGTAAATTTGAGATTTTGAACAATTTCGGAGAGATTTACTTTTTCGGGTTGAAAGACAGAGTTCTGTGTTTCTAATTTAGAGATGGTGAGCATATCTTCTACAATTCGAATCATCCTGTCTGTGTTACGAAGAATTGCATCGATAAATTTTTTCTCTACACTATCGGGCGCAAAATGGAGCTTACTCTCCAAAGTTTCCGCGTAACCCTTAATCGAAGTGATGGGAGTTTTTAATTCATGAGATGCATTTTGAACAAACTGTTCTCTTAGCATTTGTGTTTCCCGCTCATCTGTTTTATCCGAAATAACACCGATATACATTAGAATCTGGTTATTTGATTTAAGTGAATAAAACCATACCTTGTAATAGTGCTTGCTGTCATCGATTCCAATTTTCCCATCCATAGAATTTTCAATATGGTCATTCAGAAAACCAAGGAGCTTTTTATTTTGAATCACATCGTTAATACTTCTAGACTGAGAATTCGTTGGGATTAGAGTCTTGGGAATACTCTGGTTCTGAAATAGAATCTTCTTATCGAGGCTAATGGCGAATACCCCTTCTTTTAGATTTTGTAAGAGGGAGTTAAATTTTTCTTTTTCTACGTTTAGATCTGTGAATTGCATTTGTAACCTGCGGGACATTGAGTTAATGGAAGAGGCAAGATCGGATAACTCTTGTATGTCGGATGCGGCAAGAAGAGTTCCAAAATCCCCGGCATTGATTTCCATGGTTTTCTTTTCGATGACACTTAGTTCGTCTGTCACACTCGTCGCAATTTTAAAAGAAGTGTGAAAAGCTATAAGCATGGAAAAAATAACATATAGAATAAAAAGGAGTAATTTGAATTCAGCTGCAACACGGGTTTCTACAAAGAAAAGTATCAGACCTGTGCTGAGTAGGATAACTAGGAATAGCCAGTTGCTTAATAGTACTCGCGAAAAAAGACTACGCATCGCTAAATCTATATCCTATTCCACGAACTGTTTCGAGTCTTTCTTTTTCTTCTAAAAGTTTATCTCGAAGTCGTTTGATATTTACATCGACTGCTCTGTCGGTAACGTAAATATCATGACCCCATATTTTATCAAGTAGCTTATCACGAGTAAGCGCTAAGCCCGGATTTGACATGAAAAGTAAAAGTATTTTATATTCGATGAGAGTTAGTTCAATTTCTTTGGAATCTACAAAGACCTTATGAGCTTTTTGATTAAGATGGATTTTTCCGATTGTTATATTTCCTTCCTTTGCCTCATCGGATTTATCTTCGTATCTGCGCAAAACAGATCTTACCCGCGCCATGAGCTCTCTCGGGCTGAATGGTTTACGCACATAATCGTCTGCCCCGAGTTCCAGACCGAGCACTGCGTCAGTCTCGCCAGTCTTTGCTGTTACCATGATGATTGGGACTTGGAACTTTTCTTTGATTCGTTTGCAAAGATCAATCCCACCGATTCCCGGGAGCATGATGTCGAGGATAATTAAATCCGGTAGACTCTTGTCGACGCGCGGGAGAACTTCGAGACCGTTTTGGCACACAGAAACTTGAAATCCCTCTTCTTCCAAATGGAATTTGATCAAGTCGCTAATGTCTTCTTCGTCATCTACTACTAGAACTTTCAAACCGTTACCATGAATATTCACTTCAAACCCCTATCGTAATGATGACAAGAGTATTACAAATAATTATTACATTTTAATTACAATCATTTATGCAATTGGTTTTTTTTAAAGATTACCACAGATGAACAGGCGAAGGCGTTGGACGCGAATACTTGGAGCGAAGGGAGGACTGAACACCGATAAGGGAGAGGAGGATTGGTTTGACTGAGGTGTTGGATTTGGAATTGTCGTTATATGATTGGGTGTTAACACGGGAGCTTTACTGTCTATGAAATACATTTTACTATTACTAACACTTTTCTTTTCTACTTCTTGCGCGTCGACGTTAATCAATACATTTGTAAAATACGAGCGCAGCAAATCTAATCTAACTAAGAAAAGTATTACTGTGGATAATCATGATTTCGTGTATTTGGAAGGTGGAGAAGGGGAAACGGTTCTTCTTTTACACGGGTTTGCGGCAGACAAAGAGCATTGGACTCGCTTTTCACGTTACTTAACCGACAAATACAGAGTAATCGCACCGGACTCACCACCAGCAGGAGAAAGCAGTAAGTTAGAATTAGAGGATTACGGGTATATGTCGCAAGTCAAGCGACTACATGCATTTGCAGAAAAGCTAGGGCTTAAGAAATACCATATAGCTGGAAATTCGATGGGCGGTCATATTGCTGGTCTTTATGCTACCGAATATCCAGAAGAAGTATTAACTCTCGGACTTTTTGATGCGGCAGGGGTTAATAGCCCTAAGCCGAGTCGACTTTCTGAAAAATTAGCACAGGGGAAAAATCCTTTAATCGTGAACAACGAAGAAGAATTCGATAACCTAATGAAATTTTCATTTGTGAATCCACCTTATATCCCTGGATTTTTTAAATCAGAAGTAATGCGAAAGTCTGCGGCTAACAAGAAGTATAACGAAAAAGTTTTTTCTGAAATTAGACGTGATGGAAACCTAATTGAATCCCGATTATCTAAAATAAAAGCTAAAACTCTTATCCTCTGGGGTGATACAGATAATATCATTGATGTATCATCCACCGAAGTATTTCAAAAAGGAATTAAGAATAGCAAAGTAGTAATTCTAAAAGATTGCGGTCATGCGCCTATGATCGAGTTGCCGGAAGAGACTGCGAAGCATTACTTAGAATTTATTAGATAAACGAAAGCTCCGAAGGAGCGAAATACCATCCTGCATAGCCTGCAAGGGCTATGCAGTGTAGGTGGAAAAATTAATCCAAACTAAACTCCACCGGCAGGGTAACGTAGGAATCAACTTGTTTGCCGTTAACCTCTCCGGGGCTAAATCTCGCTTTGCGGATAATTTGAATTGCCGCTTCGTCAAATCCATAACCTTCACTTTTTTGAATAATGGAAGTGCAGACTAGCTTTCCTTTTTTATTTAGAAAAATTTGGACAACGCTCTTTCCTGTCTTAATTCCTTTTTCCTTTGCCTGGCTGGGGAAAAAATCTTTTAAGCTAAAATTAATTTTGAGAATTGGAGGCTTGGTTAATTTTTTACTCTCTAAGTAGCCCTTCTCGGTATACTTTTCGCATTTGTTCTTATTCTTCTCGTCTTTGCCGGCAAAGACTTGCAAATTGAAAAA
>JANMOF010000127.1:0-7331 GCA_031368925.1 Leptospiraceae bacterium
GCTTGCTAATTCCATTGAATCTGTTGCTTTCATTTGTAAGTTTGTAATCACCACTAGGATGGACTCCGACTTAAAAATTTCCATCGCCATATTCCCATTAGTCGCTATGACTACTTCATAGTTGTTTGATTCCAAGGATTCTTTTGCTATTTCTAAGTTTTTTTCATCGTCATCAACGAGCAGAACTTTATTTTTTACCAAGGTATTACGCGCTCCCTAGAAGTTTTTTTACAACTTCAATTAAATCCTCATCATCATAGGGTTTTGTGAGCCAGGCTTTTATTCCTATTTTTTTTCCTTCCTCTTTTAAGTGGTCACTAGATTCAGTGGAGACAATCATGATCTTCATATTTTTTCCTTCCGGCAGAGAAAGAATTTCTTCGGCTAACTGGATTCCATTTTTTCCGGGCATGTTTACATCGAAAATTCCCAGGTCAAAAGGACCTTTCTCTTTTAAATTTTTAACTGCGTCGGCTGCGTGCGAAGATTTTTGAACTTCAAATCCTTCTTCAACGAGGATTATCTCCATTAGCTTCAAAACAGTTGGCGCGTCATCGCAAAGTAGTATTTTTTTCATTTCCTATTTTCTCCTATTAATTCTTTCATACCAAAGATAAAATTTCTTTTGGTATATTCTCTAAACTCACTTGTTTTTTCACTGCGCCTAACAGAAAAGCTTCTTTCGGCATCCCGTAAACTGTAGAGGAAAACTCATCTTGTCCGAGTGTATGCGAACCAGCCTTTCGTAGCGACAAAAGACCATTTGCCCCGTCTTTACCCATTCCAGTAAGTAGCATTGCTAAAGTAGAAGCGGCAAAACTACTTTTGGCGATAGATTCAAATAAAGTATCTACAGAAGGTCTATGCCCCGATACTTTATCAAATAATTCAATTTCGATAAATAATTTACCTGCCATTTTTCGTATTAGCATATGTTTATTACCCGGAGCAACATAAACCCCACCGGTCTCGAGGATATCTCCGTTATCCGCTTCCTTCACATTCAAACCACTAGTTGCCGCTAACCGGTTAGCGAAGAGTTTTGTAAAATGCTCCGGCATATGTTGCACAATGACTATTGGTGGAAGATCCCCGGGCAAACGATTCATGATATAATCTAAAGCTTGTGTGCCACCTGTGGAAGCACCAATTGCAATTAAATGAATGATTCCTTTTTTTTCTTTTAATGGATGGCTACTATGCTCCTGGCTTTTTTCTGTATTGGAAAATAGATTCTTACTAGCTATTTTTAGTTTGCCTAATTTTTTAATTTTTTCAATCAACTCTTCAATCATTCGAATGAAATCTTTTTCTGTACCGTCAGCCTTCTCGATAAAATCCATTGCTCCCTTTTGCAGTGCGTCTAATGTAATTTCGGCGCCTTTCTTAGTATGAGAGCTTAGCATAATGACTGGAGTAGGGTAAATAGGCATTAGCCAATCGAGAAATTCTAATCCATTCATTCCAGGCATTTCTACATCAAGTGTAATTAGATCGGGCTTTAGCGTAGGGACTAGCCTTTTTGCTTCAAACGCATTAGATGCTTTACCCGCTACCTCAATAAAAGGATTTTTTGTTAATGCTTCTTCCAGAATATTGCGAACCACTATTTGGTCGTCTACAATCAAAACTCGTATCATTAGTATTGCCCCTGTAGTTTTTGAAAAATGGATTTTACATCTAAAATTAAACTTACGTTTCCACTGCCTAATATCGTGAAACCGCTCACGTCTCTCGCCTCTTCCATTTTTCCCTGCAAAGGCTTAATCACTACATTTTGATTTCCAATTACAGCATCTACTTTGATACCGAGAAGTTTTTGGTCATATTCTATGATTACCATGAGCGGATCTTTCTCGTCGTATTTCAAATGCTCCCTATGATTTAAAATTTGATTGATATTAAAAATCGGAATGAATTTCCCGCGAACGTCATAAACGGTCTTACCCGCTTCTAAAGGAATCGCAGTTTTATCGCGCAAGTTGACAAATTCTTTTAGTTCGATGGTTTGAATTGTAAAAAAACTATTTCCAATTCGAATGATTGTGCCTTCCATAATTCCAAGGGTGAGAGGGATGCGCAAAATGAATGTTGTCCCCTGTCCTTTCTTAGATTGGATTTCAATTTTTCCGCTCAATTTTTCGATATTCTGCCTGACTATATCCATTCCAACGCCCCTGCCTGAAATGCTTGTTATCTCCTTCGCAGTAGAAAGACCCGGAGCAAATATCATGAGAAATACTTCTTTATCCGTTAAAGAATTTGGATCACCAGAAAATAAACCATTTTCTTTTGCTTTGCTTACTATCCTATCTCTATCGAGTCCACGACCATCATCTCGAATTAAAATCCAGACTTCATTTACAGACTGCCTGGCACTCAGGTAGATATTTCCTGATTCGGACTTACCGGATAATCGCCGTTCTTCGGTGGATTCAATTCCATGATCTACCGAGTTTCTAATAATATGTATAATTGGGTCTGCGATTAAATCAACTACCGACTTATCAATTTGTGTTTCATCGCCTTCAATATGCAGAGAAATTTTCTTACTGGTTTTTTTTTGGAGATCCCGGACGAGTCTGGACATTCGCTGGAATACTGGTGATATGGGAATCATGCGAGTGGATAATACCACTTCCTGCAAGTCCAAAACAATTTTTCGAAGACGGTTTAGACTTTGTCCGAAAGAGTCGTTCTTGATTTGTTTGATTGCTGAGTGTTGTGTTACATTTGACTCTGCAATTACAAGCTCGCCCATTATATCCATGAGTAGGTCTAATTTTTCATTTGATACTTTGATTTCTTTTTTGACTTGAGATAAACTCTTATCACTTGGAATCGAAATTTCTTTTTCTATTACGTTGACCTTATCCGCTACAAACTCTACTGGTAAAGTATTATTAGCCTCTATAGGTTCAGGCTCTACCGTATCTTCAAATACTTCAAAGGCAGCTTTTTTTTTGAAGACTACACTCACAGGTTCAGAATTTAAGAACCGTATTTCTTGTTTTACTTGCTCAATCAAGAATAGAGATTCTTCCTCCATAATAGGATCTGACTTTAAAGTTTCAATTTCTTGAAAGAGTTTCTTTAGGCGATCACATACACTGAGCAGAATCTGGCAGGCTTCTGGTCTTGGAAGAATCGTTTCTTTTCTAAGTATATCTAAGAGCGTTTCTGCTTCATGTGTTACTTTTACGATTGTTTCTAATTTTAATAGTCCAGAGGAGCCCTTAATTGTATGAAAAAAGCGAAATAGGTTATTAATCGCAAACTCGTCATAATCCCCTCCATCCTCTAAAATTTTTTCAATGTCCAGGATGACATTCTCACTATCCTGGACTAAATCAAGGGCTTCCGGAACAAAGTCGAGTAATATCTGTTCTCTACTCATATTAGCCTTCTATTACGCATTCTCATTTTGAAATGACTCAGTTTCAGAATGGAATTTTTCTTTTCCATTTATGCCATTTCCTTTTTTAGAAGCATACTTTGAGAGAAAACCACTATTAGCCACTTTGCCAAATTTTGCTGCCATCTTCTTTGTATCGCTTTGAGAGTTTCCCGTATGTGGCAAATTAAACTTAGCTGCATCTGTATTCACCAAGCTACTCATAATTCGCATAAGGTGGAGTGCTTGTTCTTTCATTTCTATGGCAGTAGCGGCTAACTCCTCTGAGGCAGACGCAGACATCTGTGTCATCTGATCCATTTGCGTTATCGCAGTAGAAATTTGCATAATCCCTGTTGCCTGCTCACTTGAGGCAAGAGCAATATTAGAAATTAAATCAGCCGTTTTTTGAATGCTCGGAACAATTTCTCCAATGACTCTACCGGATTCATCTGCAAGTGAAACGCTATTGATCGATAATTGAGTAATCTCTTGCGCAGCGATTTGACTTCGTTCTGCTAATTTTCTTACTTCATCGGCTACTACCGCGAAGCCTTTCCCATGCTTACCTGCTCGCGCCGCTTCGATAGTTGCGTTTAATGCTAATAAGTTTGTCTGGTAGGCAATCTCTTCTATGATCTTAACTCTGGAAGAAATATTTTTCATAGCTTCCAATGTTTTGATAACTGAATTTTGACCGCGCACTGCTTCTCCGGATGCGGTAGTGGAAATCTCTTTAGTCGCAAACGTAGAGGCAGAATTTTGCGTTACGGAGGAAGACAGCTCTTCTATGGAGGCAGAAATTTCTTCTAAAGAAGCTGCCTGTTCACTGGTTCCCTGGCTCAAAGATTCAGACGTCGCAGACACTTGAATAGCCGCTGCTGAAACAGATGCTGAAATTTCCACTGCTGAATTAAGTGCTTTCAAGATGGTCGTGATTATCCATACTGCGATGCTAATTCCAAAAGCGAAAGAAATGAATAAGAGAATAGACATTGAGATAACAGAGGATTGATAGTATTCGTTCGTGCGAATGCTTTCCTTATCCATATCATCTACCCCGTTCTTTAGCAGGTCTGCTAGAATAACTTCAAATTTATCCGTCGCAGGTCTTGTGATTACATTCGATAAATCCCTAGCTTCAATGTTTTGATTCTTTAAGGCAAATGCGAAAACTTTCTCATTTGCATTTAGAATGTCTTGGTAAAGAGTACGAAGAGTTTTTAATTTTTCTAAATCGTTTGCAGTTCCTACTTTCTCAAGACTAGAGAATAAATCCTCCATCTCTTTTAGTTTACCTTTGCGTTGTTCAAGACGACCCGCCATCATGGAATCTGCTGTATCTAGAATTACATTTTTTTCATTTCTGCCCAACCAGAGGATAGTTCTGTTTATCCCCTGTAATGCCTGCACTTTGACTGAATAGACTGTGACGATTTGGGTTAACTTATCGTTAAACGATCGCAGGCTATAAATTCCTGTACCAACCCCGATTGTAATAAATCCTACTAGAACACTAAAACCGATTATTAATTTTGCTTTGACACTCATGGACCTAACTCCTATTTTTCTATCTGATTATGATTCTTGAATTACTAATTCTGCTTGTTTGATTTCATCTTCTTTGAAAAGTCTCTCTACATCCAAAAGGATTTTAACTTCTTCTTTTACTTTTGCTAATGCTTTTACAAATCGATTGCTAAGTCCTTCGCCGAAGCGAGGGGTTTCTTCCATTTGTTCGCTACTAATTTTTAGAACTTCCCTTACGGTATCTACGATTAGCCCTATGAGGTGGTTGTTGATATTTAATATGACCACACAGGTCTTATCGTTGTATGCGATTTCGGAAAGTTTGAAGCGACTGCGCACATCTAAGACGGGAATGATTTTACCTCTTAGATTTATCACACCCTTGATAAAGGAAGGCATGTCCGGAACTTCGGTTATTGTGTGTAATCCGACAATTTCTGTAATGTCTTTGATTTCGATTCCATATTGTCTTTCTTCTATGGAAAATATTAAGTATCGACCATCGAGTGTATCTTCTTCCTCGTCTTCATCGAACTCATCATCTGTATAATTTTGTAATTGTTCTTTCACATACTTGCTATTGCAATAGATGTACCTAGTGGCAAAATGCTGTTAACCGGTAGCTAGAGGGTGTTTTGAAGAGGTTAATAAGATATTAACTGCAATACGCATGATTAACGCATTACAGGTCGTGAGTTATGCAAGATGGTTCATCTGCCACAGAGGCACAGAGTCACGGAGGTTTAGGCTGGTTATCTATTTAACGTAAATTCGATGTAAGAAATTAAAATGATTAGACAATGTATTGCAGTTGTCATTCCCGAAATTTTCTGTCGGGAATCTCTAGTTCTTGAGACCCCCGACAGAAAATTTCGGGGGTGACAGCATAGCAAAATAAATATCAGCACGCGAGACCAGCTCTCTTCAAATCTTTCTCTGTGACTCAGTGCCTCTGTGGCAATACGTTTTTATTAGATTGAGTATCTTTTTCTTTTGCGCCAGAGAGTTGCTGCGTCTATTTTTAAAACAGAGGCAGCTTCTTTTAGATCAACAGTAGATTCGAGGACTTTACTGATATGAATCTTCTCCATTTCTTCCAGAGAAAGTAATGCACTCATTTTTGTTAGTAAGGGATTTTTGAATTCTTCAGGAAGGTGGCTAATATCAATTAGATTCTCTTTGGCAAGAATGACTGCGTGGTGAATTGTGTTTTCTAATTCTCTCACATTCCCGCGCCAGAAATAGGATTTTAATATAAAGAGGGCATCATTTGTAATTTCTATTTTTCTATTCTTAGAGAATTGTTGAATGAAATGCTGAATTAAAAGTTCAATGTCTTCCGGTCTTTTTCGCAGAGGAAGAATTTTTACTGTAACGCCGTTTAATCTATAAAATAAATCTTCTCGGAACGTTTTCTCTTGAATAGCCGCTTCTATATCTATGTTTGTAGCTGATAGGATTCGAACATCTACCTTTTTAGTTTTAGAATCTCCAACACTTTCAAATTCTTTGGTTTGTAGAACTCGTAATAGTTTAGATTGAAAGGCTAATGGCATTTCGCCTATTTCATCTAAGAATAAAGTTCCTCCATCGGCTAATTCGAATCTACCCATTCTATCTTTTATTGCCCCTGTAAATGCACCCTTTACATGACCAAATAATTCACTCTCTAAAAGTCCTTCGGGAATAGCAGCACAGTTTACTTTGATGAGAGGTTTATTAGCCCGTAAACTCTTCTCATGAATGAATTCGGCTATTAGCTCTTTGCCCGTCCCACTTTCACCTAGAATTAAAATGCTAATTTCACTATCAGCCATTCGTTCAGCTAACTCTACATTTTTTAGTAATTCTTTATTTTGGGTAATGAATCTACTGTTTATTGCAAGGCTATAAAATTTAGATTTGATTTCACGGAGTTCTGTCTTGATTTGATGGTATTCGATTGCTTTTTTTATAAAAAGTAAAAGCTCTTTTTTCTCAATTGGCTTTTGGAGAATTTGATAGGCTCCCATATCAAGAGCTTTTAGTGCGCGGTCAAATTGATCGAAGCGGGTAATTACAATTACAGAACTATCAGGCGTATACTTCTTAATTTCTTCTAATATAGCAAAGCCGTCTAACGGTTGTAAGTCAATGTTTAGAAAAATAAGATCAAAGTTTTCCTCTTTGATTAGTTTAATGGCGTCGAGAGAGTTTATGATATTGGAAGTAGAGTCAAGCTCATAAAAACATTGTTTAAGTAAAACTAAAAGAGTTAAATCATCTTCAATAAGTAAGATGTTAGCTTGTTTAACCTTTGTATTCATTTTTTTTCGTAATAATCTTATTTGAAAAATGTTTGTCTAAAAAAGACGAACTTTATTATTCAATAATTATCAACCTCATAACACTACTAAACTGTACTAGG
>JANMOF010000130.1:0-1689 GCA_031368925.1 Leptospiraceae bacterium
GTTTTCAATGGAGATAGCAGCCTGCGCGGAAAGCATTTTTAGAATTTCAATTCTATCTTTTGTAAAAGCACCGGAGGTTAAATTATTTTCCAAATAAACGACTCCAATTAATTTCCCTTGGTTTAGTAGGGGTATGCATAAAACAGATTTAGGTTTGTTTTTAGTAATATAATTGTCTTTAAATTTTCCGTCCTTTGTAACATCTTCTAAAACTAGATCCTGCTTGGTTCTATTTACATAGTTAACAATAGAAGTGGATAACATATCGTTATCCTCTATTGGAGTAGACTTAGAGAAAGAAAAATCTTTAGAAGTTGAATTCCAGGATGTTTCTATAACTAACTTTTCCTTTTGTTCAAGTAGTAGAAATCCCCTTTGGGCTCCTGCATTTTCTGCTAAAACTTTCATTAAAGAAGAAAGCAATTTTTCTAAGATAATTTCTCCAGAAATAATTTGGGACGCTTTCATAACGGAAACAAAATCTAAAGATAAATTCGCTTCCATACGTGTATTTTTTTGGGTCGTAGTTCTTGATATAATAGTTCCGCCACTAAAAAAATTCTGATCTGTTTCGCGTTCCCTCGCAATCAGAAAAGGATATTTTTTTTCTAATAATTTAACTTTAGCCGCAGCCCCCCATGTTGTATATCCGTAATAAGCTCTTCTTAAATAAATCTCGGCAAATTCTTTCTTTCCGAGTGTAAGCCAAAATTTAGCACAGAGTTCATTGCCAAGTGCCTCGTCCTGGATAAATCCATTTTTATTTGCAAGTTCTATCGACTCGTCATAAAGATTTTGAGCCTGAAGAATATTTCCTATTAGCCGCATTTTTTCTGCTTCGATTAATAAGTATTTGTGCAGGAAATTTTCTTTGCAATTTTCTGCCCATTTAGCTATTTGCTCCTGATACTTTTCTAGCGATTTAAACAGGTTCTGTTTTTTTTGTTCGTCTTTTAAGTGGTATATTGCAGTTATGCTCAAACAGAAATAAAAATTAAACTTTGTCACTGGGAAAAATCCAATATTCGATGCAAGTTTATCTTCTACAGATTTCAAAATTTGGTAAGACATTTCTGGCTTATCGTATAGGTAAAGGAGTTGTGCTTTTGAATAACTAAACCAGTTGATACCATGATCGAAATTATTTGTTTCCCAAAAATTTAAACAGGTTTCTTCTGTTAACAATTCGTCCGAAAAACTTTCCTCGTTGGAAGTTCTTCCCAGAAAGTTCCAGAGTAACCTCTGCACGATTTTAAAAGCATAGGTCATATTTAGATCATTTATTTTTTCTACTGAAGGCAAATATTGTTCTGCCGCATCAGATACTAAAAGTAGGTTTTCTCCGATTTCTAGCCTTGTCCAGATAATAAAAAATAAAGCCCATCCCGCGTACGTCAAATCCCCGCATAGCATACACGCATGGTAAGAAGCCTGGTAGAATGGAATATTGGTTTTTAAATGTCTATTATAGGGATTAATGGAATGAGAGAATAAGTTGTTAATTTTTCCTGTAAGGCTTGAGTTATTAAACTTGTTATTCAAGTTTAGTGCAAGACTTCCTAGATCAAAGGCTTCCTTGTATTTGCCTTCTGCTGCAAGGTTTAATCCGTAAGTAACATATCCAAATGCGGATAATGCAGTATTGCCGAATTGTAATGACATATTCGTAATTTTTAAAACATTATAACC
>JANMOF010000145.1:0-7522 GCA_031368925.1 Leptospiraceae bacterium
CACTCACAAGTGGCAAATAGGAATTAGGTGTAACGGGAGTTCATGGTAACGGTTTTATTGATATTAGAGAAGCGCACAAGCTGTCATTCCCAAAATTTCACCCTTTCGCTTTGCTCACACGACCGCCAAGCGATGTTTGGAATCTTGAGACCCCGACAGAAAATGAAACTCAATGCTGCTTCTTTGGGTCGCAGCATAATAGGTCTGACAGGATAATAATCAATCAGTGACCACTTACCACAACTCCAAAAAAAATTATGATAAACTGGCAACAATACTATGAAAATTATCCTGTAAATCAGGAACTCATTTGGCTCAATAATTGTGGGACTACTCCGGTAGGGCGAAGCACCATGCAAGATGTAACACGCTATTTAGAGGCGTATTCAAAGCATGGTGTATTCAATGAAGCTGAAAAATATCTGCCTGTCAAAAAGCGGATAACAAGTATTATCTCTGATTTGTTACATTGTGATCCAGAAGAAATTGGTATTATTCATAATACATCGGAAGGGATTAATTTTATTTCGCATGGTTTGTATTTACATAGAGGCGATGAAATTTTACTTTTGGAAAATGAATATCCGAGTAATGTCTATCCATTTCAGCATTGGGAAGAGAAAGGTGTTAAACTAAAATTTATTCCAATGGCTGACACGCCCGCTCAATTTTTAGAGAACGTAAAGTCCACTATCAGCGCAAATACGAAAGTAATCTCTCTTTCTCTTGTGCATTGGTGTACAGGTATGCCATTACCTACTGAAGAAATCGGACAAATTTGCAAGGAAAAGAATATTGAACTTATCATAGATGGAGCCCAGGGCGTTGGACTAATCGAAATAGATGTTCGCAAAATGAATATTTCATATATGGCATTCCCTGCATGGAAATGGTTACTTGGTCCTTTAGGTTTGGGTGGCATATATGTCGCAAAAGATAAATTAGCCACTATGAAGACCATCTTTAAAGGGCAAAGCTCAGTTGTAAATGCGGATGAATATCTACCATATAAAAGTGAAATTCGACCTACTGCTGATAGGTTTGAGTATTCTACTGGAAATTTCACTGATTGGGTGTATTGGAAATCTACTTTGGAAATGCTTTCTGATATTGGATTTTCCAATGTGCAAGAAAGAATTTATACACTAAAAGATTATCTCGCTGACGGGCTTCGTAAAAAAGGATTTAAAATTTATTCAGACTCATTTCCAGAACTGAAGACAGGAATTCTTGCCTGCGAAAAATCGGGAGTAGACTCTGCCGGGTTAGTAATTAAATTACGTGAGAATAAAGTTATATCTGCTGTGCGGCTAGGACGCGTTCGACTTGCTCCTCATATCTATAATTCATTCGAGCAATTGGATAGAGTAGTAGAACTTTTGAGTTAAATATTTTTAAAAAAATCAGTGTTCATCCTTGTTCATCCGTGGTATTCTTCAAAAATTCGCCGATAGAGTAAGTAGGGAACGGAGAAGTTTATGAATTTATCAATTGCGCCGACTATCATCGGGATCATACTTTTTGGCGTAGGGATGTTTTTTTTCCTGCGATATTTCTTTAAATTAAATTCCGTTGTCTATAAGCCTGTTGGAGTTTTTCTCATCATTCTAGTTGGCGTCCAAATGATGTTTAGCGAATTACGATTTGGAAATGACCCGGAGAGTAACACTATCGTCGGTAAAGGTCCTGCTATTGCGCCTACTGTTGCATCGGATACTTACAATGTTTTTTTTGGTGTAGGGGAAAACGATTTTACAGGATTACCCGTTGGTAATGGAAATACCTTTATTGAGACGAATACGATGTTTGCGAAAAGCAATATCTATATCAAGGGAGATGCTCCGGTTCGTGTTTTAATTTATCCAACACTTGGAGTAGTTACTCTTCCAAATGGGCTCAAGTTTATTCCATTTTTTAAAAATGTATATAAAACCAAGGCTTACAGTGACAGCGAAAAAGCTATTACGATTAAGGTTAACATTACTCTCGGTGCTGTTAGTATTATAGAGCGCTAGAATTTCTCTAAATACCTCTTAATCTCTCCCTATTGTGGGTTTTCGATTGAAATTTCTTTAAGAAGGGAAAAAGCTTTTGTATGAAAAGGGCTGTCTTTCCGGTGTGCGTAAACTAGAATATTGGTATATACTGCAATCATTCGTAACCTAGTATACTTCTTCGGAAAGGTATGACCAATCCAAACTTGCTCCCTTTTGTAATCCTAACCCGCTGAAGCTTTTATTCTTGAGTTCAAAATCGGATTTCTCTTTCTTGTCAGCAAGGTATTTACGAAGCTTCAATGACTTCCCGTAGGGTTCTATTTTCTTGGCTAGCCGTTTGTTTTGCCTCAATTAGTAAGCTATCAGTAATATCAATGGTAGTTTTCATATGGGTAATTATATTAGATGACCCATATTTATTGCAATTATTATTCTCAGTAGTCTTCGTTTTTTTTATCTCTTACTTTACTAGGTAGAAAATGTGTTTTCATGTGCTCAAAAAATAAATTTTTCTCATCACAATGACGCTATTGCACTAAAATCTCTTTTGTTTTTGATTTTGCAATCGCTCTAAATTATGTCATATACTTGCGAATATCCCTGAAATTCATAGGGCTCAATTAATATCTAATTGCAGTAAATGAGTATATTGAAAAAATAGCCGATATGTTAAAAAAATTGACAAAGCTTGATGTATCTGTAGATTTAAAAGACACTGATTTCGCAAAATTAGATTTAAAAGACAAAGAATTTCATCCAGACTACTTTATTTTTCAAGTAGAGGCTCTCAAACAGATTCGACAGGCATTAGACAATCCACAATTTTATCAACATTTCATTATTGCCGGAGACGAGGGTGCAGGAAAGAGAAGTAGCACAACTTCACTCCTCAAAAAAGAATACTCCGCAAAAAATAAATTTCCAAAGTTTTACTATTTTAGAAAAAGTAACTCAATCGTAGAAGATCCTGAATACAAAGAAGGTCTTACTCCGCTCTTTGATCCAGATTCGGAAATGACACCAATTATTTATGATCCTACACCAAGCACTATGAGTCTAGTTGGAATTCCGACTGAAAAGAAATACCATCCAGGAAATCTTATCAAAGCTACTGGTGGCTTTCTGATCTTGCCAATTGCGAGACTCGTGCAAGAACCTGTTGTTTATGATTTACTTAAGTCCTGTTTATTGACTGAAAAAATAGACTTTATCAATTTGCCTGAACTAAATTTTTTTCAATCCCTCGATAGAACTCTTCCACAATTTCCAATAAATGTTCGTGTTATTTTGATTGGCGAAGACCATATGTATGAGCAGTTATTGAAAAGAGATAATAATCTTCACGATGTATTCAAAATGAAAATTGATCTAGAGTATGAAGCAGAATTAAATAAGAAAAATATTTCTCGTTTCTCTGGATTGATTGATACGCTTAGTTTAAAAGATTATCCGGCTCCGTCTTTGTCGGCTAAGAAGCGTTTGCTGGAAGAATCACTTAAACTAAATGAAAGTAAATCTAAATTTTCTCTTAACGTTACAGACATAAAAACTATTTATGAAGAAGCAATGGTTCTTTCTAAGTCCAAGAAAGATGTTAAAGGTTCAGCTATAACGGATTCAGATATTGATACGGCAATTTTAAACATTGAAAAGAGAGATTCACTTCCTAAAAAGAAATACTACGAAGATTTGAAAAATGGGATGTATAATATGACTGTCTCTGGTAAAAGACTTGGTCGAATTAATGGGCTCTCTATTTTTACTCCCTATTCTACACACCAAGAATATGGGCAAGTCAGCGTTATCTCCTCTAGGGCATTAATGGGGAGTGGAAACTTTATCAATATAGAAAGGGAAGTGAATCTTTCTGGAGATGTGCATGATAAGGGTGTTTTTATTTTACAATCCTATTTAAAAGGACTTTTTGCGAATTTTAGTGCTTTCGCGGTAGATATTTCTATTCTATTTGAGCAAAGCCATTCAATTGTGGATGGAGACTCAGCTACTGTCGCAGAGTTAATTGCAACGTTATCCGCTTTATCTGGTTATGAAATCCCAAGTAATATAGCTATCACTGGCTCAATGTCTCAATATGGTGAGACTATGCCAGTTGGAGCGATTAATCAGAAAGTCGAGGCATGGTTTGCAATTTCTAAACTTCTAGGAAGTCCAAAGGATGTATTTTATGTTTATATTCCTACTTCCAATGCGAAAGATCTTGTTCTTTCTGCTGAAGTTATAAAAGCGATTCAGGAAAATAAGTTTAACATAGTTTCTTTTTCTCATGTCACGGATGTTGTTCCAGAAATTCTTAAAATGCCAATGGGCAAAATTGAAAAGGATGGTAAGTATACTCCTGATAGCATTCTTCGTAGAATTGAAGATAGATTAGAAAAGAAAAAAGAAGTTGAAAAGGACTCGTAAAAAGCCGTAGATTAACCTAGTTAGTCTTTCTAATATCATGTATGGGTCAACGATTCTTAATACAAAAGTATCTGCTATTATTTCTATTCTTTCGGGAATAGGATTTATAACTATATTATCCCTAACCCCCTTATCACCTCCCAAAAGTAAAGGACAATTTTATTATGAGAAGGAAGAAACCCTCCCTTCAAACCGTCATGATAAAAAAGCTTACGTTCATTTAGAAAAAGAAAAGAAAGAGGAAAAGTTCTTTTCCATTAATACAATTCGAGCAGTGCAAAAAGAAATTTCAAAATCAATATGGGGTAGTGGATTTAACAATTCTTATCCTAATGATGTTTTGACTCCTCTTTTTAATGGAAATCAAAATCGCCCTTACCAAAATTTGCAGCCAGATGTATTTACTTATTATAAAGACGATAAGATTTCGGTGAATACAATTGGCGACACAAGACCAATTACGAATCAAATCCTTGAATACAAATATCAAAATAAAATATCAGATTCTCCAAATTTATTCCAGAATAGGAATTCGCAGATTAGAAACGTTGAGATGAGTTACCAGATTAATTCTAATTTTTCTGCAAGTTTTAAATCGTCACAGTTTGATATATTTGATGATCGATTAAAGCAATATCCAACGACGACTGCTGGTGTGAGCTTCACGGGTAATAAATATATATCGACAGGTTTTATTGCCGGTGAGTCTAATCTTAATAATCCGTATAGATATAATCAGGGTGGATTTCTAAATGGAAACAATTTCTATAGAGACACTGAAATTTCTTATAAAGATGTAGACCGGGTCAATAAAAATTTATTCGAATGGCAAGCTAATATTTCCCCTACAAAGAACCTAATGTTTCAGACTGCTGTATATAATTCAAATCGTTCTTTGATCAATGAAACGAATGTATCTGAGGGAGCAAGGCTTGCTATGGCAGTAGGTCTTAAATACTTTGTGCTCAATCTAAAATACAATTATCTCTCAGATAATTTAATGCGCACGATTCTTCGTCCGGATGCAGCTTCTATATTTAATAAAGATTATGCGGCATTCGGATTTACTTTCTTTATTGATAGATACAAACGGTATTCGATCTACATTGGAAATAATGTCTATAATATTGTAACTACGAATCGACCAACTGATTCAACGGCAAGTATTCCTAGCAATAATTCTTTTTCTGCTTCCTTTAGAGGCAGAAACAATGATTATTATAATACAACATTCTTCTTTAATTTTAAAAATAACGCAAATAGAGATTATTATTATTCCAACTTCGGAGTTTTTAGATTGCCAGTATACTCACAGTTAAACTTTGAGTATGCGACATCACTTGGTTTAGAATTATCTTTTTAAAAAATATGGATATTAAAACTTTATGCTAATTAGTTCTGACTTGCTTCTTTCTAAAACCCTTTCCTATTTACAAAACTCGGATAAAAATAACCGGCGGGCTAATCGAATTAAACCGCTAATTTATATTTTAATTTGCGGATTATTAATATCATGTGCTAGTTCTGACTCTACTCGGAGGCTGGTTAAACCTGACTCTACTGATTTATACTGGTATGAATTATCCCAGTTTCTTTCAGGGCTTCCTCTCGATGAAAAAAATCGTTTTCTGAAATTGACTGAGTCTGCCAGTTACAAGTCCTATGCCTCTTCCATCAATTCTTATTGGGGGAAAATAGATTCAGACTATTTAAAAAAAGTCCAACCATTTAAAAATGAATTCATGCCAGTTAAGTCTGTAGCGAATACGGCGTTTTATCCGTTGAGTGGAGCAGACTTTGTAAATCTTCACGCATTTTACCCTGATGCTAATTCAAATATAATGATAGGACTTGAACCGGCAGGAAAAATAACAGATCCCAATTCTTTAAGTCCTGAACAACTTAAGCAAGGACTTAATTCTATTCAGAGTATGGTTGGTGAAATGGCGGCTCAGAACTATTTTACAAGAAAAAGAATGAGAAGAGAATTTGCAAATCCACATTTTTCAGGAACGTCACCAGTATTATTAATTTTTATGACACGATTTGGACTTAAAATTGATTTTTGGGAAAGAGTTCAATTAGACGTTACTGGGAAATTAATTCCTGAAACGGAAGCTCATATTGCAGATAAAAATCCTGATAAGATTGAAGCAGTGCGAATTTATTTTCATAAAACGGGTGAAAAGTATAGTAGGGATTTTACTTTCTTTAGAATGTATATTAATGAAAATTCTGCAAATGAAAATACTGCTGAGGGGAAATTCTTTATTAGCCAGGGAAGGTTTAATTTACTTCTAAAATCTGCTGAATATGTTTTACAACTTCCAATGTATGAAAAATTTATCCAGGCAATTTTAGCAAAGACGGATACGGTTGTGCAAGACGATTCTGCAATTCCTTTTAAGGCATTTGACAAGACAGTCTGGAGTGCGAAAGTTTTTGGAGTGTATACCTCTCGTGCAAGGCTACAAAATACTCCCAATGTTCCTGACCAAGTTGAATTACAAAGTGAATTTAAACAAAGTGCCTTGGCTCTTCCATTCAAATATGGATATGGAGTTTTGAAGGGAAATGATAAGTCAAACTTAATGATTCTTTCAAGAAAATAGTTAAGGAATCAAGGTTTTTATAAAAGCCATTTCCGATGTTATTTGTTCCACTAAATCAGAGATAATAGCTTTATCGAATACTAGCGTGTTTTCAAGAGTTGCGGCTAATACTACTAATTCCTTGCAGCATCCATTCAATGCAGTTCCTTTTATTCGATGAGCTGTTGCGTTTATTTTCTTTATATTTTCTTTCTGTAACTCTTCTCTTAAAATAACGAGGCATACTTCAAATTCATTCTTGAGTAATGTTAAAAATTCGCTCACAAAAGAATCATCATATTCTAAATTACTCCTGAGAGTTTCTAGGTCGAAATGATTAGCATTGGTATCTTGCATGGTTATGACTAATCATTATATGGAATAATTATCTATATTCGTTTAGGTAAGTATTTACTTTCTTGCCGTGCCCGGCCTCATCGGGGCTCAGTCAAAAGGAAGGTTCCTTGGACGAAACCAAGAGCTTCGAAAGGTCAGACCATGAAGAACACC
>JANMOF010000150.1:0-10109 GCA_031368925.1 Leptospiraceae bacterium
GTGAGAAGTAATTTTTAGAGTTTATGAAATCGTAATAGTCATCCAGTGTTGCAATTATGCTGTCTGGTTTTTTAACGGAACCATGAATATGAAAAATATTTTGTCCCGTGTTGATCTTTGAGATGTTACTTCCTTCCAGAATGACTCTGCCTTTCGGCATTATGAAATCTGAAAAAAGGGTATCATAGTTTGTTGTAATGATATTGATGTTCTTATGTTTTTTGAAAAATTGTTTTGCTCGTGAAAGTCGTTCTGCATTAATTGTTGAACTATTCACTTTCGATTTGATGATTCTTACAATCTCTTCCTTCAAGATTTTTTGCTCTTGCTTGTATCGGAGTTCTAGTATTTGAGCGCAAATAAGAATCGAAAATTTAGCTACTACAGTACCGTCCCTTTTCTTTTTAAATAACTGCTTGGATAATTTATTTCCATTATCCACAGTCTTTGTGCACTCGACCATTAATTCGGTCCACGTGGGTGCCTGATCATTAGTCATATGCCTTGAAAACCCTGTGCCAACAAATAGGGTTAAGGAATCATTTGAAAGCGATGTAGCTATATTTAGAAGTGCGCTCACTTGATTTACGATCAATCGAGTTGGTTGAGTTCTTTGATGTATAATTTGATGGCTTTTTCTTTTGCCTCCATGGGATCAGAAAGCGCACGTCTCATTTTAACACTGATCTCCATCCCTCTATTTCGAAGAAAAATGATTTTAGCCTGATCGGGATTCTTAGAGCGCCTTTCTTTAAGAGCAAGAATTGTGTACTTCCCCCGGAGCCTGGCCATGGTTGAATGCAAGGTCTCATCAGTAGCAAATCTTTTTAGCATGAAATAGTCTTTCATAACTCAAATGTTCCCATTTTTTTTGAAGAGATTATTCTTGTATATCGTACTTTTTAGAAAGATTAGCTACCCCAGTACAGCATGCTTAGTTTAATTCTGGTCAATATCAACACAACAAAGTTATTATGAGGAATAAATATAAGCAGAAAGAAGCAAGATCGGTTTAGGCTGCAGATGCCAAGTCAACTGCCCAATCGAAACCAGAGGATTTCAAATAGAATTTGACTGTGGCAGAGTATTCGGAGTTTGGATGGGCAAGTTTTCTTAATTCCTTCCATATACTCATTATCTCGTTTTCTCTTGGTTGATCAAATTTTACAGCTTGAAGGCCCAATAATGTCTGAGACTTCTTGATTAATTTATCGGCATCGACCTGTTTTTGCCTTCTTCCTTCTTTCATGCCTTCGACATTAAGATTATATCTTTCAATAGAATATGTTGCTCTCTTAAAATCTCTTGAATTTTTATCAGCCACTTTTGGAACAACTTTACCCTCAATATCAAATGCCAATTTTCCTGGATCACCAATTACTATTGGATCTAGTAATAGCATTTGCTCGATTGAGGTATTGTCTCCATGAACTTTAGCTTTATTCTCCAAAACGGGGAAATAGTCCTTCTTCCTGACGTTTGTTACAGGGCCGGAGTATCTATAATTCATCCAATCAAATGCGAGCCACCAGTAGCCACCTTGATCTTTTCCATCTTCATCCAGGGCATTTGTTTTGGGACGAAAATGATCAACGTGAGAGTGCGCCCCGTCATTAATAGATTCAGAATACCAACATTTACGACTAGCGATTTGTGACAGGTGATTTTTTAATTCAGTCCACAGATTTTCGTTCTTTTTTATGAGCGCTTTCCGTGCGTCATGATTCTTTTCATTTAGCAATTCTTGAGTGACTTTGTCCGCTTTTTTTATCCAGTCAGCTGGCGGGGGATTGTTTTCCAAATCGATAAATATCATTTGTCTTCTTCTTTAAGAAGCTTTTTTATTATTTCTGAGGCAACCTTATTTTGCTTGTCCATATCTTCCGTGGTTAGCTTTTCAATTTTGAAGGTGTCAGTTTTACTCATTTCAATTAGGAATTTTTCATAAAGTGGATCCCTATCTGTCGTATTGATTCCAAGATCTCCTAATGTTTTGAAAATTTCTTGAAGGTCTATCTTCTCCTGATTGGTCAGAGCATCAGAGTCCTGTTTTACAATTAATTGATTGCGTCTGTTTATTAGTTCTAATGTTTCTTTATCCAATGTGCTGGGTAATTCAAAAAAATCGCTCGTTAATATGCCAGCTACTCCCAATCCCTTTGGATCGAACTCCGGTTCTATAGATTTAATCGACATGTCATTTTTGTCTGAAAGGAAAATCCTTATCTCGTCCTTCGTGAGTCCACCAATTACAAGGGGATCATGGGTGGTCATAATAATCTGACTGCTGTCTTCATTTTCAACGATACTTTCCAGCAATGACATATATTTCCACTTCCATAATGGATTTAAGTGAGTGTCGGGTTCGTCAAGCAACATAAGAGATTCATGATCTTTGGTAAATCTCAGCAAGCCCAGTACTGTTAGCAACTGTTGTTCTCCTTCGCTTAATTCTTTGAATGTTACATGACCTTTAACGTTTCTCTTTTTTACTTTCACTCGTACTTCTCGGATAAGATCGGAGATATATGTGCTCTCTAACATTTTAAAGAAATTCGCGTTCGAACCATACTTCTTTGCAAGGCTCTCTAATTTTTTCTGATTTGAAATATATAGATATAGACATTCTTGCTTGTGACTTCGCCTAAAATCTTCCCTCACAGTTTCATTGAAGGATATAGGTGCCAGTGAAGCCTCCCAGAGATCGTCCAGAAATTCTCTTACGACTCCTCGCGCGCCCCAAAAATCCAGAGCGTCTTTTTTCCCCTTAACCCAAATTGGTTTTTGAAGAACAAATAAAATTGACTCTAGGCCTAAAATATTCAAGTATTCCTTTAAAAAATCCTCAATGTGTTTTTGCGAAAATGAGTAGAACGCCATCAAGACAAAGTGGCTATGAATGAGTCTCGCATAAAACAATGGCCTCATTGGTTCATCTTTTCCGGCAAGTAAATCGTCATAGAACCTCTTTTGATGGGAATCGAAGTGCTCAACTAGTCGATTACTAACACCAGAGTAGTACGAAAAGACGTATTTGGGAAGATTATTTTCTTTGTTTTTGTAGAAAGATGCTTTAGTTATCGGCTTATCTGTATTTACATAAAATTCGTACCCACTTTTTGATTTGATATCTCCGACAATACGAATTTTGTTGGCTTTACACGTATAGGTGATTTCAAATGAAAAGGAAGGGTTAACTCCAAGATCTAAGTCCCGAAAAATAATAACAAGAGCTTCTAGAAAATTGGATTTTCCTGCAGCATTTTGACCTAATAGTACAGTATGCTTAACTTTTGGATCAAAGTTAATATTGAAATTAACCAAGTTTTTAAAATCACTAATTGTTACATTTTCAATTCTCATTTCGCGAGTTCTAAGAATCCCTCCTTCTTATTTTCCTTGACAGTTTTCTTGACTTCTATTAGTACTTTAAGCTCTTCATAAAATGCATCGATATCATTTTCAAACTTTGATGACTTCCACAAATCGAGGGCAGACATCTTTCCATTTTTTTTCAAAAGATCTTCAATTTCCATTCCAGTTCCGTAGTTTACATTTTGTGATATAGGGCTGTAATCTATATCTGAATTCTTTTCCACTGCCTTTAACTGTTTGTTTGCATCGCCAAATATTTCACTAAGAATAGAATCTGCTAATTGCTCAAGCTCGCTTCCATTTTGGCGAATTTGAATTTCTGAGCTTGAAATATCATCTTTCAAATTATTCAATTTTTTCGAAATTTCCTCTTGCTCCAACAGAGGTGGCAGTGCTATGGGAGTACACCGAACGATAGTCTTATTAATTGATGCTAGGTTTGTTGTTTGCTTTGATTTATTTTCATAGTACTTGCTATTCAAAGGGGAATTAATGAATGCTTTAATATACTCTGTATTTAATAATATCTTACTGAAAGCGCGAATTCGAAATATGTGATTTTGATGGATGCATCCTGGAATTTCATTTCTCCAAACGGCACACCTCCCAACTTTGTCGGCATCGCCACCTTCCGCCATCAATAAATCATCTTCCTTTAATTGATATTTAGCATAATCACTTTTTGAGACCGTGATATTTTTTATCAACGTTAAATCCAGAAAGTCTCTTTGAACATTTGCCACCCTTAAATAGGGGACGGAAATCAATTCATCTCGGTATATCTTGCCTTTAGTTACTCCGCTGGCTATGTGCATTATGTCATCTAGCCTACACCATACCCAAGACTGAGGGAGTTTAAACGGAATCTCTGAATCATCTAATGGTTCTAAGATCTTTTCCTTTGAATAGATTTTATCTGCAATGAGTTTTTTCTTAGATGTAATAATTTGGACGAGTTCGGATTTCGCATCAAGGCTATGAGAACTTAGCTTTCTCCACTCTCTAGTTATTGTCCCATTAAATGCATCTGAATATGTATTTTCCTTTAGCTTATCAAGTAGCTCTAATTGTTTCGCGATTTCAGTTCTCCCTTTTTCAATGTCTGTTTCTAATGCATTCAGATTGTCTAAAATTCCCTTTTGGTCAGATTTCGATGGTAGCGGTATTTTCAATTCAAGAACTTGCTTAGGAGATATTCGCTTTGACCCAACCCCCTTAGCTAGGTTTTCTAGTCGAAGATAAAAATCGTTTTGCTTAAAAAAGAAAAATACCCATTCAGGATAACATGACTCACTGATATCAAAAGCTGGAATATCAGCGCTCGATTCGAAGCCATCAAGCTCTTGGGGTACTATTCCGAGTGCGCCTTTATGCAAATTTTGTTGCCCGTAGATAAATTGCCCGGCCTTTCTAATGTAATATCGAGTTGCTCCTTTAATATCGTTTGTATCAGGACGTTTTTCTATGCCGGCCAAATTTAGTTTCACCCTAATCCGTTTTTTAGAGTTAGGTTTTTTGGATTCTACTTTTGATTCGGTAAGTAATTCTCGAAGAGGTACAAGCTTCCATTGACTCATTCAAATTCGGATTTTAATTTTTGAATCAAATTTTTTGTTGCATCCAATGATTTCTCAAGTCTTTTGAATATCTCTTTGTTTGACAACTTTTCATCACTCTCTCCAAAATATGGACTTGATATATCAAGATTATAATTTCGTGCCTTTATATCTTTTATACTGACCTTCCAGGCGTTATCTCTTTCTTCTCTTTGAACCCACCAAGTTTTCTCCAGTTGGAATTCCTCCAGAGTAATTGGCCGAGATCTATTATAATTTTTTTGATTTTCTGGATAAGGGTGCTCAAAATACCAAACATCTTTTGTTGATGAGCCCTTATCGAAGAAGAGAATATTTGTCTTAATAGAAGTGTAAGGATTGAAGACCCCTTGAGGTAGTCGAACGATCGTATGCAGGTTACACTTTTCCAGAAGTTCTTCTTTTATTCTTGTCCTTACTCCATCTCCAAATAGAAATCCGTCTGGAAGAACGACTGCAGCTTTTCCGTTGTTTTTTAAAAGTTTTACGATCAAAATAAGAAATAAATCGGAGGTTTCCTTAGTCCTGTATTCGGAAGGGAAATTGTTTTCTACTCCGTTTTCTTCCGCTCCACCAAAAGGCGGATTTGATAAAACTATGTCAACTTGCTCCTGTTTAGACCATTTGGAAAATGGCTTTGTTAATAAGTTATCTCTCCTGATGTTTGGCACATCAAAGCCATGAAGCATTAAGTTTGTTGTACATAATAAGTGTGGAAGTGGCTTTTTTTCAACACCCTGTATAGTTCTTTGTAGGATTTTCAGATCCTTCTCATTTTTTACATTCTTTCGTATTTGATCTATGCTACAAGTTAGAAATCCGCCAGTCCCGCAAGCTGGATCAAGAATATAGTCACCCAATTTTGGCTCCACTATTTCGACCATAAATTGAGTAATCGCTCTTGGGGTATAGTACTCACCGGAAGAACCAGCACTTTGAAGTTCTTTTAAAATATTTTCATAGATATCGTTGAAAACGTGATTTTGGCTACTATTAGTGAAATCAATCTTATCGATTTCGTTTATCACCTGCTTAAACAGATTGCCATTTTTCATGTAGTTGTAAGTATCTTCAAATACAGACCTTACAACACTGGATTGATCGTTGGCTGTTACATCTAACTTCTTTAATCTGGGAAAGAGTTTAAGATTAATGAATTCGATAAGTAAATCTCCATCCAAGCTCTTTGGACCTACGGCCCAGTTTTGCCATCTTAATTTAATGGGAATGGGGTTTTCATAATTCTTAATACTGTTCTTCCATTCAGTTTCTTTATCGGAGAATATCTTCATAAATAGCATCCATACTATTTGCGATATTCTTTGAGCGTCACCATCTACACCGGTGTCTTTCCTCATAATGTCCCGTATAGATTTGATTATTGATGAAGTACTACTCATAAGTTATAATTCGATAGCCTTAAGGGTTAATTATTTGGTCTAGTGGCGAGAAAAATTTCGATATTTTGAGCATTTTGGATAGTGGTCTGTGTATTTTCAAAACCGCTTAAGATAGGCTTTTAAAATTATTCTAACCTCGTTTAAGATTAATATTTATGCCCTTCATGCGGCCAAAAACAACATCAACGAGACAAACATCAGTGCTCCAAGAGTGAGCCAGACTTGATGGTCTTTTATTTCCTCGTTTTCGGGAATTCCGAATACCAATCTTATAAAATCTTTCAGGAAATTCATTTTTGCTATAGCCCTAGTCTTTATGATTTTATATCATCTCAAAACCCGGACAATTTCTCCAAGCAGAACATCAAGATCTTGCCGAAAGTCAATCTGGATTTCATTTGGGAGAACTTCTTTTTTTCTGATTGTCTGATGTAAAATACCATCCGAAATATTTTTCAGAGATTCATTAAGGTGTTTCATATTTTTTTTAAAGCTTCGGTGTTCATCGGGTCCTCCATAATTAGCTGCAACCTGTTCAAATGTCTGGAATCCAAGAATTGGTGGAACATGATTAATTATAGTCCGACCAATCATTCCAACGGATAAAAAGTTATTACTTGAATAATTGGAATTGATTTCCTCGCATAGCTGAATTAGCCTTTTTAAGTCGAAATTATTTTGAGACAAAAGGGATAATTGATTTAGCCTGGACTCACTAACAAATGGTGAAGTGATTTGGATTGGCAACACACTTCTCTTTGCATTTTGCCCATATTCAGCGTCTCCTAGAAATGAATTGGTTACATTTTTACCCATTTTGCTTAGCGTTGTTGCGGGCAAGAAAAAACCATTTTGCCCTTTTCTTTGCTTTCTAAAATGAATGTTGTTCAAATAGTAATTAACGGATTTGTCCAATGGTTCACCAATTTCATAAGTGAATATTTTAAGCTCGATCATTTCAGAAAGAAAGTATTTCTTGCCTGTCAGTGTTACGTCTGGCTCACCATCCAAGTAGGAAAGGACTACTTTTGCAACCTGAGCTTCAGAACTACCAAAAATATTGTATGTTCTTAATCCTGTTTTGATGTAAAGATTGTATTGCATATTGATCTGCTTCCTAGTCTTTTGTTGTACGGATTTGATCCAATTCAGAACTCACTAGCTTATCTCACTTTTGTTAACGGAGATAATAACTACCTTCTTTTTCTTTTTTGTGGCCACATTTATTGAATGCTTTGTTCCGGTAATCTTCCCATCCAAAAAAGCTACAACTAAGTATGCAGCCTCGAAAATCTTAATGTTACGCTTCAAGGGTGCCCCACGACCGAAGCGTTCATATTCCGGAAGATAAATATCCATCTCAATCTCGCGTTCTCGCGCATATGTTTCTGCGAGCTGATCAGCACCAACAGCGCCACCAGATACTATCACTTCTATTTTATCCAATGCTGGTTCTTTCTCCTTCAGATTATCGAGGACTTTGTAAAGAAGAGCCTTATTGACAAATCCTCGGGACCCTACCACCGCTACTTTCATATTTTATAACCAACCTCAATCAGAGGCTTTTAAGACTTGATTCGGATTTGACGCCTACGTTCAAGTCTTCATGTTTGATTGTTAATTTGGTCTTAGAAATCTGAATTTTAAATCCATTACCATTTAATAGTCTGGCCAATGGTTCAAATACAGTATCTACGCCATTATCAAAATAATGACAGAAGAGCTCTCTTTCTAATTCCCGCATTTGATAATCATGCAACCAGACTCTAGGATTGGATGCGCAAGTTTTAAGAACTTCAGTGATCATGTGAAATGAGATATTTGAAAAATCTGAGGTGTGTAAAAAAAGTATTTTTCCTCCAGTCGCTTCAGTCTTTCTTTTTACCCAGTCAAAAAGTAAGAATTCTTTTTTGATTGATTCGTCCCTAAGGCGAACAACTAATGATGGTCGTTTCCCATTCCACTTAATTTTGGGAGTGTATTTTTCGCATGCCCATTTGAAATTTTCTTCTTTTGAAGGATTGTTGAGAAACTCATTTGGATAAAAATGCATATATCCTGATCCATCATCAGAAATGTAATCAACGCTCAGCTTCCCGGCATTTTCAAATTTTTCCACAAGTCCTCTGAAGTATTCTTCGTACTCATCTTGAGTGTGAAGAGTTTGTTCGTTCAGTTTTGGGTTATCAGGTTTAGTATCTCTGGGCTGGATGGTGGATATGCTAGCCTTTCCGACCTCGGGATTATTGCCAGTTTCTAAATTGGTGGTATACGAACTTGGTTCTGGTGGCTCGGGCAATCCTGAATTGTCTGCCTTCGAGACTTGAAATTCCTTTTTTACTTTTCTAACCGGTGGTAAATTTGTAAATCTAGTTTGAAGTTCCTGAATGGAGATTCTTTTCGGGTTAGAGTTACCGGGCTCATCGGATTTTAATTTAGGATCTTTGTCATCACCATCATCTTGACTCCTGCCATTACCGTTCCAACCGGACTTTTTTAAATTTTCATCATCTTTATTTTCTCCTTGTTCACTGCTGTATTTTTTATTGTAATCTAGTTCTTTGAACGGGAACGATCCAGAGCAAGTCAGAATATTATACACAAGAAATATCTTCTTATCCTTAAACTCATCGTCTTTTCCCAAGGCCTTGATCGCTTTTCCACAAACACGTAAATCCGATTTTCCTGAGAAAGGGAAGGAGCACGTAGGATTGATGAATTTGTTATTCATTTTTTCTACTCTAATTACATTATATACAGAACGAGCAGCCTTCATTGCCTCTTGACTATATGCAATTCGACCAATAACGTGAGCATCGCTCTCTAGTGTTCTTAGCTCAAGAGTCACATGGGGTGTTTTCCCTTCCTCAATCTCATTGACGGAGGTAATAAACTTTTTGTCAAAGAGCTCATTTTTGTCATCGTGAAGCCCTCCTGTGAAAAGGGCCTGGGCCATCCTGTCTGACGTACAGAAGTAAAATCTGACTAATTCTATGCAAGGAATAACCACGAAGTCATACTTTTCCGACCGATGAATCTCGCGGGGAATACACAAACATTTGGAATTTTGGTTTTTAACGAGCGGAAAATCCATTGTGTAAATTTGGTATTTGTCGCCACTCTCATTCTCTCTATCTCTTGTATTGATAGAGAAGTCCTTCACAGGCCTGGTAAGAAAAACGTAATCTTTAGAAATATCGATCGTAAAGTCACTTATGGATTGATATTTACTTGCATCAGAAATTATCTTGTCTTTATAAATTAATTGACCAGGGCTGATCAATGCTAGTAAGCCAACCTCAATTGACTTTATTTTAAAGCCTTTAAGGTCCAATTGACTTAGGCTGCCATCAAATTTGCCTTTGATATTCCCTACAAGAGGATAAAGTAGAACATCTATTTTGGCGGAACCAAGAGATATGCTTTCATTGACGCTACCAATCCATGCAATGAACCAAGTGTGCTTACTCTCTTGGGTATCAAAATCTAAAAATACAGGGTTACCCATCTTTAAGAATCAGAGCAGTTTCACTAATTTCGAAGATATTCAGAAATTCTCGACTTCTATTGTGATTTCTCAACTACTTTCGTTTTTCACAGGTGGTGGAGGCAATCCGCAGCCAGGTGAAATTTCTTTATCGCACAACGGAGTTTTATTTCTGGATGAACTCCCCGAATTCAAACGGACTGTGTTGGAAGTCATGCGGCAACCGATGGAGGAACGCAAAGTAACCATTTC
>JANMOF010000518.1:0-11830 GCA_031368925.1 Leptospiraceae bacterium
ACTCCGCAGTCTAGCATGAGTTCATCCATTGCAGCGACAAATCGGGAGTTGACTTTGTGGTTATCTAAGGCTAAGTCGAATTTGCCGTCCATGAAAGTTCCACCGGTATCGCGTCTTCCAATGCTCCAATGCTCGCCGGGATGCTCCCATATATCTTCTTGCATCCTGTTTCCATCACGATGATTTGTGACTAGGTCTATGATTACTTTTAGACCAAGAGAATGTAATTTTGAAATGAGAGCGGTTAATTCTTGTTTGCTTCCATAGCGAGAATTTAGATTGAAATCTCTCCAGAAATAACCCTCTCCACCTCCGTGCTTTCCTTCTCCTTCCCAATGAGAGTCATCAATCCAGGGAGGAGGGAGGTAAACCATTGTAAACCCCATATCGGCTATTTCATCTGCCATATTATGTAGAGTCGTATACCAGGAATCGTGTTTCCAATCCATTGTTCCAGTGCCTTTTGTTTTTACTAGGTTCCAGTGAAATGCTTGTAGTATAATATCATTGCCATTGCCGCGCGCCATAAAATGCTCCTTGCTAAAATTAATAGATTACCACAGATGAATACAGACTTGCACTGAGCCTGTCGAATAGCGTAAGCGTGTGAACACCGATATGGTTTTGAATATTGTATATTTTGGGATGCGGTAAATGTTTGTAAAGAGGAAATCAAACTGAAAAATGAATTTTGTTAGGGGATTTAAGAATAAATATTACATAGGATAAAAATATAATTAGTGGAGCGTTGCATTGTAGCTAATTGCGGTTTTCTATTATTATGTGCTAGCGATAATAATTTTAAAAAAGGAAACCTAAAAAAAATCAGGTTTCCTTTGCAATACTTTTATTGTGCTTCGATCAAGGTAACATAACTTGATTTTTTAGTTTTAATACCCACAACTCGAAGATCCCGTACAACCCGCATACGAGGCATAGCATAAATTGGAACTAGAGCAGGAAAATGGTTTAGAAGAGTCACAACCAGTCGCAATGCCGCTAGTGTTACAAAAAAAACTCGAGGATACAATTTCTATCGTTAGAGTTGCTGTTACTGTACTTCCAGTCGAAGAAGTTGCCGTCACAGTATAATTTGTAGCAGATTGCGTTGTGCTTGGTGTAACTCCAGTAATAGCACCAGTAGAGGTATTTAAAGAAAGACCTGTAGGCAATGAAGGGGAAACGCTGTAAGATACAGCTGTGAATCCACTTGTGACCGCTGTTAAACTTACACTTGAAAATGTTCGATATCCATTTTTCGCAGGTATTCCAGAATAACTAAGCGGAGCAGGGGTACTGCTAGCCGCTGAACGAGATAGCGTTGAAAGAACTACTAAATTTGTTAAGTTCGCATTTTCCTTGTCTTTTTTATCTTTCGCAGTGTCTCCGCACGCTAATGCAAGTAGGAAAAGCATTAAACCTAAAATAATGCTTATCGTTTTATTCTTATTACCCATAATTTTTTCTTTAAAATTTATCATTTTTTAAAATCTCCTAACCGAACTACTTAAAAGATTTGGATAAAATAAGTCAATTTTTTTTTCATCGGGAAAAACGACAAAACACTGTATTAACTTTATAAACAGTCTACCTTATTTGTATCCTGTTAAATTTCTATTATAAATATTTCTTTTTCATCCTCGCTCCAACGAAGTAAAGAGCTAAGAGGCTAATAACAAATACTACTAACACCAAATAAGGATTTACAATATTTAAAATATAAGGTAAGGATAATGTCAATACTCCACCACCAATAAAGGGGGATGTAAACGGTGCGGCTTCCGCGTAGACTTTGAGTGCTTTTGTTTTACATTCCGGGTCAACCATTTTCATAAGCATGAGCCCTATCCCAGTAGTTCCATTTACCATTCCGAAATTGATGAGACTTAGCTCGAACGAATACTCATCCTTAACCAATCGAGTGCGTATGTAGTAATGACAGAATACGTTCCAGATAAATCCAACTGTAAACAAAATTCCGAGCGGGATAATTGCATCAGAAATTACCTTCATATCAATACTCGCAATGCCGGCAAATATGAGTAATTCCATGAAGACGTTAGACGCTAGATTAATAATACCATTGTGTATTAAATGTTGATGGCGTATCATCTTCAAAAAAAATTTTACTAAAACTCCACCGATGAGCGCGTAAACAAAAAGCGGAAGAGAAGGAACAAGTCTTTTTAGAATTGCAATTGGTGAATCGTCTGAAATAGTTTGCATGAGAATAAGAACGTTATCTTTCATGAAAGAACCAAGTAGAAATGCACCAAAGATTAAAGTAAGTGTAATGATGACTCTTACAGGATCAAGGTTTAATTTTTCATGCTCTTCTTCTTGGACAACTCCGCTTCCTCTTTCACGCTTAATGATGATTATCCCACCAACGATTCCAAGTATCAAGCCTACGGTCGCGCTAAATAATCCATATTCCTGCCCATTCGGAAGACCGTTGTCAATATAAGACTGGTTCATCGCAACGGCAGTTCCATGTCCACCAGCAAATCCAGTTTCAAGAACCGATGTAAAGGCTAATGGCAAATCAAAAAAAGGTTTAAATAAAAATAGACAGAGTGTGAGACCAACAACCATTTGCCCCACAATTGTAATCCAGACTAAAATTGTTTCGCCTAGAGACTCTTTGAATTCGGAGGTAATATGCTTTCCTTCGCTGCGCTCAAGAAACAAAGCTGCAAAGATTAATGCAATGAATATAGAAGGCCAACTTTTCCAGGTAGTGTAAATAGGAAGCGACTTCCATTCAGGAATTGCTGTAAAAAGTGCGAGGACGATGAGTGAAGAAGAAAGGGAGACTGGGATTCTATATTTCTTTAAGATTTCAAATTTTTGAGTGATTACACTGGCTAATCCTAAAATTACAATCGTAAGAAAAAAATGGCTCATGGCTCTTTCCACATTCCTTTTTCTTTTATTAACTCAATTAATTTTTCGTCTGCTTCTTCACTTGCAATTCCCTTGGCTACTATCTCTTTGCCGAAGTAGAGATGCACCTTACCGGGACCCGCTCCTACATAACCAAAATCAGCATCAGCCATTTCGCCGGGACCGTTTACAATACAACCCATGATGGCAATTTTTACACCAACGAGATGTCCTGTTCTTTTTTTGATACGGGCAGTTGTTTCCTGTAAGTCAAACAGGGTTCTGCCGCAGGAAGGACAGGAAATAAATTCTGTCTTAGAAGTGCGAAGTCTTGTTGCCTGTAAAATATCAAAGCTGAGATTTAAAACTTCATTTGGGGATGCAGTTTCTGCAACAATGCGAATTGCATCTCCAATTCCATCCACAAAAAGTCCACCTATGCCGACTGACGCACCGTAAAGTGCTTCTTCCAAATTCTCGAATTTTCCAAAAAGTAAAATTGGAAATTCAGAATTTTGTAAAAGATAACAAAGCTTTCTATAATCGAGTAAAATTTCTTTTGTCTCAAGTGAAAAGATAATATTCGTTAGCCTGTTCTCCTGTAATACTTTTATTAAATCAGGAATAACACTCAAATCCTCTGAAAGAATTTTGAACTCGCAGGTCTTTTGCCTGTCTTGAAAACTCTTTAGAAATAAAATAAAATTCTGCGAACGAAAGTTGTAATGGAATGGGTTAAATACAATCTTATCAAATTGCAGTAGGGAATGAGAGTGCTCTAGGATGCGGCTATCGAATGCTCCGAGGTTTGCTGAAATGGGAACTTTTACTTTAGAAGTTTTTTTAAGAAGTAAAAGTTTATCTAGTTCTTTGTCGTTTTGAAGTAGGAAAGAAAAAATTTCATGTTTCACATTTTCATTTATCTTTGTTTGATCTGCTATAATTTTTTCTAAGACTTCTTGTGTAATAGTTTCTATATCGAGGGCAGTTTCTACTCGTATTGGAAATTTTTCTCCAATGCGTAAATCCCCGATTGGAACAGGTGAGCTATAGAATCTCTCGTATTGAAATGGATTTCGAAATTCCGAATAAGAGATATTATCCGATACTGTGATTGCCGGTGGAACAGGGATCGACTTTTCTCTTTCTAGTTGCTTTTTAAAAAGTGTATTGTATTTTTCTACAAGGCGTTTGGCGACAGGAATTTCATTTACTGCATCTTCTGTGAGAGAAACTCGAATTGTATCTCCAATTCCATCTTCAAGTAGAGAGCCGATTCCAATCGAAGACTTAATTCTTCCGTCAACACCATTGCCTGCTTCGGTAACACCTAAATGTAGTGGGTAATCAATATCATGCTCTAAAAAATTAGAGACTAATAGCCTATATGCCTCTACCATTACAATAGGGTTTGATGATTTCATAGAAACGATAATGTCTTTGTATCCTTCCGATTCTGCAATGCGAATAAATTCGAGAGCAGACTCACACATTCCTGCGGGAGTATCTCCATACCTATTCATAATTCTATCGGAGAGTGAACCATGATTAGTTCCTATTCGCATAGAAACGCCTAGTTCTTTACTGCGTTTTACTAATGGAATAAAAGTCTCAGCGATTCGACTTAATTCTTCTTTGTACTCTGCATCTGTATATTCTCTGACCGCAAACTTCTTCTTATCCGCAAAATTTCCCGGATTGATTCTGACTTTTTCTACATACTCCACAACTTTTAGTGCGACGGTTGGAGTAAAATGGATATCAGCCACAAGAGGAGTTTTACAATTTAGTTTTTTTAATTCACTTCTTATATTAATTAAATTTTCAGCATCAGCCATCGAAGGAACTGTGAGACGCACAATTTCACAGCCCGATTCAGTAAGATCTATAATTTGTTTTACTGTAGACTTTGTGTCCTGTGTATCAGACGTAGTCATGGATTGGATGCGTATTGGATTTTGTCCGCCAATTCCCACATCTCCCACTTTTACTTCTCTAGTCAGAAGTCTTTTGTAACTAAATGGGAATATATTATATCGTAAATTCATAGTTTTACCATTTTGCTTACGGCTATTTTCGTAAAGTAAAAATATTGATTGAAAAAACAAGAAAGAATACCACCGATGAACACTGATAAAAAAACGATAAGAAACGATGTGGATTCAAATTAAATTATCAAATACTCTCGTATCTTTTATCGTTGACCTCGGTGTTCATCGGTGGTATTCTTTTAAATTCTTGTCAAAAACATGCCGCTTAAGGATTCTAAACTATGCTGTACTTTGAAGATTTAGAAATTGGACAAAAGTTTGAACTTGGAAAATACCAAGTGACCAAAGAAGAAATCATTCGATTCGCAAAAGAATTTGACCCACAACCATTTCACATTGACGAAGAAGCGGCGAAGTCTTCTCTTTATGGATCATTGATTGCAAGTGGTTGGCATACCAATTCGATTTACATGAAATTGTTTGTTGCAAGCATGATGTCAAAAGCAGCCGGAATGGGCTCTCCCGGTCTCGATGAACTTCGCTGGAAAAAACCTGTTTTCCCAAACGATACTCTTTCTGGTTTATTTACAATTCTAGAAAAAAAACCATTTCGCGGACAACTGGGATTAGTCAAAGCAAGCAATGATTTAATTAACCAGGATGGAAAAGTTGTTTTAAACTTTGTGGGCTTAATGCTATTTGCGAAGAAAAAGATTACCACGGATGAACACAGATGAACACAGATGGTTTGGAGTTGAGTTAATATAGATGTTTACCACAGAGATAAGGAGATATGAAAAGTTGCGTCTAATCGGATTTGTTTTCATTTTACTGTTTCTAAATTGTGGCATTGAAAAAAAGAAAACTTCATTGCATTTCGAAAACACGAATTTTGAAAAGTTTTCTAAACAAAAAATTTTAATACGAAAAGTCGAATTTCCCTATTCCTATGTTAGAGAAATTATGGAAGTCACATTTAAGACTAATTTAAAAGTAGAATTAGAAAAAGGCGATTTTTTTCAGAGTGTGGATTATTATCATGAACCGCTAGATAAAGAAACCTTAATAATGGATTTAAAATTTAATAAGTATTATGAAGAAAATTCCGTTCATCCGCTTTATTTTCCAGGAGCATTTTTGACTTTTACATTATACATTTGGTTTGGGGGACCGATTAGACAAAATCAAGTAGATAATGAGGTTATCATCTCCATTTATAATCAAAAAGGTCAATTGGTTTCTCAAACTAGTAAAGCTTTAAAATATATCGAAAATGAAAATTTCTATTCGATATTTCAAACTTATAAAGATAAAAGATCTGAATTCATATTCAATTCGATACGGGAAGTATTTTTAAAATGAAACAATTTCTTTTATTTTTAATAGCGGTTAATTTATTTTGTTCGACGTTTAAATCTCGAACGCATGAAAAGGAGAAAAATAAATGTTCGGAGAAAACGCTCTCTTTACTCATTGGATATAGTCAGGATTTAGATTTTGTATCAAGAGGAGATACTGGTCTGGTTGATAGAGAGGGTGGAGTCGCAGTAATCTCTAAGAAAAGTCAATTTTATGGGATCAAAAAAAAATTAGAAGATTCCTGTCTTTTTAAAAAGATAGAATTTAATGGAACGGATTCAGATTTTACAATGGAGCTTGTTATTGCGTATAAATCTGGAGTTAACGGATATTTATACTTAGGCACATTAGCCTCTATATTCGCAACGGGTTTTTGGATCATTCCTTATAATTCAGATTATGAATTAAATATAAATGTTACACTTATAGATAGTAAAATTAAATCACAATGGAAGAAAACACAAAACGAAAAAATTACAACGTGGTGGCATCCAATTCTTATTTTTACGTTTCCATTTTATGGATTTGAACGCGCAGAGGATATTTTAACGGATAATATCGTTAATTCGATAATAAAAGATTTATCAGGAAAAGATTTTTTATATAAATGAAAGCAAGTATTATAATCCTTGGGTTATCAAAAGTAACCGCTAATCAAATTAAAAAAGAGTTAGTAAAATGCACATCTAAAAATTCTTTCGAGCTATTTCAATTTTCGAATGCAGAAGAAGCACTTAATAAAGTAAAAGAAGAACCAGCGATATTCGTTTGGGAAGAAATAGAGGATGAGAATTCGTATAAATATTTTAAAAAATTAAAAAAGAAATTTTCGAATACGATTACTATTCTAATTTCAAATGGTAAATTAGAAACAATTATAAACGAAGTAAACAGGTATGGACTATTTAGAATTATCCGCACTCCCTATAAAAATTTAGATATTGTAAAATACTTAGAAGAAGGTTTGATTTATTGGCTAGATTTACAAAATCAGAAAAAGAAAATTTCCGGTAACGATAAAGAAACTTTACAGAAAGAATTACTCATCGCGCAGGAGATTCAAAAAAATCTTTTGCCGACCGATTCACCTAAATGGAAGAATCTAGAAATTGTTTGTTTTAGTGAATCTGCAAAGAACGTAGGCGGGGATTTGTATACCTATTATGGAATGCAAAATGACAGGACTCTGATCAGTAAACACTTAGTAGCCGTTGGAGATGTCTCCGGCAAAGGAATATCAGCCGCTCTACTCATGGCGACTTGTATTTCGCATATTGATAATACGATGAAACTAAATTTAAAACTTCCGGAGCGAATGGCTTACCTCGATAAGCTGCTAGTTCCTTTTACAAAACCACAAAAGCAAAACTGTGCGCTTTGTATGGTGGAACTGGTAGGGGTTAATACCAATCATGCGTTCGCAAAGATAGTCAACGCAGCTTGCATACCACCCTATGTAAAAAGAAAAAATGGAAGTGTGGAATGGATTTCGGCAAAAGGATTTGCGCTTGGTCAGGGAATTGGTGCCCAGTTCGGATACAAAGAAGCAACAGTCGGAATAGAGAAGGGTGATATGTTAATTCTTGTAAGTGATGGAATTATTGAAGCGAATAACGAGAATAATGACTTACTCGGCTTTGAGAGGTTTACACAAATCTTAGAATCAGCTCCGAATCATTCTTCGAAAGAAATGCTTACATTTATACAAAAAAAAATTTCCGAGTTTACCAATCTTCATGAGCAACACGATGACATGACAATCGTTGTAATCCGCTATCACTGACTGAAAGCCTGCGGCAGCAAACCCACCGTTAGGTGTACCCAACCTTAGCACTGGGAATGCTGGCAATCACCTGAACTGAATCATTTCTTTAGAAAAGAAATGATTCAGTTCAGGTGATTTAAAAAAAGAATATTTCTTGAAAAAAACCTAATATAAAATACTGTTTCGCATCATGGCAAAAACTGTAACAGAAGAATTGGTGTATGAATACTGGGACTGCGATAAGTGTGGTCAAAAAGCAATCCGCGGCGATGTGAGAAGCTGCCCATCCTGTGGAAATGCAAGAAATGAAAATATTAAATTTTACCTGATGGAAGGTAAAGAAGAAAAAGTAGAAGATAAAGTATTGGTAGAAAAATTTAAAGCGGGTGCAGATTGGCTTTGTTCTTTTTGTGAAAATTTAAACTCGGTAACGGATAATAACTGTTTATCCTGTGGGGCGAGTCAGGAATCTAGTAAGAAAAATTACTTTGAAGTCCAAAAAGAAAAAGAATTAAAAGCGGCTAAAAAAATAGAAAAGCCTACTGATTCGAAGAAACCTTTCAATTGGAAAAAATTTAGCATTTGGGCAGTGGCAATTCTAGGAAGCTGCATCACAGGACTTTACTTCCTCGGTAAGACGCATAACGTTAGTTTTCAAGTAGTGGATGTTGCCTGGGAGAGAACAATTCCTGTTATGCGTTATTCAACAACACAAGAGAGTGATTGGGAAGGAGAACTCAGAGGAGATGACATTGTAAAAATAAAATCTACCCAGGAAATTCGCTCGTATGAAGACAGGCAAGTAGGCTCTAAGACCGAAAGCTATACTGAAAGCGAACAATACCAATCTGGCTCCAAGAGAGAATGTCATACTAGTTACGAATCAACTGGCTCAGGTGCTTCTAAGAAAGTTACTAGTTGTGATAATGTGCCAACCTATTCGAGTAGGACTGTTCGGAAAACGAGGCAAGTCCCTGTTTACCAGAAGTTTCCTATTTATGGAACGAAAGTAATTTATACGGCAAATAAGTATTTACCGCTTAGAGAGGATACCCTAAAAGGTAAAACCAATGAACCACGCTGGCCTGATGTTTTGCTTGGAGCTGGTGTAAATGGAAAAGCGGATACCAAGGGTGACCCGAAAGCGAGTTATATAGTGGAATTAAAAAAAGTAAATCCTGATGACAAAGCAAAGGATATGCAGAAAATAAAAACCACGGAAGATAAGTTTCGAAATTTCTATATTTTGAATGAGTCAGTGATCCGTCCGGTAAATATTTTTGAACAGATAGTGCTAGAAGAAGGCGAAGAAAGAGTAGAAGAGAAAAAAGAAGACGCGAAAGAAAAAGATAACAAATAAATTTTAAAGGATTATATATGGCAGCTAGAATACTAACACTTTACCAGCATTCACAGGTTAATAGCCTTGTAGATTTTCTTCGCTCCGATGTGAGGATACTGCAAATTTTCCTCATGGGAACACTTCTCTCCATCGGTGTATTCTTTCGAGATTTCTCCATCATGCCGATGCAAATTGCTCTGACTTTTCTATCAGGGCTTTTTACTCAATATCTCTGGACAAAAATCTTAAAAATCGAAATTGCTTATTTTAGCACAATGATTACTTGTCTGGGTTTATCGTTACTTTTGCGAAGTGATTTTTTTTGGGTGCATCCGCTCATTGCATTTATAGTAAATTCTTCCAAGTTTCTCATTCGAGTTAGAGGCAAACATATATTTAACCCTGCGATGCTTGGAGTAATTTTAGGAATTAATCTTTTGCCGGGCACATGGGTTTCGCCGGGGCAGTGGGGATTTGAATTGACTGTTGGAATTTGGCTGATTGCATTTGGATTTGTGGTTTCGAGTAGGGCAAGGATTTCGGAAATAAGTTATGCATTTTTGTTTTTCTACTTTTCGCTTCTGGGTTATCGAATCCTAAATTTTGGATATAGGTGGGAGGTTTTATTTCATCAGTTGCAGAATGGGGCTTTGATTCTATTTACATTTTTTATGATTACAGACCCGAAGACAATTCCCAATCACAAAACAGCGCGTATCCTCCATGCTCTACTTGTAGCAGTTGTTGCTTATGCCTGGGCGTTTCAATATTTCAGGACGAATAATTTAATCTGGGCGCTATTTTTATGCTCGCCAGTCGTAGTTCTATGGGATATAATTTTTAAAGATGAGAAGTATAGCTGGGATCAAACTAAAATAGTAAAGAGAGGTGATGTATGAAATCAAAATTGAAAGTATTTACAATATGCGCAGTACTAGTATTAGCCGTAGTTCCCGTTCGCAAAATTTTGGCGTTCTGTGGATTCTATGTGGCGAAGGCAGATGCGAGTCTCTACAATAATGCTTCTCGCGTTGTAGTTGTGCATAATGACAATAAGACGGTGATTAGCATGATGAATGATTACCAGGGAGATTTAAAAGAGTTTGCACTTGTCGTTCCTGTGCCAACCATTCTAGAAAAAGACCAGATTCATGTGGGAGATAGTAAAATCATAGATCACCTCGATGCGTACAGTGCACCAAGGCTTGTAGAATACTTTGATCCAGACCCTTGCTATAGGTACGAGGAAGAATCAAGTATGTTTGATATAATGAAAAAGGAAAAAACTGTACCAACACCTTCCTCTGTACCGGCAGGTAAAAAAGATTTGGGAGTAACAGTAGAAGCTTCTTATACGATTGGTGAATACGATATACAGATATTATCCGCAAAGTATTCAGACGGACTAGAAACCTGGCTCAATCAAAATGGATATAAAATTCCGAAAGGAGCAAGTGAAGCTTTAAGACCTTACATTAAGCAGAAGTTAAAATTTTTCGTAGCTAAAGTAAATCTAAAAAGTATGGCGCAGGGGCTAACATTTCTTCGCCCCTTACAATTTGCTTACGAATCTCCTAAGTTTATGCTACCGATTCGCCTGGGAATGCTAAACGCAAAAGGTGAGCAGGATTTATTAATCTATATGCTTTCTAGAGATGGGCGTGTGGAAACTACGAATTATCGCACAGTAAAACTTCCAAGTGATCTAGAAGTTCCTGAATTTGTAAAATCCGATTTTGCTAACTTTTATAAATCAATGTTTCTAGAGCAAGCGAGAAAAGAAAACCATCGAGTTGTGTTTACTGAATACTTCTGGAATATGTCCTGGTGTGACCCGTGCGCGGCAGAGCCACTTTCTAATAACGAATTACAGCAATTAGGCGTATTCTGGATTGGGGATAATCAAAATCAGCCGAAACAAAACTGGAATGCGGGTCCACCACAAGTGATGGTTACTCGTCTTCATATTCGATACAATAACGACACATTTCCAGAGGACTTAGTATTCCAAGAAACCAAAGACCAACAAAATTTCCAAGGACGTTATATCATCCAACATCCCTGGAAAGGAAATCCTAATCAATGCTCCCAAGCAAAAGAATATTTCAAACAACTCCGAGGAAGAGAAGAAAAGCGTGCTGAGAATTACAGGATGTTAACCGGTCTTGATATAAAAGATATTAAATCTAGAATGAATTTGAAGGATGAGCCGAAAGAAGAAGGTAAATGGTGGAAGAAGATTTGGAAGTGAAATTTGCCACGGAGACACAAAGGCGCAGAGATTGAATGTGTCATTCCCGAAATTTTCTGTCGGGAATCTCAACATCTAGAGACCCCCGATATCGCTCAATGTCATTAAGTTAAGGAAATTAGAGAACATTCTTGTAATTTAAAAAGTTTCGATGTTTGCCTCGTGGCTTACTGACTTTTATGATACGGGGAGACTGCCTATTTGGTCTAACAGGTTCCAAATGAGATAAGAAAAGT
>JANMOF010000522.1:0-15946 GCA_031368925.1 Leptospiraceae bacterium
ACTTTTCTTATCTCATTTGGAACCTGTTAGACCAAATAGGCAGTCTCCCCGTATCATAAAAGTCAGTAAGCCACGAGGCAAACATCGAAACTTTTTAAATTACAAGAATGTTCTCTAATTTCCTTAACTTAATGACATTGACCACAAGCGCCGGCACGGAGACACTGAGAGAAGACTATAGCCTGCGGCAGCAAGCCCACCGCTAGGTGCATAAGTCCTTAACTTTAGGAGAAATTTATGACTCAAGTTTTTGGTTTATTAATCGCTGCGGTAATCGCAATATTTTTATCGTTCATTCTATCTACGGGGCTTATTAGTCTTATCTGCTATTCGTATTTTTATTTTCAATACAAATCCTGGAAGTATTTTAAACGCTGTTACCTGTTTACACTTCTAGGCGGGTGTGTTGGAATTTTTATCACTTATGTTTTACTTCCCAAGACTTTAAATTCACAGGTGATTCCTTATTCTATTATCTTCGCCTGTATGCTCGCCGGTGGGTTTGGTGGAGTGGTGGGGAGAAAGATTACCACCGATGGACACGGATGAACACCGATAAAAGAAGGATATGATGAGAAGGATTTTATTTTTTATATTTGTTTTAAGTTTTGTTTAAATCAAAGTTTAAGAAGAACTGGGAAGACGTTTACTTGGTAGAGTATGCAGACAGTAGTTTTGGTTATATGAAAAGTGAAAATTTAAAAACTCAATCTGAAAGCGAATACTTTAAAGTAGCCACTACACTCGGGTTAATCTTACGAGAAAAGCCAGACCAAAAATCAAAACAACTAGATATAATTCCTCTCAATTATATTGGTGAAGTTATCGGAAAGGATAATACCGTTTTGACGATAGCGGGCAGAAAAGGGAATTGGATATTAACGGACTACAATGGAAAACAGGGTTGGGTGTTCTCAGGGTTTGTTTACCTAAGTAAATACAAAGAACGGTTAGAAAGAGGAAGCCTCTCTGTAGAAGATACGTTTCATAGTCTATTTGAAAAAGTCGCTGAACTAAAAGCATTTCCAATAATAAAAAAAGAAATTGAAAAAGGATTTAAAGAGGAAGAGGCTCCATTAGTAGGAGACTACAGTTCTCTAAATATTTATTATACCGGAAATGATGAGTGTCAATCATACATGGATTATGGTTCAATTTTAAATAGAAGTAAGGGGTTAGAATATGGAGAGAAGAGTGTTCGAGATGGCAACGGAATTTTTCGGACTAAATCATTATTCATTACACGTTATCAGACATGTATTTGCTGCTGTTTTTCTATCGAGACAGGCTTCTATTTTCTATTAAAGAATAAAGTGTTAACATATACATTCAATCATTCTTCTTATAATTTCTATTGGCCGGTTGACGAAAAATGCAACCTAAATTTTGAAAAAATAAAATACTCCGAAAAAGATTCTACGCTTTATTTATATAGCCTATTTCCAGATTGCTCTGTTAAGCCTGATCCTGATTACCCGTACGATTCAATTGTCAAATTCAAAGACTACACCAAAGAACTCTTTATTGCCGTAAAAATTTTAGAAGATGATATTGTAATCAAACGGTTCTTCGATAAAAGCATTCCGAAAGAATATTTAAAAAGCTACGAAGAGGCTGAGCAAATTAAGTTTTAATACCTGAAAATTTATTCCTAGTGTTTATGCATCCAATGCATCAAAGATACTTCAAGTATAGTATTAAGTATAATACCAACTATAGTCCTTGGTTTAGTCATAAGACCTTTTTTAGTAAACTTACCACTAAAGAAAATAGTATAGGTGAGACTAAGATTGGTATATCTCTAACAGATAGAGTAATTATAAAAAGAAGTTGACTCTTATTTTCTAAATGCCTTAGCTTTAGAAAATAGATTCGATGCAAATGAAATCTCAACTCTTCAACTAGGAAAGATTTTTTTTTGCGATTGCGTTTAATTATCTGTCTAAAAGAAAAAATCAGGAAATAAAGAATGCCTCATAACCTAACTCTAATTACAACGATTGCAGTAAGCCTAGTTCTTGCTCTTATCCTCGGATTTATTGCCGCAAAATTAAAATTACCCGCTCTAGTTGGTTATTTAGTTGCGGGAATCATTGCAGGACCGGCAACTCCTGGCTTTGTTGCGGATATGGAATTATCGGGTCAGCTCGCAGAAATCGGGGTAATGCTTTTAATGTTTGGAGTGGGACTTCATTTTTCTATAGAGGACTTGATGGCTGTTCGTAAGATTGCTCTACCCGGCGCGATTCTTCGCATTGTAGTTGCAACTATTCTATCCATTTTCGTCACTAAGTTCTGGGGATGGAGTCTCGGAGAAGGAATTGTATTTGGAATTTCTCTTTCTGTTGCGAGCACCGTAGTTCTTCTAAAGGCACTCGAGAGTAGAGGCTTACTGGAATCTGTCAACGGACGAATCGCTGTGGGATGGGTTGTAGTAGAAGATCTCGCAACAGTTCTAGTATTAGTTTTACTTCCCCCGCTTTCCGGTTGGCTGGGTGGCGAAATGCCTGCGGATAATCAAGATTTATCTATACTTGCTACTTTAGGTATTACTCTCGGCAAGGTTTCTATTTTTATTTTACTCATGATGCTTGTCGGCAAACAGGTATTTCCCTGGCTTCTCTGGCAAGTTGCAAGAACGGGTTCTAGAGAATTATTCACATTATGCGTGATTGCTGCTGCTGTCGGTATTGCTTATGGCTCTGCTGCTTTGTTCGGTGTATCTTTTGCACTCGGCGCTTTCTTTGCAGGAGTCGTCTTACAGGAATCGGATCTTAGTTATCGAGCGGCAGAAGAGTCTTTGCCGCTAAGAGATGCTTTCTCTGTATTGTTTTTTGTATCAGTCGGGATGTTATTTGAGCCTGCTATTTTGATTCAGGAGCCTGTTAAGGTTTTAATCGTGGTTGCAATTATTGTCCTTGGAAAATCTCTCGTCGTATTTTTTCTAGTTTTACTATTTCGTTATCCATTAAACACAGCTTTAACTGTATCAGCGGGGCTTGCGCAAATTGGAGAATTTTCCTTTATCCTCGCAGGTATCGGTGTATCTTTAAAATTACTTTCTACCCAGGGACAGAATTTAATTCTAGCCGGCGCGCTAATATCGATTACCCTCAACTCAATTGTATTCAAAGCAATTGAGCCAATACAAGTATGGATTCGCTCTCGTTCTAAATTAGCAAACCTACTCGAAAGAAATGATGATCCGTTAGCAGAGTTACCGATTACATTTGACTCCGAGCATCTAACAGGGCATGTCGTTCTAGTTGGATATGGGCGAGTTGGAAAACGAATTGGTCAGGCACTTATACAAGCGGGAGTTAAATACGTAATAGCCGAACAGAATCGGGAAATAGTAGAAAGTTTAAGAGAGAAGGGATTACCGGCAGTATCCGGTGATGCCGGAGAGGCTGCTGTATTAATTCAAGCTCATATAGCGAGAGCGCATACTCTCGTTATAGCCACACCCGATACATTTCAAGTCAGGCAGATGATTGAAATTGCCCGCACATTAAACCCGAACATTGAAACAATCGTGAGAACTCATAGTGAAGAGGAAACAGAGCTTTTGCAAAAAGAAAGGGCAGGTAAAATCTTTATGGGAGAACATGAACTTGCCGCAAGCATGTCTCACTATATCATTGCTAGGATTTCCGGTGGAACGAGAAAGGTAGATAAATAGTTTTTTAAGTATATAAGGAGAACAAAATAAATGATGCCAGGAAGTGGATTAGATTCGCATGGATGCATTGGCTCTGCGGGCTACGAGTGGTCAGAAGTGTTACAGGATTGTATTCGAGTTTTTGAATTGCCATTGCAACTTTTAAATAGGGATAAAACGCAATTAGCCGGCGTAGCGTTTTCTAAGGATAATTTAAAGGCGGAAGTTTTTACGAGTGGTGGTGTATTTATATTGCTTAAAAATTCAGATTCGTTTTACTCAGTTGATACCAGTGATAGTAAACTAATTCTAGAAAAGCAAAACGGCAAATGGGTATTTGCCGATAATAAAGATAGTAAGCCTATCTATATAGAAGAATAGAGGAAATAATTAATGAAAGACCCGTATGAAATTCTTGGCGTTTCAAAAAACGCTACAGACGACGAAATAAAAAAAGCTTATAGAGCACTGGCAAAAAAATACCACCCCGACTTAAATCCTAACAACAAAGAGATGGAGCCTAAGTTTAAAGAGATAAGTGTCGCTTATAAGTTAATAGAAAATAAAGAAGCCCGCGACAAATTTGAGCAAGGAATTCAGGAAGAAAAAGCTGCTACTTCTAATAGAAGTGGAACCTACTACAATGATTTTCAAGAAGACGGTGGGCGTTATGCGTATCATTTTGATGGAGACCCTGAAGATATATTTAAAACTTTTTTTTCAGGAAAAGGGGAAGGTCGAGGAGTTGATTTACCGGGGCAGGATCATCATTTTAGCATGGAAATTGATTTAAAAGATGCGATAGTCGGAATAGAGAAAGAAATTTTACTCGGGGATAACAAGAGATTAAAAATTAAAATTCCTCCGGGCATTACTCACAAAGAAAAATTACGAATTAAAAACCAGGGCGCTAAAGGAATCGGCAAAGGCAAACCCGGAGATGCCTACATTGAGATACTAATTCGACCTTCCAATCTATTTAAGATAAATGGAAACAATTTAGAAATTGAAATTCCGATTAGTCTAGATGAGGCTGTAAATGGAGGCTCAATTAAGATTCCTACTATCGAAGAAACAATTATGATGACAATTCCTTCTGGCGCAAATACAGGAACAAAGCTTCGTATTAAAGAAAAAGGAATGCCTATTAAGGGTAATGGTCGTGGAGATCAAATTGTAATCCTGAAAGTAGTTCTTCCGGATAATCCTGATTTGGCGTTTAAAGAGTTTATTAAAACCTGGAGTGAGAGTCATCCCTACAATCCAAGAGAAGTAGGCTAATACTGGAGAATAAATATGTTAAATAAATCGACTTATGAAATTACAGAAATCATTGAATTGTATGAAGTGAAAGAATTTTTTATATCTGATTGTATCGAAAGAAATTGGATTATTCCGATTGATACTAATAGAAAAATTTTAGATAAAGAAGATATTACTCGAATTTTGTTAATTAAAGATTTAAAGGAAGACTTCGGTGCGAATGATGAGTCTATTCCAATTATATTGCATCTTGTGGATCAGTTACATTGGTCGCAAATGCAAATTAAACACTATATGGAAATACTAGAAACTAAAGAGTAATATACAATTCCTTCTAATAAAAATTGAATCATAGACTGAGGTTTAAATGAATACGGATACGAATAGCAACCAACCAAAAAGAATTTTTCTTACAGATTACAAGGCACCTTCTTTTCAAGTCAAGAGCATAGAGCTATATTTTAATTTACACGAAATAAATACAAAGGTTAAAGCAAAGCAGGTCATAGAAAAACTAGAAGATTCTCCGCTTGTTTTAAATGGAGAGGGGTTAAAATTAATTAGCCTCCATATTGACGGCAAAGAGTTATCAACCGCAGAATACTTAGTACAGGAAGAATTTTTAACCATTGGGTCTCTGCCAAATCATTTTACACTGGAAACAATTGTAGAAATTAATCCAGAGGCAAACAAAGCCTGCGAGGGACTTTATTTATCAAAAGGAATTTTTGCAACTCAGTGTGAGGCGGAAGGCTTTAGAAATATTACCTATTTCTTAGATCGCCCGGATGTAATGACAAGCTACACTGTCTTGATTGAAGCGGATAAGAAAAAGTATCCTGTGTTACTTTCTAACGGAGATTTAATTTCCAAAAAAGATCTAGGCAATGGAAGGCACGTCGCTACCTGGAAAGATCCATTTAAAAAACCGAGTTATTTATTTGCGTTAGTCGCCGGAGACCTGGGAGTTGTCGAAGGAAATTTCACTGCGCGCTCGGGAAAAGAAGTTAAGCTAGAAGTCTATGCTTCACACGGAAAACAGGATAGGTGCTTTTATGCTCTCGCGTCTTTACAAAAAGCGATGAAGTGGGATGAAGAAAGATTTGGTCTTGAGTATGATTTGAATCAATATATGATTGTTTCCATTGACGATTTTAATATGGGTGCGATGGAGAATAAAGGACTCAATATTTTTAATTCGCGTTTGGTGTTAGCCGATCCGGAGTCTGCAACGGATAATGACTTTATGCGCATCGAATCTGTTGTTGCCCACGAATACTTTCACAACTGGACTGGAAACAGGGTGACTTGCAGAAATTGGTTTGAGCTTTCTTTGAAAGAGGGGCTAACAGTGTTTAGAGACCAGGAGTTTTCCTCTGACTTACATTCGAGAGCAGTGGAACGTATTAAAAACGTAGATGCACTTAGAGCTAGACAGTTTGCAGAAGATGCAGGACCTAACGCTCATCCTGTTAGACCTGAGAGTTGTCTCTCTGTGGATAATTTCTATACTTCTACCATTTACGAAAAAGGTGCCGAAGTGATTCGGATGATGTATACTATAGTAGGTGTAAATGGATTTAGAAACGGGATGGATGAATACTTCAAGCGCTATGACGGAAAAGCTGTGACTATTCTTGATTTTGCGGATGCCATTGCAACACCGAATAATGTTGATTTTGCTCAGTTTAGGTTGTGGTATAGTCAATTCGGAACTCCCGAAGTCACCGTCATTGAAAATTATGATGCGGATAAGAAAGAGTATTCGTTAACGCTAAAACAATTCTGTAAGCCGACAGATAAACAACCTAAGAAAGAAGCATTTCATATTCCTTTGCTTATTGGTTTACTTGATGCGAAAGGAAATGATTTTACTTTACATTCAAAAGATATTTCTTACAATTCAGACGGTAAAACTCTCATTCATCTAAAAGAGTTAGAGCAAATTTTTATTTTCAGTGATATCAAAGAAAAACCGGTGTTATCCTTAAACCGTGAATTCTCTGCACCTATTAAGTTAAATTGGAATGCAACGCAGGCAGAGCTTTTGCATATAATTAAATTGGATAAAGATTCATTTAATCGTCGTGAAGCCTGTTTTAAAATGATCCTGCAGGAATTACGTAGATTAATTTCTGACTATAGAAACAAAATAGAGCTTAAACCAAATACAGAAATTATAGAGGCTATGGGCTATATACTTCTAGATAAAAAAATAGATCCCCAGTTCAAATCTCTTATGCTCCAAATACCCGGAGATGACATCTTAGCCCAGGAGGAAGAAATTCTAGATGCAAAGGCATTTGAAGCGGCTAATCATAGTATTTCAATTGTGTTTGTTAAGCTATATGAATCTTCCATACTTGAGCTGTATCATTTCCATCATAAAAAAGACTCCGAAGCAGATCGGGCGCTTAAAAATCATTTGCTTTTCTATCTAGCTCTGGCTAATCATCCTAATTCAGTTGAAATCGCCTATGAACAATTTACCTCTACTAAAAACATGACTGACAAAATAAATGCGTTAGTCGCTTTATGCCGGACAGAAAGTGATGAAAAACAAAAAGCCTTAAATGAATTTTTTAATCGTTGGAAAGATGATGCAGTTGTATTTAATAAATGGTTACAGGTGCAAGCCTCTTCCTGTGTGAGTAAAACGTTTGAAACAGTAAAAAAAATTGCTGCGACTCCTCCCTTTAATTTTGAAAATCCAAATAATATTTACTCCTTACATTCAGTTCTCGGAAAAAATTACTTAGTAATGCAACGTGATAAAGAAGAAACTTACAAATGGCTTTGCGATGAAATTATTCGAATAGATAAAATGAATCCACAAGTAGCCGCTAGACTTTGTGGTAATTTTAATTTTGTGAAGAAATTTCCGGAGGATATAAAGTCAATTGCGCAATCAGAAATTAGTAGAGTTCTTTTGGAGCCGGGCTTGTCTAAAAATTCTCGTGAACTTCTAGAGACTTGTGTGTGAATAATATTTTTCTACTTATTGAGTTTAAACACTTTACAATTAGGAATTCATAATGATACTGTCGCATGATTATGAATTCTATTTTGACTTTGCCTGATTTTAAAAAACAATTTCCCTGGAATAAAAGATTTAATTTCGAACCTGAAAGTAAAGAATACTCGTATCTTTGGACATATGAATTAGCCGTAAGCCAGGAAGAACTCTGGAAATATATAATGGATTCGTCTCGTTTTAATCATGCTGTCGGCTACGAAGGAATTGAATACATAGAAAAAGAAGGAGTCTTAATTGGATCAAAGGGTGAAGGAAAATTTAGAGAGGAGTGGGTTGAGTTTCCGTTTGAATGGGAATATCCGAATTGGATTACTCGGTTTCGCAAATACTCGACTGGGATTTCTGATTACAATCATATTGTTTTTTATTCTGAAAAAATAGAGAAGGGGGTAAGAGTTGTTATTTACATATCTACTATTTCTAAAATGGCGATTGCGAAAAAATTTGTCCCTGCTTATTTACTTCCGCTCGAAGAAAAATATAAGACTGTTCTTAAGAATATTGAAACTTCTATTTTAAATCAGAAAACTATCTGGGATACATTTGTCCCCGAAAGAATTGAAATTTCTGAAGAAGGAAAAAACCTCTTAAAAAAATACGAGGATAGGCTAAGAGAAGTCAAAATTATTCGACATGAACTAGTTGATAAATTGATTCAATTTATACTTACGTCCGATAGAAATATATTAAGTAAGATACGTCCTCTTATGCTCGCAAGAGAGTGGGATGTTGATTTAAACGAAGTATTAGTCCTACTTTTATATTCTGTTCGAATAGGCTTACTTACATTATCCTGGGATGTTATTTGTCCGCATTGTAGAGGGGCTAAGATTGAATTGCCGTCCTTGGGAAAAGTTCCGAGTAAGGGAAGCTGTGATGTATGCGAAATTTCATTTGAGAATAATCAGCTTAATTCTATAGAGGTTACTTTTCATTTGAGCACGGCTATTTACGATATACCGAGAGTATTTTATTGCTCTTCTGAAATGAGTAAAAAGCCTCATATTTATATCCAGAAACATATATCTAGCGAAAACTTTTCATTTATTTTTAAATCTAATCTTTCGAGTGAAGAGTTTCGAATTCGTATTAAGAATCATCCTGACTTATCTAGTTTTCGGATTTCGATTTTACCAGATATCGAAAATAGAACCTATGAGATCAAGGGAGTCAATCCTTTCTCCGAAGATTTGCTTTTGACTGTTGAGGAAGTGAGCTGGGGTAAAGATAGATTAACTCCTGGAGCACTTTTTAATTTACAGGAATTTAGAGACTTGTTCACCGAAGAGCATCTTTCGACCGATTTGCAGTTAGACTTAGGTGTGCAAAATATTATTTTTACAGATCTCGTCGGCTCGACAAAATTTTACGAGAAGGAAGGAGATGCGAAGGCATTTCTTGAAGTGCAAAAACACTTTCAGTTAATCTACGATATCATTTATAAATACTCAGGGGCAGTCATTAAAACTGTGGGGGATGGGGCAATGCTTGCATTTGGAAATTCTATATCTGCTATGAAGGCTGTATTGGAATTAAAAAATGTATTTTCTAAAAGAGAAAATGATTCTCCTATTCGAATTAAAATTTCTGCACATAGAGGGAATTGCCTGGCGGTGAATCTAAATACGGGTATAGATTATTTCGGGCAAACAGTGAATACCTCCGCTAAACTACAAAACGGGGCAAGACCGAATTCGGTTATTTTTTCTAATGAATTTTTAAATTCTCCCGGAATAAAAGAATACCTAGAAGAAAATTTGATTAAGCTACGACAAATAGTAATTAATCACCCGAGCCTTTCTGTTCCATTGGAAGGTTTTGTTGCCGAATAAGTATTCTTGAGAAAAGGCTAACTTCATTTTGCAGTGCACCTTACGTGGTTGACTTCTTCTTTTAGGTGGTCTACTACAAGTCCTAAGCCGACATCAAAGTAGTAGGCGTCGCCTTTGGAATATTCTTCGGATGTCCAAAACCAGTAGCCATCTTTTTTCCAGGATACTGTCGCCTTCGCTTTATAAGCTGCTTCCATTTCTACTCGTGTAGGGAGACGCATTCCAAGGTTTGCACATTTTTTATTTGCAGCATTCCAATTCATCTCTCCCTGGTAATCACTCCATTTTTGCGATTTCTTCTTTGGTTTATCTTTCGCAAGTAAAATTGAGACAGGTAAAATAAAGACTAAGACTATACAAATCGTTTTTATTAGTTTCATATCTAATAAATCCGTTTGGGACAAATTCTTGTAAATACTATTTTTTAAAAAAATTACGAATGGAAAGTGCCAGGGCGAGGGAGTAAGTGGCTGCGAAAATATAAAAAGTTTGGTTAAACTTATAATCATCCGGGTTAATAAAATCAATATGAAGGGAAGTAGGACTCTGGTAGCCAAATAAAAATAGGACTCCTAAAATCACTTGGAGGATAAGAATCATTAGGTTAGAAAAAGAAACATCGAGTAGTAGCAAAATGAAATTAGCCAGTGAGAGAAAAATAAAGATTAGGTTTACCTTTGAGGATACGGATAAAACTTCTACAACTTCATTGAATTGGATTTTGTATTCAAACCAGGGTCTTGTCGCAAATACAAGTTGAAAAAATAATACAAAGATTGAAATTTTTGTGAATAGAGAGTTTTGAGTCCAGATAGAATAGAGATAAGCTAGAAATTGGAATAAAACCTTAAACCAACCTACAAAGGCAATCGCAATGAAAAAGAAAAAATCTCTAATGTATCGGACTAATATCATTTTACCTCTACGGTAAGCTCTAACTCCACACATGCATTTAATGGAAGTGTGTTTACGCCTATCGCAAACCGTGCATGTTTTCCTGATTCGCCAAATAGTTCCATCAGTAAATCGCTCGCCGCGTTTGCGACTAAGTGCTGTTCAAAGAATGAATTATCGGATGACACGAATGCTCCGATTTTTACAACGCGAGAAATTTTTTCCAAATCACCCGTATAACCCTTGATAGCCGCAAGTGCATTGAGGCAGGATTGTTTCATCGCCTCACGCGCCTGGTCTAGTGTAACATCAGCACCTGTTCTTCCCGTATACAATAATTTTCCTTCTTTCATTGGCAATTGACCGGATGTAAAAACCAAATTTCCAGAACCGTTAGCTGGGATATAGGAGGCAATTGCTTTTGGAATAGGGGGAAGTTCTAGACCCAGAGACTTTAGTTTTTCTTCGATAGACATTCTACCAGAATTTGAAAAAATACTTTGTTTACAATAAAAAATTGTTTAATCTATTTAAGCTTTCAAAGTTGAATTCTATTTGTGACTACCATAGACGTTCTAGATATTTTTACTAAGCTCTTCCTAGCTTTCTTATTTGGAGGAATCATTGGCTTTGAGCGAAAAAACCAGCGAAAACCGGCAGGACTTAGAACCAATATGCTAATTTGCATCGGCTCCGCGCTCGTAATGATTCTTTCCGAACATCTTTCTTATTCGATTCCCGAATCCGATTTACTAACCGGAAAAACTACCCAGAGAGCTGTTGGGGATCCAGCTAGGCTTGCGGCGCAGGTAATTAGCGGAATTGGCTTTTTAGGGGCGGGTGCTATTATGCAAAGTCGTGTAAATGGCTCGATTATGGGGCTAACTACAGCCGCTACCATATGGACGAATGCTGCCATTGGGCTTGCTGTCGGGGCGGGATACTATGTTCTTGCGGCAATTAGCACTGGTTTTGTAATATTTACCCTTTATGTAATTCGGATGATTGAAACGAAGACCAATGCCAAACACCCAAAACCTAGAACACTTCTAATTATCCTTAAAAAAGCCAAAAAAATTTCCCAGTTGAAAAAGGAAATTTACAGAAAGGGTATCTTTATTGATTCTGAATCTATAAAAAAAAGAATGGATGAAGTGGAATATCGAGCGGAGATAAATATCTCACCGCTTATGGAAGAGATTCTACTGGGTCATTTAAGCGAAGACGACAATATATTATCTTTCAATATCACAAGCGTACAATAACCAATGAGTTTATTTAAAATCACAGACCACCCTAAATTTCCAAATTACTACAAATATTGTGAGAATACAGGTACCTGTTTTTACATTCCAGCTAAGAGTCGGAGCTATTCTAACTCTTATTTTTTGGATGAATACAAAGCTCAATACAAAAAAACTTACTACGAAGATGAAGCATCTCTTCGCTCGTTAGCAAAAAGACGTTTGCAAATTCTTGAAAGATTTAATAAACCTAAGAAAACAAATTTACTAGAAATCGGCTCTGCGGCCGGCTTCTTTCTTGATGAGGCAAAAAAAATCGGCTACAAAACAAAAGGCATCGAGATTTCCGAATCAGAGGTAAACTATTCCAGGGAACAACTGGGATTAGACGCTGAAAGCATTTCCTTTCTCGATTATAATACAGATATAAAGTATGATTGTATCACTGCTTTTTTTGTACTCGAACATTTCCCTGACCAGGAAAAAGTTTTAACAAAAATATTTTCCCTTTTGAATGAAGGAGGGTTTGTATTTCTAGCCCTGCCTTCTCTATACGGACCAACTTTTTCTACTAATCCAGACGAATGGTTTAAGACTCATCCAGAAGATCACTTCGCAGATTACTCACCATTATCCCTAAGAAAAGTGTTTCAATACTTTGAGGCTAACGTTTTATATTGTGAGCCGATGTCCTTTCATGTTTCTCGAGACAGAGGAGTGAGAGCTAGGTTTCCATTTAAAATTTTTTACAATTCACTCGCCCGGCTCACTTCTTACGGGGATACAATACAAATACTTGCAAAAAGAAGATAACTATGAAATTTGATGAATTAAACATACACGAAAATATGCTACGAGTCTTTAAAGATATAGGCTACGTAGAATTAACCCCCATACAAGAAAAATCTATTCCATTTGGACTAGAAGGAAGAGATATTACAGGACTTGCACAGACTGGAACTGGAAAGACTTTGGCTTTTTTAATTCCGATTGTGAATAAAATTCTAAACGAAAATCCAGTTGGTCCTGTCGCTCTTATTCTTGCACCTACCCGTGAACTTGTAATGCAGATTTGCGAGGAAGCAAAGAGACTACTAAAATATTCTGATAAAAAAGTGGCAAGCTTTATCGGTGGCACTGATTACAAAGAGCAATTGCAAGACATTGAAGATAAGACTGAAATCATTGTTGCAACTCCGGGTAGACTCATTGACCATATCAAATCTGGAAAACTTTCCCTTTCTAATATTAGTTTTTTTGTATTAGATGAAGCGGATAGAATGTTTGATATGGGGTTTATCAAGGATATCCGCTACGTAATGAAAAAATGTCCTGACAATAAGCAAGTGATGCTATTCTCCGCTACACTTTCTTACTATGTGATTCGCCTCGCCTCTGAATATTTAAGAGATCCTGTCGAAGTTTCCATTGAGTCGGATAAAGTAGTTACTGATAATATTGACCAAAAGTTAATTCATTTAGGACGAGATGAAAAACTTCCTTACCTTGTGAATATGATTTTGCAAGACACGGAAGAAGGACTTGGAATTATTTTTACAAATCTAAAAGTAATGGTTCCTGAAATTGTAAGTCGACTTTCTAGATTTGGAATTCCTGCGACTGGGATTTCTTCTCTTCTAGACCAAAAGAAAAGAGTAAGACTTTTGAAAGACTTTAAATTTGGAAAATACAAATACATGGTAGCGACTGACGTTGCATCGCGTGGAATTGATGTCGATAACATTAAAGTTGTGTATAATTATGATTTGCCGATGGACACTGAAAATTACGTTCACAGAATTGGTAGAACTGCTAGAGCCGGAAAAAAAGGAAGGTCAGTAAGCTTTTGTTCCGAAAGAGATTATGCAGAGCTAGAAAAAATTGAAAAATTCCTGGGAGATAAATTGAATACAATGCAAGTAGAAGAAAGTTTCTTAAAATTTCCTGAAGGCGAGTTTACTGCATTTGTCGGAGAAAAGCTGAGAGAAGCATCACCAGCTAATCAGAATAAGTCGAATCGTAACTCTAACTATAAAGGAAAAAATTCTTTTCCACCTAAACGTAAAGATGACAGACCAAGAGATGACAGACCTCGTGGAGAAAAACCGGCTAGAGACGATAAATTCAAGAGCGATAAGTTCAATAAGAATAGAGACAGTAATAGCAAGAGAGAAGCTATAAATCCACTTGAAGAAGCAAAGCTTTACTTACAAAAAGCAGATTCAGTATTAGGCTCTGAAAAATTAAAACCAGTAGCTACCCATCCGTCTAAAAAAGAAACTCATGCGCACCATAAAGAAAAAGTAGCGCGGGTGAAACCAAATAAACCATATGAGCCAAAAGCACAAAACTATGATAAATCTAAACGAAACCTATTTGATATCAATGAAGCAAATCAAAACGATGTGAAGAAACCGGTATCAATTTGGAGAAAAATAAAATCACTTTTTGGAAAGTAGCATGTATCTTTTTTTTCTTTGGAATCGTATCTGCGAGTGCTGATACGATTTCACTGGAAAGAGGGTATGTTCGTTTCGAAGAATTAAAGAAGAGGCTCCCGGGTTTGCAATACAAACTCGACATGGTGATTTTAGTTGGAGAGATTCGTTTTAAAAAAAGCACGGAGTTTAAGTTTCGAGTAGACTCTGCTTATTTCATTCATAAGAATAATATTGAGAGTCTAACAAAGCCTATCCTATATATGGGAAGAGACTTATATTTACCGAGAGAGATGGTCGAGGCAATCTTCATTTACCTCATTGACTCGGAAGTTTCCTATAAATTTACTGATGATAAATTGACTTTAAACTTATACCAGAAGGTAATTGTCCAGCCAGAGGAAATTGGACTTCGCCATCTCATCATTGATGCAGGACACGGAGGAAAAGACCCCGGAGCAACTGCGGTTAATGGCGAATATGAAAAAAACTATACACTTAAAATTGCTAAAATGGTAAAGCGTTACATTAAGAAAAAATTTCCCAATTTAAAAATTAAATTCACTCGAAAAAAAGATGTGTACGTCCCACTTGAAGATAGGGCGAAAATTGCGAATAAAAAATTACAGGCAAGTAGAGATACAATATTCATTAGTTTACACTGTAATTCGACTCCCACTCCGGAAAAAAGTCCACATGGGTATGAAGTTTATTATCTCGCGCAGAGTGGACCGATTGAAACAACACGTGAGACTTCCATTTTAACGAACCAATTAATAGATACTAAGCGAGATCCTAAGGTGCAATATATTCAAAGTGGGATGTTATCGTCTGTGATTCAACGCCGAAGTATACTTCTAGCAAAGGCAATTGACTCTAAACTCAAACAATCACTTGATTCAAAGATCGCAAGCAGAGGGGTAAAGAAAAATAACTATCAGGTTTTAAGAGGAAGTATGATGCCGGCTGTGCTTATTGAACTGGGTTTTATTAGTCACCCGCAGGATGTAAAAATGCTCGAAGAAAAAACTGTTCAATTAAAATTGGCAGAGGGAATCGCTGAAGGAATTAAAAATTATGTTATGGCAAAAAATTAAATCTGGTTTCAAGCTAGTCTTGGGATTTTTAAGAGATCTATTCGCAAAAATATTTTTAGAGGCTACAGGCGAAACTAAAAATAACCAATTTCGTTTTTTCTTTCTTTCTTCTTCGCTTGCTATTTTGTTTTTTATTGTATTTATTTTAGTTGGGAAAAATCCGTTTAGTCTTCTAATTCCTTTTAACTTTTATGACTTGCCAAGTATTGATAGGCGAACGAACGTTACCCTCTATGTATCTGACGGTAAGACTAATTTATTAAAATCTAAACGTAAGGTATTACTTATAGAGAATGATGTAAGAAAGAATCTGAATATAATTCTTGGTGAATTGAGTCAACCTCCTTATGATGACGTGATTGATAGCACCGAAGAAAATGTATTTCCTAAAAAACTTCCTGACCTGAGAAGTCCTATTATTGCATTTTGGCTTTTGGATTCTGATAAGAAACTCATTATTGATTTGAATGAAGAGAGTAT
>JANMOF010000294.1:0-11840 GCA_031368925.1 Leptospiraceae bacterium
CAACTTGTCCTTCATCATCTCTTTTCGCATAAGCAATAATATCCTCATCTCCGCCGGCTTGGTTAATCACTGTTTGCCTTTTCTGAATGGATTGTATATTATCAATCATGTTTCTATATATGAGCGATCTTTCAAACTCCATTTTTTCCGAATGAGAATTCATTCGCGTTCGTAGCTCCTGTAATAAGGAATCCTTCTTTCCATCTAAAAATTTTACAATCTGATCTACTACGACAGAATATTCCTCTACAGAAATATTTCCCTGACAGGGACCGAGACATCTTTTGATATGAAAATTTAAACATGGTCTTAACAATTTTGCCTGCGGAAGCTTTTGTACAGTTTTTCGAATCGGAAATACTTTATGAATTGTATCGAGTAAATCCCGTGCAGCTTTTACATCTGTATAAGGACCGAAGTATTTTTTTTTATCAGCTCGAATTCTTCGAGTCAGGTAGATCATGGGATATGGCTCATCGGTTGAGACGCAAAGGAACGGATAACGCTTATCATCCTTTAAACGAATGTTATACTTTGGATTGAAACGCTTTATAAGATTGTCTTCAAGAATGAGTGCTTCTTCTTCGGTGTGGGTTGCAATCCAATCTAAATCATCAATTTCATTTTGAAGAGCAAGTGTCTTTATATCAGAAATATTTTGATTCAAATAACTACGAACCCTATCTGACAAACGAACAGCTTTTCCTACGTAGATAACATCCTTAGAAGAATTTTTCCAAAGGTAGCACCCAGCCGAATCAGATAAATTCTTTATCTTTTCCTTTAAGAATTTAAGTGTTTCCTCGTTCATGCCTAGGATAAATTTAAAATCAGTGTAAGAAAAAGCAATATAAAATCATAGGTAATGATTCCGATTTATACAGGAGATAAATCAGTCTTTAAAATCGCAAACTCTCCCGAAATCTATCTGCGGCAAATCAAAGTTTTCCTGTGATCTATCAAATCCACTGAAACGAAATTCGAAATCTCGAAAGTAAATATTTTCAGGGAATTTAGAAGACTCTAAAAGATTTGTATAAAGACTTTCGTCTCCTATAGTGAAGACAGTAACTCCCTCACTATTCAATGGAAAATAGTATTCTTTACCAATCGCTTTGATTTGGTGCACCTTATAAAGTCTATCCTGATCAAAAGAATCTCTTTCTTTTATAGTAATGAAAACTCCCGTCGGTGGGTTCTTTGCTTGCGGATAAAGTTCTAATTTAATTCGAAAAGGAGTTTTTCGAATAGAAATTGGTTTTGTGAAACGATGGGATAAGCAACCTTCAATGCGAATTGTATCTGTTTCTTTCATATGCTCGGTTGGAAATAATGCTTGTTTACCGTTTAAAGATGAACGCACTAATATTCTATCTTGCGGATAAGAAACAGTTACCTTTCTTTTATAAACCTGCATAGGTTCAAGTCTTGTTTTATAAAGAATATATGTCAGACTAACACCAATAGGCAGTAACAATACTGCTAAAGTATAAAAATTAAATTTTTCAAAAGGAGAATTTTTACCTGTCAATGCCATCTGACTTTTTAGATAAACAAAGCTACTCTCAACCGAAATAGATTCTACCTGGAACGAATTATTGGTATTAGCCGTTTTTCTTGCCCTGACCCCGGCAATTGCTCTAGATCTCGCGTCTTCTTTTTGTAAGCTGCCGCCAAATAGTCCAATAAGAACAAAAAAAGGAAGTGCCACCTCATCATCTAATAGATAACACTGAAAAAAACCTGCAATGAAGATAACTAAGATACCTGAAAATAAAACTGTTTGCGGTGTTAATGGATTTTTAATAAATAATCGAAATAAGTAAAACCAGAAATGGAGAAATGCGACTAATCCAAATAAACCGCCAATGGAAAAAAAATGCAATAAGTCATGATGTGCGTGCTGCCTGGGTGTAATAGAAAGCTCGTACCAGAGCTGTTCGTTTTCTACAATCATCGTGTCTGAAATTTGCATATGTTCTTTTTCAAACCTACCAGGTCCAACTCCGATTAGCCAGTGGTCTTTTATAAGACTGAGTGTATTTTTATAAATAAAGTATCTTTGATTTTCCGTTGTGTTGTCTGCGAAGCCTTCTTGAAACGCTCTTTGGATTAGCCAATTTTTTTTATAAATAGCAATGCTCGTAATTCCAACAATTAGTAAAATACTAATTGCAAAGAAGATAAATTTCAATCGGATTCTAAAATTAGCGATTGCAAAACTGGAAATGAGCTTAATGAAGATTAACCCAAATGAAAACATAACTCCAAGCCAAATGGAACGACTCTGATTGTAAAATAAAACAATAGAATAACAAATAATAAATAGTATTAGTAGAATATTTTTCCAAATATTTCTCTCTCTAAGGGAAAGACCTAAATGTACAATTAAGCCAGGAAAGAATAACCCGCATAAGCCGCCAAATGTCAGATGTGTATTCATAAGTCCTATTGGTAAGTAAGTATAGCGACCCCAAAAATCTCCCGCAAAGTGCTGGAGCCTTGCTCCTTCCTTGATTTGAAATCCAGCCGTTATAAAAGAAGCCAATCGAAACGGGGTAAATATGCTTATAAATCCTGATAGAACGACTAGAGATGCAGACATAAAAATAGATCGTACAATCCAAATACGGTATTCTGAATTTCTAATATGATAAAACGCCGGAAGAACAGCAGAGCACATCCAAAAATCGGAAATCTCAGATTTAGTAAGAACGGATATAAGCGAAGAATCGTATGTGGTTATATTCCATAAGAAGGCAGGAATTAAGGCGAAGTAAACACCAACTGCTGCCACAAAAGCACGATTTCTCAGGGTGATTGCCAAGTTTTTACTTACATAAGAACTATATAGAAACAAAAAAACCGACGCAACAGCAAAAGACTGACTAGCCGTAACCGAAAGGGGAAAACTTATGATGAAGAGGTTGAAAAAAATGACCGACAATCTATCTGAGTTCATAAACGATAAAGTACAGGTATTTTCTCTTTGGTTAAGAATGAAAACAAAAAAATAAACTTTTCAGTGGCAATCATTACATTCAATGAAGAAGCCAATATAAAAGATTGCATAAACTCCGTTCATGCTCTTGCAGATGAAATAGTAGTCTTAGATTCCATTAGTACAGATAGAACACTAGAAATTGCCAAATCTTTTCCTAAAGTAAAAATTTTTTCGCAAAAGTTTAAAGGGCATATTGAGCAAAAAAATGATGCGATTTCTTTTTGTGCGGGTAACTGGATTTTATCCCTTGATGCAGATGAACGTGCAACTCCAGAATTAATGTCCAGTATTGAAAATTTTTTACAGACACAGACCAATGTAAATGGTTTTAAAGTATCGCGTCTAACGTTTCATATGGGTAGATTCATTCGCCATTCCGGTTGGTATCCTCTATGGCGCTATCGGTTTTTTAGAAAAGGTTTTGCTCATTGGACGGGTGAAAATCCACATGATTATATTGAAATTGAAGGTAAAGGAGAAAAGTTAAAAGGAGATATTATTCATTATAGTTTTAAGGATTTATCCCACCAGGTAGATACAATTAATAAATTTTCTTCTATCGTAGCATTTACTAGGTTTAAAAAGGGAAATTCATTTTCCATCATCCGCTCTATACTAAAGCCATTTTCGAAATTTTTAGAAATCTATTTATTTAAAGCAGGTTTTTTAGATGGTTACCCTGGATTTGCCATTGCAGTATCCTCTGCCTATTCTACTTTCTTAAAGACAGCTAAGATGTATGAATTAAAAAATAAAACTTTGGAAAGACCTTCTAATTTAAGATCGGACTACGGAAATGAAACTTAAAAATATTCTTAAGAAATTTTTTCCCAAGAGGGAGGTTGCGGAAAATCTAGATAAGCCGCGTCGTCCACCCAAACGCCCTAAGGGCATGGAGAGGGAATTAGAAGATTTAAAATTAAAACTTACCGATTTTCTAATTACACTAAAAGTTAATTCAGGTCTAGTTGTAAAAAGAGCCATGTATTCATTGACCAAAAATGGGCATGGATTGTATAGATTAGAGGGAACTGAAAAAAACGGTAGGACTTATTCCATTATCGTAAGCACTTCCAATCATTTACAGATCAATGCAGACGGAAAGATAACAGGTCTTATCCAAGTAACAGAGGCAGAATTAAACCGCGTAATCCAAAATGAATATTCCAGTCTAAAAGGAATTTTAGACAGGTTCAAAAATCTAAACCTAAATGATAAAGCTCTAGAAATTTTAGATGAGAAAAATAAATTCAATTGGAAAGAAATCATTCTCTGGAACCGGTATTGGAAAGAAATGCTTTTTTTACATATGAGTGCCAATCATATTGCGGTTCTTTTGATTAGCCTCGGTGATACTTTAAAAAATATTTTTTTAGAAGTTGCAACTAAAAAGCAAAAGCAAATCGTATCGGACGAATTATTTTATTTAAACCAGGGTGTGAATTCCGAAGATATGAATCCAAATTCTAAGAATATCAACTTAATGAATTTTGATATAGCGATGGACGAGTTTAAGAAAAGCATTTTAAAAACGAAAAAGAAAATGGAAAGTGAATCATGAATTTACTTGAAGTAAAAAATCTAAACATTCTAGATAAATCGGGTAGAAAGATTTTACACCAATTTGATTTCACTCTTAGAAAAGATTCTATTCATGCACTCATTGGCGAATCAGGAAGCGGCAAAACCTCATTTGCCAATTCCATCTTTCGCCTAACGCATCCTGAACTTACCTTAGAATTTGATTCTTATTCTATTTTTGGCAAAAATTATTTGGATTATTCAGAGAAAGACTGGGAAAATCTAAGAGGAAAAAAAATTACACTCATTCCTCAAAACCCCGGGAAGTCTTTTCATCCTTATATTTCTATCGGAGAGCAGATGAGAGATTATTTTCGCTTAAAAGCCCCAACTCTCGCCAATGAAAAATCTATCCTAGAAATATTAGAACAAGTCCAAATTCGTGACCCCAAAAAAAGCTACCATGCAATTCCTAAAAATCTTTCCGGCGGAGAAAAACAGAGAATTCTAGTGGCAATGGCTATATCTGTTAAGCCCGAAATTGTAGTTGCAGATGAACCTACAACAGCACTTGATTCATTTAATGAAAAGTTGACTCTAAACCTACTTTATTCTCTATTGAAAAATAGTGGGATTGGGCTAGTCTTAATCACGCATGATATGAGAATCGTTCGCGAATTAGCAGATGATGTCACCGTTTTAAAATCCGGTGAGCTAATTGAAAAAATCACTTTACTAAATAAAAATATGAATAAATTACAATCCGAATATTCACAAAAATTGGTTTTAAAATAATAGTGAATGGATAAAAAGAGGTAAATTTTGAAGTTTAAAATCCTGGTTCTTAGTGCTATAATTTTTTCGATGACAGCCTTCGCAGACTCCAAAGTGCAATTAGAAAAAGTCAATGCAGATAAATACCCGATGGTGCATATCTATATGCAGGAAAACAAGGCGAAGCCACTACAAGGGGAAAATATTCATATAACCGAAACAAGGGAAGGTTTTACCAGGCAAATTCATACTATAAGTATTCTGAAATCTAACCAACTGCGCCCAATACGACTTATCCTCTCTATCCAGGCATCTAACGAGACAGACCGATTACAATATTCAAAACAATTGGCAACAGCACTTGTGCAAAGTCTAAGTAAAGAAGATAAAGTCGGAGTTCATATTTATGGAAGGGATACTTATTTTCTAAATCTAAATATGGATAAAGCAGAAGCATTAGAAAAAATAGAGGCGATTTCTCAAGGCTCTGGGAATAGAACCAATTATGCGCTGAACTTTTTATTTTCACAACTTAGAGAAGATGAATTGCCAAACCTGCTCTTTGTAATTAGCACAGATAAAGAAGCAGAAGTAGACGATCCTATTGCAAACGTAATTAAAAAATCCAAGGCATTAAAATTTCCAATTCATATGCTTGCATTAAGTGAAAAAAAATATTTAAACCTGGCTGAGTATAGTGAAGGAGAATTTTATCCAATCGAAAAAAATACTTCTATTGCTACCATGCAGTCCCAATTGTATTCCTTTCGAAAAACACCCCCAATTATAGAATACAAATCTCCATTTTCAGAAAATGCTAAGCCACTTAGATCGAGTTCAGTTCAAATTACTTTAAAAGTAGGAGAAAATGATTTTAAGGCAAATTACGATTTAACCCTACTTACATTTATGAAGTCTAAATTTTCGAATATAGAATTCTTTTATTCATTTATGTTTATCATACTTCTAATCTGCTTGCTATTGCTATATGCCGTAACAAAAAGAAACAAAGCGAGAGCACTTGCAGAGGAAATGAGACTTAGAGAAGAAGAACTTTTAAAAAATGATCTTTACTACCATGAAAATATTTCGACGGATACTACAAGTAATCCCACATTTAAAAAATATTCTAGCTTTGAGGAAAACGAAGAAGAAATAGATGATACCTCTGAAGACCTTTACTCTTACAATTCTGAATCTTCAATTTCGACCGCGACAATGCCTAGACAGGGAGTCACTCATAAAGAAGACTCTTATGAGGTATCGCCTGACGTATTAGAAAAAAGCGAATCCTATGAGAGAGGTATTCTCATTTTAAAAGAAGGACCGAACCCTGGAAGACAATTTACAATTAATAAGCCGGAAATTACAATCGGTAGCACAGCTTCAAATGATTTAGTTTTATGGGATTCTTCTTTGAGTCCAATGCATGCAAAGATCAAGAGAGTAAAAAATGTATTTATACTCTTTGATACTGTTTCTAACACAGGAGTTTTCTTAAACGGTAAAAAGCTACTCCGCCCAAAAGCATTGTTTGACTTCGATGAGATTAGATTAGGTAATAGCCTTCTTTTATTTAGAGGTAAATGATTGGAATACTCAGAAGAAATTTTAAAAATAGTTAAGTCAGAAAGCTATGTTAGCCCGAAGGTAGAAAAAAAGCATTTTGCTGATAAGGGTTACGGGTTAGTAGCCAGTGAAACAATTAAGCAGGGAGAAATAGTAAGTATCTCCGGTGGAATTATTCTAACAGAAGAACAACATGCGTTAATCGTTGAAGCAAAGGGATTCGGGGATTATAGCTATTACATCGAAAATGGGTTTTTGATTTGCCCGTTAAATCCGGAAAATCCAAGCGATGATTGGAGGATGAACCATTGCTGCGAGCCAAATTGCGGAGTCCGGGGACAAATTGTATTTGTCGCTCTCAGGGAAATCAATACAGGCGAAGAATTAACTTTTGATTATGCGATGACGGAGACTAATCCTGAGTATTCGGTAGAGTTGCATTGCGATAAGAAAACCTGTCGTAAAAAATTTACCGGCAATGACTGGAAAAATCCTGACATCCAAAGTAAATACAAAGGTCATATGTCGCTCTATATTCAAAGTAAAATTCAGAATAATGAAAAATGAACTTTTAAAGGATAAAATTTTTACAATATCCAATTTCTTATCTGTATCAAGAGCTCTACTCTTGCCTTTCTTTGCTCAGTATGCCTCTCTATTTAGGGAGGATACACGCATTCTAAAATATTTTTATATTCTCATGGTGATTTGCTTTTTAGTTGTCCTGAGTGATTTTTTAGACGGACTCGTGGCGCGTCTATTAAATGAAGAAACTATTTTAGGTAGATACTTAGATCCTGTATCGGATAAAATTGTAACGATTGGTGGACTCTCAACTATTACGGTTTACTTTCATTTTCCGCTCTGGATTTTAATTCTGTATATCGTTCGAGAAATTATAGGTGTTTGGCTTGGACTTTTTTTATATTTTAAAAGAGGAATACAGGGAAAACCTAACGCGTGGGGAAAATGGCAAGTAGCCCTTGTAGCACTTTGCGTGGTTCATTACTTGAGTCTTCCAATTTTAATATTTCATTTTCCGAATTCCGCTGTAAGCACTCATCCTGAACTTTCAGGTTACTTACTAATAACCGTCGTTTTCTTTGGATCGGTAAAATATATTTCTGATTACTGGGAAACAGTCTGGTTTGGATAAAAATCTATTCAAAAGGAGTAAAACATATGTCGTCAGAAATTGAACCAAATGATCTTTTCAATGCAGCTAAGAGTCATATGTCTTTTTTGGTTGAAGTATTATTAAAAGAGGAAGGGTTTGATCCAAATGAAAAAGACGAGCATGGAAATACTCCACTTTTTTATGCGGCAGATGTAGGTAATATTATTGCGATAGGATATTCTCTTTCGCCTGAAGCGATTGATACAATTAAGGTCTTAATAGAAAATGGGGCTAATCCCGATATGCCAAACAATTCAGGTAAAACTGTTTTAGAAATTGCTCGTAGTCTAGTCATGGCTGCCACAGAGTATAACACATGGTTAACGCTCGCCTCCCTTCTTTACGGGAACAATACCCCAAAATTTAAGGAAGAGACTGTCAGAGTTGAGAAGGAGTTTGATCCGAATAGCTTATTTAAAACGAAAGACATAGTAGTAGAAAAAGGAGTCGAATTTCCGACCTTCCCCAGCGAAAAAGCCACTGCAAAGGAAAGCAAACTTGCACCAGAGAAAAAGGAGACAATTGGAAAAGAAAGTCTTTTCGCTGCATTTCTATTAGCATTCGCTTTTTTACTATCCCCAATTTCAGTCTTGTATTTTACGTGGTCAGATTTATTTGCCCTTAGCTCCGATTGGCTTTGGATTGATAATTTAATTGTCGGATTTACACTTCTTTTGTCCGGCGGAACCATTACTGTACTGAAATCTGAAAATAAATATCCGAGGCTAATTTTATTTTTCCTTCCTTCCTTTTTAACATGCCTCGCATACTTTGGGATTATGATTTCTTTTTTCCTACCCGAAGTGAGGTTTAAAGTCAAAAAGCATTACTATATGCAAAGCGCATTTCAATATGGAGTAAAAAATTACTGGGTGCAGGAAGGTTTTTATGAAGATTTTTTTAGCGGTGAGACAGGGAAAAAACTAAGAGCAGATGAAGAGCTAATAACTCAGTTGGCATTAGGACTAAAACCAAGTGAAGAGCGTTCTGAAATAGGAAAAGGCTTTGGGGCAGACGATTATGCCAAGCAGGGTTTTGTAGTGTATGTTTCTTTTCGGGAGATGAATCTTTCTGATAAAGAAATTTTTTCACGTCCCGAGGCTATTGGACTTTTTTACGCATTAGCACTAGCTGAGGCTAATCCAGATTGGCTTGAGGTTTCCAAAATCCCAGAAGACTTTTCTAAGAAATACATCAACTCTAAAACAGGAGCGACTTTTCCACTAGGAATTTTAGATGATTCTAAAATGAATTTCTTTTATGAGCTAATAGTAAATAAAATTACGGATGCTTCAGAAATAGAAACAGAGTTAGCAGTTTTTATCCTAACCCAAATTCCAGTCGACCTGGAAGATAGTTCTTTCGAAGCAATTTTAAACCATTGGATAGGGTATAAAAAATTCTATGAAAAAGAACTGCGCTATCTAATTTCTCTTAGAAAAGAAATTAGAAAAAAAATTTTGAAAGTGGCTAATCCTAATAATGCGGTAAAATTCAACCTCCTTAACTCTAGTGAGAAATCAGACTGGGAGGTTATAAAACCATTTTTGACAAGCACCGGATTTGCGGTTGAACCAGGAGATGATATAAGGCTATCTTTTCATTCGACTAGCGAATTTCTAAAAGATAAAAAGGTCTATAAAACAAAACCTGTCAAAAAAACAAGAACAGTTAGTCGGACCGTTAGTAATTACGGCACACCAGTAAAGTATAGAAACGAAACGACAACAGAAACTTATACCGATTACGTCTCCGATGGATTCGATATTGTTCCTATGTATGTTTACACTTATTCCTTTCCAAATCTACTGCCGGTACAAACCGAAGTCAAGCTCTGTGGAATGCTAGCTGATTGCTATTTAAATTCAGAGAAAGAGACCACTCTACCTTTAGATGCATATGCTAGAGGGGAAACTTGGATTTATGCGCTACCTAAGAAATTAGTATGCAAAAACTATTGTGATGGAAGATAATTTTTCTGGGTAAATTCTTTCTAAATAGACTGTTTACTTAGAAATTTGATTGTATTAAATTCCAAATGATTAAGATACGTCAGGATGAATAAAATTCTAAAAAAACTCACCCTCTGGAAAGATGCCGGTCTGATTTCTGATACCCAGCTCGCTTCGATACAACAGTATGAAGAAGAACGTGCTCCAAAAAACATAGCGGCTTATACTGTTATAACGCTAGGAGCAATTGTAATTTGTCTTGGTATTATTTCTCTTATTGCTTCTAACTGGGAAGATTTGGGAGACAGTGTAAAGTTACTTATGGATTTTGCAATTCTTGGCACACTTTCCTATTTCATTTTTCGTTATAAAGATACAGATAAGAAATGGCTACTGGAAACACTCATCGTTTCCTATTTCGTTTTGATCCTTGCCTCCATTGGTTTAATTTCACAAGTGTATAACACGGGTGGAAAATTTTACCAGGCAGCAATACTCTGGTGCGCGATTACACTTCCGATAGTGCTTCATGCTACCGGCAGGGCTACAACACATATCTGGTTTGTAGCAGCGATTTTTTCCGTTACTTCCTTTTTACTGGAGACAGTTAATAGTTTTAGAGAAGAAGAAATCTTACTTTCCTGGACATACTCTGTATTACCCGCTTTTCTTTTGGTTATTTCCTTTCCAATACGAAACTCTAAAATAGAAAGCTTACAAGTCTTTGGCACAACTTCTCTTTTCTGGTCAGTGTTTGGCTTTTTAACAGGAAGTATTTTCTTTTCTTTCATGGGTGTCTTAAAAATGGAAACCTCCGTAGGTGCAAGAGGATTACTCCAGAGTCTACTCTTTATTAGCCTAATTCTATCAGCAATCAGCGTATACTTTTCTTATCTACAAAATAAAAAACTTTCTATTCTATTGGTCATTGGACTTGGAACTTATCTTTTTATGTTTTGCTCCCACCTATTTGGATTTAGCTCAGAGGCACTAGACGTATTCTTTTTTATTGCTATCTGGTTTGCGGCTGGATTTTTATTTCACCTACTCGAATCAAAGCGACTATTTGAATTTGCAATCGTCTCTATTGGAATTCGTTTTCTAGTCGCCTACCTCCAATTATTCGCAAGTCTTATGTTCACGGCGGTGGGATTAATTTTTTCTGGCATACTCATCATAGTGGTTTGTGTTTTATACATAAAGAACCGAGATAAAATCACTAACTTCATAGGAGAACTTATATGAACGAGAAAAAATTTTTTCTCCCAGCTTTACTATTGCCAATCATTGCACTTGTATTACTTACCCTATTTAAGGCATACTCTTTGCAATCAGGGTTACGATTCATTCTTCCAATTAGCGGCTACGATCCAGTTAACCCTATTTCGGGTCACTACGTCACCTATCGTGTTGACTATGCACCCGACACTTGCCAGCAAATAGAAAAAGGACTTACAGAAGAAAGCTGTATTTGCCTGAAACTAGGGGAAGAGGCTACTCACTATTTTGTGCCTACCTGCGAGAAATCTCTGCTTAAGGATTGTGATGCCTTTCTAAAAGGTAAGTGCAATTACGGAAGATTCGAAGCTGGAATTGAACAGTATTTTATTCCAGAAGACAAAGCAGACGCAATCGACAAAACCGTTCGTAAAGGAAAGTCAAAGATTAAAATTTCCGTTACTAAAGATGGAAAAGCAATTGTCGAAGACTTGATTTTAGTAGATGAATAGATTTAATCGAGCGCTTTTTTAAACCAGGCATAGTGACTCAGTGGCAAACCCCAATAAATCATTTCTTGACTTGCGAGCTTTTCTCTAAATTCTGGAAGTGTGGAAAAAATACC
>JANMOF010000317.1:0-11692 GCA_031368925.1 Leptospiraceae bacterium
TTTTTATTCTTATTACTTTTTAGAGAATAGCCTTTATCACCGTGTAAAAGAATTTCTTTTTTATTTGCCGTTAGCCTGAGTTCGAGAGAAATATTTTCTTTTCGTGGAATTGCTGTGATTTTAAAATCAGTCTCACCTAAAATTTCAATTTTGAAATCTCCGCTTCTTATGAGTAAATCGTTGTAAACCGCTAAGTTCCCAATCTTACGATCAATTGTTTGTGCAGTATAATGCTTCTTATTTGTAATATCTGAAATAGCAAAATGAACCGGAAATACTTCTTCTTTTCCGTTTAATTTTGCCTTAAAAAAACTTAATTCATATCCAAGCTCTTGTCCCTCTTTTACACTCAAATTTCCCACGAAGTAACACCATTCTAGCGCATACTCTTTGTGAAAAGAATGATCTTTAGGAAATTCGATAGCAAGTAGAAGTAGAGGGGAGAAAAAAGAACAACTAAAAGCGAGAAGGATAATGGTGATTGTTTTCAAGTTATCCTTTTACCTAATCCCTTTATTTTCAACAAGTGACCAATCTACTTTCTCATAAACATCTTCTAAATTTAGAATAGCTTCAATTGATTCAATTTGAAATAGCTCTCCTTCCTTTGATTCGGAAAACAACCAGTTGCCGCTATCGACTCGCTTAAATTTTTCTAGCTTTTTTTCTCGTGAGGATACTAAGATGTATTCTTGTAAGGATGAAATTTCTCTATAGAAAGAAAATTTTTGTCCTCTATCATATTTTTCTGTGGAATCAGAAAGGACTTCAAAAATAATTGTAGGGTTTGTTAAAGTATCCAAACTATTATCCAAGTATTCTTCTTTTCCGCAAACAATCACTAAGTCTGGATAAGTGTAGAGGCTAGTCGCATCAACTCGAACTCGTAAATCAGAGGCATATACATTGCATGGACGATTTCTAAATTTTTCCCAGAATAATCCAGTGAGATTCCGAACAAGCCTGTTATGTAAAGCAGAATCTCCTGCCATTGCAAAAATCTCTCCTTTGTAATATTCACTTTTATATTCAGATGATTTTTCCAGTTCAAGGTATTCTGATTCCGTATAGAATTTATGCGCTAAATTTTCCATAGGTAAAGGTTATGAATTAGAATCAGAAAGTCAACCTATTTGTAAATACTTAGTGTGCTTGCCATGCTTCGACATTGCTCAGCACAAGCGCCGGCACAGAGTCACGGAGGGTTTTGGTATCGCGCTATTTTTATTCATGTGCGTCAATTTAAAGAGTGCTTGTATTCAGACTTTTCGTAAAAAAAATTTGAAATGGAAAAATAAGCATTATTTTATTAAACCAACTCTCTTTAAATTCCTCCGTGTCTCTGTGTCTCCGTGGCAATCTGTAGTTACATCTAATTTAAGATTGTATTTTTTCATAAGAAGTCATCTATGTTATTATGAACATCAATCCATCAAAACCAATCCTAGTTACCGGCGGGAGCGGCTACATCGCGTCCTGGGTTATAAAATTTCTATTAGAAGAAGGTCATACAGTTCATACAACTGTCCGAGATAAATCGAAGAAGGATAAGTATATTCATCTTGAAGAAATCGCAAACAATTCTAAAGGCAAATTGGTAGTATTCGATGCAGACTTAATGAAGAAGGATTCTTTTTTACCTGCAATGCAAGACTGTGAGTTAGTAATTCATATGGCGTCTCCTTTTTTTGTAGTAGGAATTAAAGATGCACAAAAAGATTTAATTGAGCCAGCCAAGGGCGGAACGGCTAACGTGCTTAATTCGGTGAATGCAACACCTTCTGTCAAGAGGGTCGTTCTCACTTCGAGCTGTGCATCTATTTACGGGGATAATAAAGATATTGCGCAAACAAAAGATAAAATTTTTACAGAAGAATACTGGAATACTACTAGCTCGATTACTCATAGTCCTTATTCGTATTCGAAGACAGTTGCAGAACAGGAAGCCTGGAAAATCGCAAATGCTCAATCCAGATGGGATTTACTTACCATTAACCCCGCTTTCGTATTGGGACCTTCTCTTACAAAACGAACAGATTCAACAAGTATTAACATGATGATTCAATTGGGAAATGGAACTTTTTCCTTTGGAGTTCCAGAACTCTGGTTTGGAATTACAGACGTTCGTGATGTTGCTCACGCTCATATACAGGCAGGGTTTACTCCAACGGCTAAAGGCAGACATATTTCTTGTAGCGATTCTATTGAATTATTAGGATTAGCCACTTATCTTCGTGAGCAATTTGGAGAAGAATACCCATTTCCTAAATGGACAGTTCCTTATTTTATGGTTTGGCTTTTCGGTCCAATTCTTGGATTTAGTCACGAATATGTAGAAAAAAATATCGGTGTTCCTGTGAAGTTTGATAATTCTTATACTGCTAAAGATTTGAATCTTACATTCACTAGCATCAAACAGACAGTATGCGATCATTTCGAACAACTTTTAAGAGATGGAATTATTAAGAAGAAGTAGATAGGCAAATCGGCGTCATTCCTTGAAACTTAACGAAGCCGATTTGTCTTTCCTTGAAAATAAAAGTGATGATTATTAGATTATACGTTCCAGGCAGATTTGAGTTTATGGAAAAATTTTTTTTCTCTGAAGGAAACTCCGTCTGTGCCGGCGAGATCTTCCATGAGTTCTAAAATGCCCGATCTGAGTTCGTCATTTTGTTCTGCAAAAAAGGAAATCGCTTCTTTTAAGCTTTCTAAATAACTGTCGGTATTTCCGGTTATCTCCCCTGCAATATGATTTAGGTAATCAATTGCAGGTTTTTCACTTCCGGCACCTTCTAAAAATCCACCTAGAGCTTCTTCTACTCCCTTTGCCTCTTTCTCGGATAACACCCCGTCTTCCGCTACCGCTTGTACAAATAATATTGCCGCGTAATATTCCATTGAATTTGTGTCTAATTCTGACATGTTTGGTTAACTCTCCCTTTTCTCTTATGAGAGATTCCTTTATATTCTGGACTCTATTAAAGAAAAGAAGAAAATATTTTTATGTTCCGATCATCTAAATCCATTTCGAAAACTTGATTAGATTTTTTTTCATAGATATACTTCTTGTTATCCTCAATGACTCCTTTGAAATCGTCTGTGTTCCATGAATTTAGTTTCAATCTAAATTTATTTTTTAATTGGATTTGCTTTTTGTTTTCCAGTAAACCTAAAACAATTTCTTGAAAATCCAAGACGGAGGCTATTCGCGGAAGTTTCACTTCCTGGTTTTTCTGAAACACATAAAACGGAACTCTAATCTCTTCGTTGTATAAAGAAAAATCATGTTTCCAAAATCCATGCTCCCCAAAAGATTCTCCATGGTCAGCGAGTAAAATAAATATTGTTTCTGAATTTGTTTCTAGGTATGTTTCAATAATCTTATCTACAACCTGTATATCATATCGCAGCGCACATTGAAATCTAGCATATTCATTCTTAAGTTTTAAATCGTTGGCACAAAAATAAGGAGAATGAGTATTCGAAAATGCATACACAGTAAAAGAATTTTTATTTAGCTTGGAAAGATTTTCGGCTTCGTGAAGCAAAGCAATATCATCCACTCCCCAGGAAAAGGATTCATAGTTTTGATACGAGAATTTATCTTTCAAAGTAAATCCTAATTTAGGTAGGAGTTCATTTAGTTTTTCTACATTCGATGGCTCTGTATAAAAAAAGTTCAATTCATAATTAAAAGCTTTTAACTTGGAGTTAAGAGTTTTAGATTCATCTATATAACGAAATTCTAATTTTTCTCCTTGTACATATTCTGAGGTAAACAGCGAGTAAATGCTAAAACTTGTATGTGGAACAGGAACAAAGAAATATTCAATTTCATCCTTAAAATACTTGGATGGATTCTTCTTGTATTCTTTTTGATTTACACTCTCTAGTAGAAAGATAACTAGATTCTTCTTAGAAAGATTCCACTCGTTTTGTTTCGAATTTTTATTTTCAGTTACAAATTCTTTTTTCTGTGAAAAAAAAGAATTCTTCCAAATAAAAATAGCTATGACTGCATATAGCCCAAAAATAAAATAGAATATTTTTTTCCTGTAAATTTCTTTTCTTATCGCATACATCTTATTAACCAATAAAATATAACCTAGGCTCGAAATAAAAAAAAGATAAATCCATTTTGTTCCAATTCTATTCATTAACGAGAATAAGTCAGACACGAGTAAGGTAGATTGTTTAAATGTATAAAGAATCAAATCCACGTTGAGTAAAATATTTAGATGTTTGAAGATTGCCAAAAAAAAGAAAAGAAATAAGTTTAGCAGGAGTAGGATATAAAAAGTAAGTATACGGTTTCTATTTTGTAAATAGTAAAGACTTACAATCTTCAAAAATCCAATAAGTAGAATTACCTTTGAAAAATAAAAAAAAGAATCAAAAGAAATTTCTTCTGCAATAAAAAATAGAGAAGAAAAAAAGTAAGGGATTAAAATATAAATTGCTAAAAAAAATAGATTCATTGGAACTGTTGTTAATAGTAATTTTTCTATTGAGGTTTCTATGTCTAGATACTTTTTTCTTTTACTCATGAGCTTACTCGTATTAAACCCAATTTGCAAGGAGGAGGAAAATTTAACAAAATCCTCTGCGAAAACCAAAACGGAATTCACAATAGCAATGCCAAAAGAATTAAGTTCGCATAATGATATATATGCTTATGAATCTAGAATTGAGTTAAATCAACAAGCAAAGCGCAAAGATATTTACGAATCAATTCAGTTTGAGCCAGAAGCAAAGGCAAAGACTCTAAATGCAGAGGAAAAAGAAGAACTTCGTTCTTATGCTTACCTATCTGATTGGGACTTGAAGCCAAACACGGAATACAAAATTATCGTAAAAGCATTTAGCGATGCGGAAGGCAAATTACTATATAACCCTGGAACTTTCAAATTAAAAATAGGTCCCGCTCTTAAAACTTTTAATCCAATTACTTCCAATAGTATCATAGAAACAATTGAATCGGAAATGAAACAGATCATTCCTTTTTATGTTTCAGAATTTTCGGAGATTGAAACAGAAGTCGCAAACTTTGAATTAGGCGATATGATCGCGAAAGACCAGCGAAAGGATAATGATTTCAAAAAATTGTATTCTGCACTCAAATACAAAAAAGAAATCTGGCGAACAAATAAATACAAAGGGCAATATGGAACTCTCGGTTTTGATTTATCCCCTTATTTAAAAAATAAAAAAGGTCTTGTCGTTGTAAAAATGAAAGGCGATGTTTTAGAACAAGAAAATATTTACGAAGATGGCAATTACAAATCTAAATTAAAAAATTATAAAAAGGAAACATTTTCTGTTATTCAATCCACAGACTTAGGGATCACAGTTCGAGAAGACTACGAAAAATCCTATGTCTGGGTGAATTCAATTACAAAGGCAACACCCTTGGGGAATATCCAGGTTAACCTCTACGTGCACGGTCAATCAATTGGTTACTGCAATACAAATCAAATTGGTTTTTGTGAATTCCCAAAAAAACATTTAAGTGCGTCTTCGAATAATTCCTTTAGTCTACATGCGAATCAATTCTATTATGCGCTAAATCCAAGTAACCAGGATAGAGCTTTCTTATTAAATGGCTCTTATAATTATAGCAGTTCCCATCAAATTCCAAATTATTCTTCTAATTCCTATTACGGCGACTCAGATACTTCTTTTAGTCATTACTACTATTCCCAAACAGATGCCCATACACGAAATATTGCCTCGAAAATTTTCTTTGACAGACGACTCTATCGACCAGGCGAGATTATGTTCATCAAGGCAATTTTATCGCAGACCGAAAAAGGAGTATTATCCGCATTCAAAGGAAATGTGCAGATAGAAATTACTGATTCTACAGGAAATTCCTTACTCAAAACAAAAAAAGATTCTTCTTCGGAGGGAGGAGTATGGATGAGTTACCAAATTCCGAAAGAAGGAAAACTAGGTCATTACTCGGTTAAAATGCAAACGGGAAATCATTACAACAACGAAACTTTCCAGGTAGAAGAATTTAAACCGGTTTCTTTTTCTGTTTCAGTCAATCCAATTTCTGAAAAAGAAAATGAGCAGGAGTTTGAAGTTTCGGCTAACTACCTATTTGGCGCACCACTTGATGAAGCAGAGGTAACTTATACTGTTCGTCGAGATAACTCTTACTATACCAGCAGTAAAGATAAATTAGACGCAGATGGCAAATTTAAAATTCAAATAGATACCACACCTGAGCAGAAGAATTACGAATTTCTGGATAGAAAAATTTCTTATTTAGATTGGAGCAATTATGAACTTCTAGCAACGGTGACCAATAAAGATGGAAACAGTGTGAGTAAAAGGATTTCTTTTAGCAATGCAAAAAATGTAAGGAATATAAAAACCTCTATCAAAGAAAGTTACTTAAAAGTAAATAAGAATTTTGAACTAGAAATTGCACTTACGGATTATGAAGGTAAGCTAGTAAACGATAAGACTTTGGAAGTGTATGTGGTTCAGTCTTCCTGGTCTTCGATTCGAAAGTTGGGGATAATGGGGTATTATACCTCGAATGAATTAGAAAAAAAATTGTTTTTAGAAAAAGAAATTAAGCTCAGCGGAAATAAAGTCAAATTCCAATTTGCCCCATCAGACCAAGGTGACTATGACATATTAATCAAAGAAAAAGAAAGTCAATCTTTTACCTATAGAACAGTCTATGCTTATACGGGAGATAGGTATATTTCTTGGAATTTTAGATCGGATAATTCATTAGAATTAAGTGCGGATAAAATTTCTTACGATATTGGAGAGACTGCAAAGATTATTTTAAAATCACCTTACATGAAATCGCGGGTAATGGTAACAGTGGAGAGAGAAAAAATATTCTTTCAAAAAACATTTGATATGACTGGAAATACAACTCCACTCGAAATTCCTATTCTAAAAGAATACCTTCCCGATGTAAAAGTAAATGTAATGATTATCCGCGAGAGATTAGCACCGGCAAAGGAACTAGAAGAAGAACAAAAAGAAACGTTTACAAAAGATGATCTAGGTCTTCCCGAAATTAAATCAGGCGGTATTCGCTTAAACGTAAAATTAGATTCTAAGCTTGCAAAACTAAAAGTCCATTCCGATAGAAAACAATACCTTCCAGGGGCTAATGTCAAACTAGAAATAGATACAGAGCCAAACGCAGAAGTAACTCTCAGCGTAGCCGATAGGGGTGTCCTTGATTTAATTGGATATGAATATGCAAATCCATTGCATGGACTTTATGCTTCCTTTAGGCATGGAGTATTTGGTTTTGATTTACGTCCAACTTTAATGAAGCAATATACGTTTGAGCCTAAGGGTCAAAATCCAGGGGGAGACTATGGGGAAGGCGAAGGGGGATTTGCCTTTAACGGGGAAGATGGTTCTAGAAAAAACTTCAAGTATACAGCCTTCTTTTCTCCTAATCTAAAAGCCGACGCGAACGGCAAATTGATAGTAAACTTTCAACTTCCCGATAACCTGACTACGTTTAAAATAATGGCAGTAGTTGCGGCTAATGGAAAATACAATGTATCAAATACGGAAATCCAAGTAAAAAAACCGATTAGTGTTCTGGGTGTTGTTCCGAGATTCATTCGATCTGTGGACAAACTACAAGTAGGTGGGCTGATTGTAAATCAAACAGGTATCAAAGCGAAGTATAAAATTAGTTTTGAGTCGAATGATTTTGATACAGTAGAAAAATTGAAAGAGGTAATACTCGAAGTAGACAAATCGACAGAGGTTTTATTTCCGATTGCTATAAACCCGATCTCTTTTCTCGCAAAGCAAAAAAACGACAGAATCCTATTTAATGGTAGCATTGTAGTCGAGCCGATTGAACAATCTTTATTATCCGCTAAAGGATTTCAGGCAAAGGAAATTAGGGATAAGCTATACTTTGAAATACCATTTAGAGAAACTTCTCAAATCACATCTTTTGCAGAAACATCCTATACCGATTCGGAAAAGAAATTACAAGCAAAATTTCCAGCCGCGAACGAAGTCTTTTTAAACAAAGGTGAGCTACGAACTTCTATGGGTAACACTGTATTAGTCGGTCTAAATAAGGCTTTTCAATTTTATGCATCTAATCCTTATTTTTGTATGGAGCAAAGAACTTCTGCCTATCTATTATCCATTAGCTCCGGACAATTGCTCAAGGAATTTGCCTTTACGCCTCCGAATGAGGATGGATATGATTTTAAAAATATAGAAAAATTATTTACAGGTGAAATGAAAGACTTTCAGAATACAGATGGAAGTTTTAGATTATGGAAGCCAGGGGATAGTTATGGTTATCCGTATCTGACAGCTTATGTAGTATATGTCATGCAAATCGCGCGCGAACAAGGTCGTAAGATTGACACAAATGTTTATGCAAAGGCAATTCATTTTTTAGAAGAGTATCCCAAAAATATAAAAGGAAAAATGGATTACCTATTCGAAGACTTAACGCTTCTGCACTATGTGCTTGCAAAAGAGAAGAAACCGGTCGAAAGTATAGAGAAAACTCTTTTAGAAAATTTGGATAAATTGACCTTGCGAGGCTTAGTATACTTAGCCAAAGGAATGGCTATTCGAAAAAATCTATCTACATTTCAAGAAGACCAATTTCTTAAAAAGGTTTTGGATAAAATAAATTCTAAATTCGAGTATAAGAATAATCGCTTTATCATCACCCAAGAAAAATATGATAATTATTTTCTCTCCTACTATAACAACCAATCAGCCTATGCGTCTTTACTCAGCTATCTTATAAAATTTGATCCCAACCATGAAGGAATTCCCTCCCTTGTGCAAGATGCTTTAGTCTTAAAAGACCCATGGACTGATAGTCATACAACCGGGCTACTTGCTCTTACCCTCAGAGACTATAGAAATCATTTCGAACTCTCCGATCGAAATTTTAAAGTGAGTTTCTCTTTTAATGGGAAAAAACTTTCCGAGTCTAATTTTTCAGGGGTTAATCCTACTTTAACGCAATATACTTCTTTGTTTAAGGATTTGAATTTAGGAAATAAGAAAGATGTTGAAGTAAGTTTTAAGAAAGAGGGAAAGCAGGGTAGGCTTTATTATTCCACTTCTTTTCGTTATTCGAGTTTAGAGTATAAATCAGAAAAACAAAGTAATGGAATGGAACTAGAAAGAATCATTCGAGATAAACAGGGAAGTATCCATAACTCCGATACATTTAAGCGTGGAGAAGTTTATGAAATTACACTGAAAGTAAAATTAAATACTCCAGAAGCAAATCTACTCGTTCTAGACAATATTCCGTCTGGTTTTGAAATTGTGAATACTGCTTTTTTGACCGAGTCAGGAGAGGATAATGGCAAACAAGAAAGCAATTACTTCTATGATGAATTCTGGTATGAGAACCGAAGAACCTATGATGAATATAGAGACGACAAAGCATTATTTAGCGACGAGTATGCAAAACTCGGAGAACATACTTACTCGTTTAAAGTTAGACCTCTCATCAAAGGAGAATCTATTTATCCTTCGGCAGAAGCTTTTCCCATGTATAAAGCCTCCACGTATGCAAGAACAGGTGCAAAATTGATCAAAGTAGAATGAAAGTATTTTATATCGTCTTTTTAAGTTTTCTTCTATTATCCGTTTGCCTCTCATTGAAGCCATTGCCAGAGGATAATTATAATACTACGTATTCAAAAGAAATTTTTACGAAAGAAGGAAATAGAATTCGGACATTTCCAAATTCCAACGGAAGCTTTTCTTATTTCACAAAGCTTGAAGATTTTCCTGAGTCTCTTTTATTCTGGGTTATTCAATTGGAGGATAATAGGTTTTATTTGCACAATGGGTTTGATTCTGCTGCCATTCTAAGGTCTGCTTATTTGAATCTAAAAGCAGGTAAGATTATTTCGGGTGCTTCCACAATTTCTATGCAAGTTTCACGAATGCTGTACAAGGAGTATTTTCCGCAAAATATTTATGCAAAAAAAATTCTGGAAATTATTTTTAGCATTCGGCTCAATTTAAAATTTTCAAAAAAAGAAATTCTAGAGATTTATCTGAATAAAGTAAGTTTTGCAGATAACCAGGAAGGATTTTCCCATATTGCGGAAATGTATTTTTCTAAGAAAGTTCACCTATTGACCGAAGAAGAATCTCTAGCACTTGTGATTTTACTCAGAGAACATAAGCCGACAAAAGAAATTTTTAGAAAAAGATTTATGAGTGCATGGAAAAAGCATAAATCGAATGAGCCTGATTTTACTTACTTGGAAAATCAAATGTTTTCCGAAAAACATGGACTTGCGCATACTACTCATAATTCTCTATTTCACTTTACAAATTTTTCCAACTCTAAGCAAACTCATCTTTTTACTAGTCATATTTCAAATGAGCTAAACCAAAATGTTTTAGCCATTCTTAAAAACGAATTTAGTTTTTTAAAAGATCATGGAGCATCTGAGGCAGCGGCTATCGTTTTAGAAGTAGATAAGACAAGAGAGAGAACTAAAGTAATTTCATTAGTTGGCTCTCTTGGAAAAGAATTTCAAGACTGGGAGGGAAACGGGGTTACACAAATCAGGGAAGCAGGCAGCACATTAAAGCCTTTTGTATATGCATTCGGTTTTCAAAGTAAAATCCTTTCTCCAAATACGATTCTAAACGATGAAGAAAAAAGTTTTCATTCTGATTGGGATAATGGCTCTTACCTGGTAAGAAACAATGATTTAAAATACTGGGGACCTATGACAGTGTCAGAGGCGCTTGCAAATTCGAGAAATGTCCCTGTCATCCTTGCCTCTGAAAAAATTGGAATGGAAAATATTTTGCAACTATTTAGAAAATTAGAATTTACCCATTTAACAGATGATGTTTCAAAATATGGATATGGATTGTCTTTAGGAATTGGAGGTGTTTCATTATTACAACTAGCCCGTGCATACTCAGTATTTTCCTCTGATGGAAACATTTATCCGCTAAGTATAGGTAATGATGGAAGTAAAGAAATTTTGCTAAATCAAAAGAAAGAAATTTTTTCGAAGTCAGTGGCTTCTCAAATTAAATATATATTAAGCAGGAAAGAACTTAGGCGAGATGCTTTTGGAAAGAGAAATTTCTTAGACTTTCCATTTGACGTAGCTTTAAAAACAGGAACCTCAAAGGATTACCGGGATTCGTGGACAGTTGGCTTTACCGACAAATACATAGTAGCCGTTTGGATTGGCGATTTTCAGGCAAAGCGGATGAACGCGGTAAGTGGAACATTTGGAGCGGGAAGAAGTGTTCACCAGATTTTTAGAATTCTAATTCCAGGTAATAAGAATACGTTTCAGTATGAAAAAAATTTAGTAGAGAAGAAAATATGTAGAATAACAGGAAATATGGCTAATAGCAATTGCCCTTCGTATACAGAATTATTAGACAGGGAAGAAAATCTAATTTCCTGTAAAGAAATTCACCTAGAGACAACGGAGCGCATTTCGGAAAAATCCGAAATCTTATCGCCTGCCGACAAAGATATTTTTGTGATTAATCCGTATGAGCCGCAAGGTCACCAGAAAGTTCCTATAAAAATTTATCTAAAAGAGAACAAAGGGAAATACCAATATAAAATAGATGATTCTAATTTAAAAGACCTGAATCAAAGTCTCGTTGAAGTTCAAAAATTTTCCGCCGGTAAGCACAAAATAGA
>JANMOF010000349.1:0-9752 GCA_031368925.1 Leptospiraceae bacterium
GGCAAATTAAAAATGCCTTCCGGACTCGTTATAGAGGATAATTTAGTGTATGTGGCGGATAAGGGCAACAAGAGAATTGCTGTCTTTGATGACGAAGGTAATTTCATAAAAGAATACACTCATCCAAATATGAATGTTCCCCGCTCTGTCAAGTTTTATAAAAAGAGAATGTATGTTGCTGATGAACAAAACGGTCTTATGATTTATAATCTCGACAGTGAAAAATGGACAAAGATCGCAAGCTTTAGAGATGAGACGGGAAAGTATGTAAAATTACTTCGCTCTTTTGCCAGTGCATACGACACAACAGGTTCTCTTTATTCGGTAGACTACGATAGGCACAGGGTAGATGTTTTCGCTCCTAAAAATACCCTTACTTCTAATCTAAATGTGTATATTGAGCGAGTAGAGCTTGGTCGTTTTCCAGATGTCTCTCTTTTTGTTCGAGTGCGTAATCGAAGTAAACAGGATTTAACTGGTATTAGCCGTAGTGGATTTAGAATTACAGAGAATGAAAATGTGTATCCGCTCGTTGGACTTGCAAAGATGAAGCAGTTCAATGAAAATATGAGCGTTGCCTTGATTTATGAGAATAGCAAGAAGATGAGTGAATTCTCAAAAAATATAGACGGCGTCCTAGGAAGTTTTTTTAATTCAGTTACAGTAAAGGACAAAATCGAAGTTATCCGCGCTGGAAAAGATGCAGAGAAGATATACAATTTCGGGTTTTCACCTCTTGACATTTATGCAAAGATTCGAAAGTCAGAGCCGACAGACTCTAGTATTAACTTTGGAAAATCTCTCTACCAGGGAATTGGGGATTTGATTCCTGAACTCGGACCCCGCGCCGTTGTATTACTTGTGTCCGGTGATGTTTTACCATCTGCGTTTAATCAATATACTGTGCTGCGAAATATTCAATATGCAAATGCTCATGGAATTCCGGTAATCATAATGTCTCTTTCCGATGAAGGAGAGATGGCTGCGGTTTACAGGGATATTGCGAATAGAACGGGTGGAATGTTTATGAAAATTCCCGGCAGTCCTGAAGAGACGAATCTATACAAATTCATCAAATCCAAACAGGATAAAAGATATATTGTTTCTTATAAAAGTAAGTTAAATCCAGATCTCGCGGGAAGATATATTGACGTTGAGATTTCTTCTTTTTACCGGGATGTTGTAGGGAGGGCGCAATCTGGTTTCTTTGTGCCAGAAAAACAATGATAAAGTTCAAAACACTCGTAGTAATACTTACATTTCTTTTTTGTTCGTTTCCTTTTTTTTCATTAATTTCTCAAGAGAAAGAAGCCGGGGAATACATCCAATTAGGCGACAAATTTTTAAAAGATAAGAATTATCGTGAAGCACTCGTAAATTATAAGCAAGCATTGATTAAAAATTCTGGCTCTATTAAGGCTAATCTTGGTTTTGCGAAGAGTTCTCTTTTTTTAGGTTCAAAGTTAGATGCAGAAATTGGATTCAAGAGAACCCTAGAGTTAGATGCGAAAAATAAAGAAGCAATCGCAGGACTTGCCGAAATTCAAGCTGATCTTGGAAAGTTTAAAGAAGCAGAAGAACTCCTTGAGTCCTCTCTCAAAGAAGAGCCATACAATCCAGAGTTATTACTCGCCAGGGCTTATGTATTACTCAAAGCGGGTAAGAATAAATTAGCGCTAATCAAATTAGAAGAAGCTAAGAAAAGAGTTGTTCAAAATTACGAATTCAAACTTCTATTAGCAAAGGTCTATATTGCAAACAAGGATTTCAAAAAAGCTAATTCAATTATTGATGAATTAATTTCCAAACATCCAGAAAATCCAAATTCCTTCAACCAGAAAGCTATTTTAAATTTTGAAATGCTAGCAAGTTCTTCTGATCCTCATCGGCTAATGAAAGAAACCTACACATTTCTTCACACCGCTCTTTCTCTGGAAGGAGATAATTTTGAAAGCAAGAGACTTTTAATTAAAAATCTTTTGTGGCTTGGAAAATTTGATTCTGCAGAAAAAGAAAAATACTTGGAAGCAAAAAAGTATGGGCAAGAGTTGCTAGTTGACTTTCCAAACGATCCATATCTTCAATACATTGCCGGCTACATTAATCATAAATTAAACCAAGGTGAAGAATCTGCGGATAACTATTTAAAACTTTTGGAACTGCAAGAGCTAAATGAATTAGGTCGATTCTCTGCAGAGAACTATGCTATCGCAAAATTAAATGAGAATCATACATTAAGAGTTAATTTAGGAAAATATAGACTCGAACGATTTAGATTTACAAAAAAAGAATTTTTATACAATGAAGCATTCTTTCATCTTAAGCGGGCTGAAAAACTAATTCCCACTAATGTTGAATTGAAACAGGAATTATTAGAATATTATTACTCTAATGGAGACCTATATCGCTTATTACTTTTTCTAACTAAGATGAGAGATGAAAATGTTGATGATATGAAGATTCATAACCGCCTGGAAAATGTATTTCATAAATTTAAGCAAACACTGATTTACCGCGAGGGATTTACTATTGAGAATGGAAAAATAAATTCTGGGATTCGTTCAGAGTCAGAAATATTTGTATTTGATCCTGAGCCTGAAAAAGGTTTATTTACCTACCCGGATGCGAGCTTACAAATAGGTAACGCAGTTAAATTTGCCCTTAGCCTTAAGCCAAGTCTAAAGTTGATTTCAGGCTCAGAGGAAACTCTAATTCGAAATCGGATCAAGGAAAAGAAAGGAGTAGAGGCTTATACAGAATCTGTATATTATACTGCCGATGCGTTAGAAATTTTAGATAAAGATAGAAAACGCGATAATATTATTCGTTATATTGCGTATGGAACTTTTTCAGAGGATAAGAATAATATTACAGTAAAATATAAATTGTATGACCGTGTAAGTGGGAAAGTAATGGATACAATTAATACGACTGCATCTAATCGTAATTCACTTGCAGAAATTTCTATGAGAATTTCGAAGAGAATCTCTTCTTCTATCCCACTTGATGGAAGGATAATCAAAATTAACCAAGATGCGGTGATTATAAACATCGGCTCTAGAGATGGAATTGTGAAGAACCAGATACTCGAAGTTATGCGTCCGGGATCGGAAAATGTCAGGATGATAGTTACCACAGTGGATGAGTATATTTCTAAAGCAATTCCACAAACCATTGGCTGGAGTAAGAATTTAAGTGTAAAAGATAAACTGATCGTTACAGGAATAAAGAGCAATGAGCCAGAAACTGAAGACACAAAAAAATAACCCTGTAAAATTAGAGAAAAAAAAAAGAGGGACTACTGTTGCAAAGCAGAAGTCAAAACTTGCTAGTTTTGAGATTCTAAATCCTGCTACCCTTACCAAGATTGGGGAATTACCATTATATACCGCAGATATGGTAGAAGAGAAAATTTTACTTGCAAAGCAAGCACAAGTAATTTGGGGAGCTAAGTCACTTAGAGAACGAGCGCGAGAATTAATTTTATATAGAAAATTTTTAGCAAACAATAAAGAAGAAATGATTTCTTGTATTTGTAACGAGACAGGAAAAACAAAAATGGATGCCCTTCTCGAAGTATTTACAACTCTTGAGGCTATTGATTATATTGCGAAGAAAGGAATTAAAATACTTGCTCCCGAGAAACGGTCAGGCGGTTTACTTATGCATAAAAAATGCTATGTAAATTACCATGCTCATGGAGTCGTTGGGGTAATTGCCCCATGGAACTATCCGTTAATTCTAAGTGTTACTCCCATTATGAATGCTCTTATGGCTGGTAACACAGTTGTTATTAAGCCATCTGAGGTTACGCCTTATACTACTCTAAAAGCATTAGAATTTTTTCAACGTGCAGGGCTTACCAATGGCATATTACAAGTAGTCACTGGTAAAGAAATTGCAGGTGCAGCTTTAGTGAATTCGCCGAATACTAATATGATTTGTTTTACTGGATCTACTGCCACAGGAAAAATAATTGCGGAAGCCTGTGGTAGAATGCTTAAGCCTGTTGTGTTGGAACTGGGCGGAAAAGATCCAATGATTGTCTTTAAGGATGCAGACTTACGTCGTGCAGTGCGCGGCGCACTTTGGGGTGGATTTGCTAATTCAGGTCAGACCTGTATTTCTGTTGAGCGAGTTTATGTAGAGAAGGTAATTTATAATGAATTTATTAGCTTGCTAAAAGAGGAATACGGAAAAATAAAGCAAGGCTCTAAAGAAGAATTTCCGAGTGTTGGTTCTATGACTTTACCCAAACAAGTGGACATTGTTGAGTCTCACTACAAAGATGCTAAAGCAAAAGGTGCTTTCTTCGTTGCCGGAGGCAAACGGCTATTAACCGAGAAAGGCTTATTTCATGAGCCCGCAATTGTTATAGGCGTAAATCATGAAATGAAAATCATGTCTGAAGAAACATTTGGACCTGAAATTTCTGTAATGGAGTTCAATACCGAAGAAGAGGCGATTTTCCTTGCAAATGATTCAGAGTATGGGCTAAGCGCTTCTATATGGACTGATGATTCTAGAAAAGCAAAAGCAGTTGCGAAGAAAATTCAATCTGGTTCTATTTGCATAAACGATGTAGTGGCTAATTATATGATATCTGATCTGCCCTTCGGTGGATTTAAAAAAAGTGGTCTTGGTCGTGTTCATGGACCTGAAGGTTTACGCGCGTATGCCCAGATACAAGCGGTAAGCACGAATAGATGGCTATGGCGATTTTCAGATGAGCTATGGTGGTTTCCTTATTCCAAGAAAATTTATAGTTATATATCAAGAGCTGTAAAATTCTTATTCGGATAATAGGAAAATTTTATTATCTGTCTTAGGATTTAAAGTATAAGAGGTATTTTTTTTGAAGCTTTGTTGTAGTTTTCTTTTCTTAGTTTTCCTTTTTATTTTTCCTTTACTGTCAGAAGAATCTGAATCATTAGTAATTGATACCCCAAAGGTTTTCTTCTCTCCTAATTTTGATGATGTAAATGATACAATGATTTTTCATATTAAGTATTCTGGGTCGCGCACTCCGGTTGATTGGAAAATTCATATTGCGGATGAAAATGGAAAAGTGATTAAAGTTTTCTCTGCTGACTTACGGAGAAAACGTAAGCGCGGCTTTTACGCTTATTTGTTTTCTGGAGATAAAGAACTTGAACCTTTGAAAGTAGAAATTCCAGAACAAGTAGAATGGCTTGGAAATGACAACACAGGAAAAACTCTTTCGGATGGACGCTACATCCACCAGATGAAAATTTTTTTCTCAGACAAATCTGAAATAAAATCTAAACCAGTATCTATATATCTTGATTCGGTTGCTCCTTATGCCAAGCTAAGTGCAGATAATCGTTTTTTCTCTCCAAATGGTGATAAAATTTTTGATCAATTAAATATTAAACAAGAAATTAGTGCCGAGCAAATGGATAGATGGAATGGAGTTTTTCTAAATGAAAAGAATGAACCCGTTCGCACATTTCAATGGGACACAAAAACAATTCCGAAAAATTTAGCATGGGATGGAAAGGATGATAGGGGAATCTTGCAAGAGGAAGGAATTTATACTTATCAATTAGTAGGGGAAGATTTTTCTCAAAATAAATTTACAACTAATCTGGAAAATATTTACCTGAGTCGTGCTGCGGATAATATTGATATTCAACCGAATCTTTCTAGCTTTTCGCCTAACGGTGATAGAATCAAGGATACAATTCGATTCAAACCAATCTATATTGAAAAAAATATTACGAATTGGGAAATGAATATTTTTAAAAGGGACGGCTCTAAGGAAGAAATTATCAAAGTATTTTCGGGCGACTCTATTCCTGAAAGCATTGACTGGGATGGGAAAAATTCTAACGGGAAAATAGCCTCTGATGATACGTATTCTTTTCGGTTGAAACTAACAGTTGGTTCAAAAATTCTAAAGTCACCTGAGCGCAAAATAAGCATTGATACCAAAGATAAGAAAATCTATTTTCGACTTTCTTCTAAAACGTTTACTCCTGATGGAGATGAAAATTCTGATTTTCTAGAAATATTTCCTGAGCTAGATAATTTTTCTATTAAGACATGGAAACTAACTGTTTTACATAATTATCAATTGAATGAAACAATGAAACCACAGGTCATCAAAAAATGGAAAGGAATTGGGCAACCTGGAAAGAGAATTGTTTGGGATGGATTTGCGGATAACGGTGTATTAATCGGATCTCTCAGTAACTTGGAATTGCATTTTTCGTTTCGCAATGAGTTAAATGAATTACAATTCTATAAAGTAAAAGAATTTCGAACTGGAATTTTAGTTACAAAGAAAGAGGATAAATTAAGAATTTCGATCCCCGAATCAATTCTTAAAAAAGATGAACCCGATATTCTAAAGGATGTAAAAAAAATTCTAACACAATACCCTGGATATAAAGTTCAAATTCAAACTCATTCCAAGCAACCCGGTGATGATAAACAGAATATGAAAAAAACAGAAGCACGTGCAAAAGACTTATTCAAAAAAATGTTCAACCGTGATATGGACTTTGAACGTTACACGTATCAAGCTTATGGTGAAGTGGAACCTTTGTTTTATGATGAAGATGAATACAAACAAGAAATGAACGACCGTTTCGATGTGCTATTGACTTTGCCAGACTTAAACAAGAAGAAGTAATTTAAAGCTTCCCCACCGCCTTACGGATGTAAGCCGGAACATCGGTGAGGCGATTGTATTTTTTGATAGAGCCATCGGGCATTGTTAGATAATAAATTCCATTAATGACTTCTAAAAAGTAGTCATCATTTTTTTTAGCAAGTCCTGATCTATTGTCTAGCTCTTTTACCATTTTCTGGAATTGGATGGGAACTAACTCCCAAGATTTAAAGAAGGAAACTTTACCTTTATGGTTTACAGTATAGGTTCCATTTTCGTGGACGATTTTAGTTCCGAGATAGTCAAAGATTTCAAGAATAGATTGTTCTTGTTTAGGCTTAGAGGCATTATCCCCTGATTCAGATGTTTGAATGATTCTTTTTTTCTTGTTTCCAGAGCGTAAATAAAAGAGGACTAGGATAACGAATGCAATAAAAAGAGAAATATAGAGCGTAATTTCCGTTATCTGCAAATCTAACTTGGGATTCATTATTTTATTCCACCTAGTTTATAGTTCATTCTATAATTGATTGTTTTACAGGGAAGTGGAGTAGGGTCTGCTATATTCCAGTCACCACAGAGTCTGGTTAAGATTGCCTGGACACATGCATCTATTTCTGTCTTTCGAGCCTGATAGGGAATAAATGCTGTTAACCGGTGGTTAATATTACATTGACCTTGGCATTGTATATTACATTCTGCGTCTTTTATTTTAAATGCTAGATAAATTCGCCCATTTGCCTGTCCATTCGAGTAATACAAATCGTTTGTATCAGCACAGTAAAATAAACCGAGTATGAAAAGGAGAATAATTTTTTTAGGACTAAACATAAAACTCTTAGATTACAATCTATTGGCTAATTCTTTTGTCAACTTCATCATTCCGCAGACATTCAAGTGAGTATAATCTTTAAAATCACTCGTCTTAAAAACACTTGAATCAATCTTGAGAATGTGGTCTTCTCCGAATTGAGTTGTTATTTCCCGTAGATTCATTTGGATGGGGGAGGTATTTTTGTTTGAGCCAATCTTTGCTTCTGCCTCAGGAGAAAACGGTGCATATAGGTATTGAATTTTAATTTGATTTTCCTTTGCATATTTTCCTATCTTTAACCAAAACTGCAAAGACTCTTTTCTTGGATTTAAAAACGCAGCTTCTATTCCAGTAGGAAGAGAAAATGATTCTTTTTGCTCGATACATTCTTCTGTAAACGTAGAAAAATTTCCCCATTCAAAATAGAAATTTTCCTTTGGTAGAGATTTTACTAAGAACAAATTTTTTTCTTTGTTCGAATCTAGATTCCCAAAAAGTTTTACATCTAAAATTGAATTCATTTCCTTACTGTGCTGAATGCCTTCTGATCCGGGAATAAGTCTTATTTCATTTGAAAAATTTCCATTTAATTTCAAAAGAGGAAATGCTTGTAAGAACAGATAATATAGATTACCCGATAAGTTTTTAAAATAGAAATGATTTAAGTCATGCTCCAATAGCATAGGAATAGAGAAGGGATGAAAATTTTGTGCGAGAGTTTTGTGTGCGTCTACAATTGTATTTTTTGAACTTGTGACAGGGGAAATATTTACGATAAGAGTTTTAATTTCAATTCCAGAATTTTTAAAATCTAATAGTAATTTATAAATTCCTTCCGGCTGCTCCGATGGACGGGGATAATACAAAATATCCAACGGATTTCCTTTTTCTATTAGCATTTTACTTAGAATGGCTGGATGAATCCCACTCATTAATTGACTGTCTCCTAGAATAGCAAGGTCATATTTCTTAGCGGGAATTTTTCTTTCGCCGATCGTATGCCAGATAAAGGAAGTCTTCTCAGAGTAGTAAACTAGATAACGAAAAAGTAGATTCGATAGAATAGAAAAGAAAATCAAAAATAGAAATAAATTTCGTTTGGAAAAATGCATTCATTCAATTTTTAAGAAAGCCTAATTTTGAGCAAACCAATTCTAATCAGAAAAAAAAATACCTTCCATTTGCTAGAGTCACCGATAGAAAAAAATATGAACCTATCTAATAAATTTCTTATTCTAATCCTATTCACTTTTAATTTTTCCATGATTGCAAAGCCAGTTATATCTTACAAATTGGGTGATAAACTTTATGTGCTCGCAAAATCAGGACTTAACTTGAGAGACAAACCTTCGAAGAACGGGAGATTTCTCCAAACAGTTTCCTTTGGAACACAAGCACAAGTGAGACAAATTACAGACAAAGAGTTTGAAGTGGATGGGATTCCTGGTTTTTGGGTAAAGGTAATTGCGGATGATAGGGAGGGTTATTTATTTGATGGTTTTCTTTCGACTTATATTCCACCGGTTTCGGAACTTCCGAGTAAATCAAATCCGACATTAAAGCAGTATGCAGAAAAATTTTTACCTAAGAACACTAAGGTAACAGAATCAAAAGATGATACTATGGTGACAACGTCTACTCTCACTTTGCCGCTTGCTCGTTTAGAAGAGGCGTATTTACTTGGTGTATGCTTTCTTTATAACTTTGATAAGTATAAGTATCCTCGAAAGTCTGATAAGGTTAAATTTACGGATACTGAAGTGGAATTTACTATTAGCCGTGATAAATCTGGTATAGTAAAGTCTATTTCTGTAATTGAAACCTATATTCAATCCGGCGGGACGGTTACTCTTACTGTTACTGATCTCGGTAATGCCGGTGCTGAGATCAAAACGATATTTGCCGCTCCTTGATATTATTTAGGAAATTGCTTTATATAAAATGCAGATAGCTTAAGGAGAGCTTTCTCTTTTTCTTTCCATTTAGATTTTGCAATTTCTTCTTCGCCTAGTTCCAATTGAATGAGTTTTTGATTGTGGAAGTAATATCTTGCTTCATCGGACTTGCCTTCTCGGTTGCACCCGGACCAATTATAGGAGTATACGAAGATTAGCTTCTTCTCTTTATAGGTTAATTCGTTTACAGACCCAGAGCAATCAAATACCATATCACCAACTACACGAACAATTCCTACTTTATTTAGGTAGAAGTATATTTGTTCATCTAGTAAATCGGTTTCATCAACATGGGATTTTTTATGAGTATAATCAACCTTAGCCTGTTTTAAATTTTTTAAATTTT
>JANMOF010000377.1:0-3269 GCA_031368925.1 Leptospiraceae bacterium
AAAGAAGAGCGAGAATGAAGAGGCAACTACGTTACTGCGCAAACTCTCTCGATTTTTTATAAGATTTATTCCTGGAAGAAAAATGGAAAAAATCGTTTATGCATTTTTGAAAATTACTCTTGGCTCTATCGCAAAACACGAAAGAGCAGATGACAGCGGAAGTCTTTCGGAAGAAATGCGCGGAAAACTAATTACATATTTAGATAAAATTCTTTTTAGGCAAATTAGTATGGAAAAAAAAGAAAAGGCTCCGAAGGAAATCCAGTTTGTATTTGGTCACACTCATAAGCCATTTACTGAAAATCTGGTTAATAGTCATTATCCGAAACCTATCCAGGTAATAAATACAGGTGGGTGGGTAGTGGATACAGTCGATAGAAAAGAAACCTATGGAGGAGCAGTCATTCTAATTGATGAAAATTTACAAATAGCTCCAGTCCAAATGTATCGAGAAACCTACAAACCAAATGAGGAAAAAGTAAGGTTACTTCCAAATACTAATGAAAACGAATTTTCTAATCAAATTTCTAAAATGATTTCCGATAAACAAAAATCATTTCAATCTTTCTCGGAAATTGTAGACAAAGAAATAGATTTACGCATTATAAATTTAAAAGCAAAAATAGATAAATAAAAGAATTGCCACGGAGGCACAGAGACACCGAGTTTCAATTAAATGTATTGGAGATATGAGCAATTTGACTTTAAATCTCTCATGAAAAGTAAACGTAAGCAAATTATACATACGTTTATAAACCCATTATTAAAAAACTCTGCGACTCAGTGCCTCTGTGGCAAAATAATCTAGTTTAAGGAAGAGGTGTTTATGTATGAAGCAGTGATTATTGGAAGTGGTTTCGGCGGTGGAATTAATGCATGTCGATTGAGCAAGAAATGGCCTAAGGGCAAAGTATTAGTATTCGAACGTGGAAAACGTTATCCGATGTATTCCTTCGCAAGGACACCACACGAAATGTCCAGGAACTTTTGGAATGTCCCATCTGAGACTAAGGGCGGTAATCCTGAAGATGAAGAAGTGCATGGACTTTTCGATATTCGTAATTTTAAAAAGATGGATGCCGTCATTTCTGCCGGTCTCGGTGGTGGATCACTCATCTATGCAAATGTTTTTTTAGAGCCACCTGATTGGGTATTTAACGAGCGCTGGCCTGAAAGTTGTAAAAAAGAAAATTTACAACCATACTACAAAGTCGCAAAAGAAGTATTAGGCGCAAGACCTATTCCTACTAACGATGATCCGAGAAGAAAAATCAAACGCACAGAAAGATTTCAGCAAGTCGCAAAAGAAATGGGGCACAATTCCCAATTACTCGATTTGAATGTGTTCTTTGGAAATGATTTTAAAAATCCAACGCAAATCGGCGTGCAAGAAAAAAACCGCTACGGTGCCTTGCAAACTTCTTGCACATACTGCGGAGAATGCGATGTCGGATGCAATACGCACTCAAAAAACACAATCGACTTAAACTATTTATACGTAGCGGAAAATGTCCATAAGGCGGAGATTCGCACAGAGCACCTGGTAAAAAAGATTGTTCCACTGAATCAAAGCGGCATAGAAGATGTAACCGCTGATGGAAAAAATGGATATAGAATTTATTTTTCCGATTTAACAAAGTCAGTAGGTGGTAACAGAGATGGATTCGTAGATACAAAAAGAATTGTATTATCCGCAGGAGCTTTAGGATCTACAGAGCTATTGCTTAAATGTAGAGATGAGTTTAAGACTCTTCCAAATATTTCTCAAAAACTAGGAGAACATTTTTCAGGCAATGGTGACTTTCTTTCTTTCGTAATTAAAGGCAAAGAAGAATCCAATCCAAATTACGGACCGGTCATTACGCAAGCGACCGATTTTAATTTATTTCATGAACCAGATAAAAAGAGAGCGTTTGTTTTGGAAGATGCAAGCTATCCGGCATTTGGCGCTTGGGCGGCTAATTCCATTCCTACCCCGTCACTTTGGAAATCTATTAAGTCAGTAGTTATGGACATCTGGTATAAAATTACAAGAGAAGGAAGTGCATACGGAAGATCGGGTTATATTTTCAACGATATGCTTTCGAATGACCTCTCCCAGAATTCAAGTGTCCTCCTTTTTATGGGAGTGGATAATTCCAACGGGAAAATGTTTCTCGAAGATGGAGAGTTAGAAATCAATTGGACGCAGGAAGAAAGTATGCCGCTCTATGAAAAGATTTTAGAAGTTTCAAAACGATTCTATGAAATCACAAAGGCTAAATTCTGGTTTCCGCTCTTTAACTGGAATGCATTCACAAAAGACAACGTCACAGTTCATGCGCTCGGCGGATGCGTGTTAGCCGACACTTCAGATAAAGGAGTAACTAGTGCCGACCGCAAAACATTCGGTCAAGTCTTCGGTTACTCTAATCTTTACGTAGCCGACGGAAGCATTGTACCTACAGCAGTTGGCGCAAACCCGATTGCTACCATAAGCGCATTATCCGAAATGGTCGCCGAGGGGATAACGGGGATTAAACCAGATGCGGGGTTGAAGTAACTTAAAAGATTACCATAGTGTGGAAGACTACCTAAAATTATCTTTTATTAAACTGGTACTGCCACATTATGCAAAAGCTCTGTTCTTTTTTTTAATGCTTCATTCATTTTGATATGTACACGTTTAACATTCGTAAGAATATGATCTTTTTGTACGTTAGGGATAATACCAGCGAAAAAGGCAGTATGAGAAAACCTAGTTTTATTTGAATCAATCTCCTCCAATAAATATCTATGATGATCATAAAATATTTGCTTTGCGAAAAAATTATCACTACTCTCGTAAATCAATTCCCTGAGTGGTTTGAATGTTTTTATATTCATTTTAAACGGCATAAAAATATTTTCGTTTACATAAGCAAGTTCATAAAAAGTTTCGTCGACTGCCAATTTACCGAAAACCATTTTTATAAATGGATTCCACTCAAAGTATTTAGAAGTATCTAAAAATACTTCCCAGACTTTCTTAGGACTTGCATTTATTTCAATATAGGAATGAATCTCTAGTTTCTGCATAATTTTTATTAAAAAATCCTAGTCAAGAAAACGCAAGAAAATTAATTTAATTTTAATCCCTAACAAAAAATCGAGTATACTCTAAAGGAAATTACATTAAAAAATGAAATTATCTTCTACACACTTTGATATTAAAAAAAAATATGATGGTGTAATCATTGGTTCTGGGTATGGCGCGTCTGACGCAGCGGCTCGATTTTCAGAAATGGGAA
>JANMOF010000386.1:0-11423 GCA_031368925.1 Leptospiraceae bacterium
CAATCTAATCTCTGCCTGTGTTTGCGCAAATAAAGAGCTATAACTGAGTAATAGTATTAAAATAATATTTTTTTTCATAACGTTTTCCTTTAGCCGCACAATCCAAGAAGAAGACATGCTGCAATTTGTGCCCCTACATCTGTCGTATCAATCGTTATTATTTTTACATCGATCTGACCAACCGAATCAATGACTGCCACTCCAAAAACATAAATTGCATTAGGCATAAAATTATTAGTAGCAGGACCACTGAGTAAACCATCTTGAGTCATAGATGCTCCCGGCGGTAAACTGCCACTAGGCACATTTGCTTCTGGCGGCAAACTAGAAGCAGCCGCCCATCTATAGGGAGGAACTCCACCAGTTGCATTAAATTGAATGGAATAAGCATTCTGCCAACCTGGCTTACATCCTCCAGAGCAATCATTGAAACTAGGTGTTTTAGAACTTCCAGCTTGAATGACGTGATAGAGTAATGGAACGGCAACAGGATTATCATTAATATCCAATGCACTGATCGTTAATGTCTTTGCCGCTCCCAAACTCCACTTAGAACTTGCGGCTAATGGCAAAGTGTCATTGTAATCAACTGTTCTTCCGAAGCGGAAGTTTGGATTTAGTTCCGAATTCATCGAACCGGATAACGCAATACTATCCGATTTTACTGAACCTGCGAATTGAATATTTATATTTTGATTCTCATAGATGATTTGTGAACTAGAAGGGTTAATAGACTTTACCCCCACAGGAGGATCGGAAGCAGTCAGGTCATAACCTAACATCTTTGGTACAATATCTATTTCCTTTTTTTCCGTACAACCTTCAATATAACAATGCACATTTGAAGTATCACTTAAATGAACTCCACAGGCTTGAGCACCCGCCGTGCCAATATCCGATGTAACCCATCGAACACATTTTGAAGAATCATACTTAGCGCCAGCTCCAAGTTTGGCTGTATCAATATTTACGGTAACCCACCCACTAGCTCCTTTGTTTTCTTCTTGATGCCCCGTTGTACAAGTGTTATAACCGTTGGTCGGTCCAGCTGTAAAATCTGTTTGCATCTTACACATTGGATCGCATTTAGTGCATACAGTTAACTTGTTCGACACAGGTGCCGGAGCACCAAATGTGTAGCAAAACCCGCCCTTAAATACATTACAAGAAAGATAATTCAAAAGAAAGACCTGCTGTAAAAATTTCGCAGCAGCAGCACTTGCTGCGCTAGCACCAAAACAATTAGTAAAATTGATCAATAGAATAATTAGCAATACGCTTTTTAAAAATTTCATATCATTACCTTTTTGCATTTATAGATTATTAAAAGAATTTTGTAGGACTTGTTTTACATTTGAATATTGAAACAAATCTTTTCTTGGATCAAAGGTTTGTTCGTTTACATCACTCGCAATCGTAGTCAAAACGATTTGTAGCGGAGTAGGTACGTAGCGCGTTAAGTCGTATCTTTCTGACATATCCGTCTCACTCATAGTATGAATTGCAATTGCGGAGTAAACATGGATTAGCCGACTATTTGGATGCATCTGCAATCCCTTTACATTTTTCATTCGAAAGAAGGGGATGGGTAAAGAAGGAAATTCCCAAATACCATTTTGGACTTTTAAAGTTGGATCAAATGCAATTAAGGCATTGAGAGTAGGAGTATAGGCATAGTATCTGCCTTCGAAAGAGCGGACAATGGATGTTACCTGTAAGGGCTGCGTAAGATTGTTTAAGTCTCCATCCTTTGCAATTTGAATCAAGTTCGTATTTGCTTTTTCTTCAAAGCGCGAATTGGAATCTACTCCTGTATCTAAGAAGGCGATAATAGAAGAGCCTCCGTTGTAGATAATCAGGATTACGTCCTCGCCCGTGGAAACAGATACAGGATTGGGAAGCGGTTTTCTAAAGTCTAAGGTTTTTATTTCGCTAGTGATTGAGTGAATACTTGAAAAGTTTCCACTTGCATCAAAACTAATAAAACTATCTTTTAAATGAGGAGCTATTTTAACGGAGGAGAGTGCAGTTGCATTACAAGAAGGATTTCTAGTAACGGAATTTCCATCAAACGAATAGCAGAGATTGATATTTCCATTTGCGTCTAGTATAGCTATCTTTCCATTTACTTGAACAGAAATTTGCCTTGCTCCTTTTAGTTCTATGTTTTGTGTATAATCTAATTGCTGTAATCCTCTTGTAAAGAGGATAAGACCCATTTTCCCATCTAAGATAAACTGGTTAAAGTCCCAATCTAACTGCTCTGATTTTTCTAAATCTTTATTTAACTTTACTACAGAGACATCCGTAATTTGGCGCACTTCTGGGAAGTTTGGATTTTTATGATAGAATTTTCCGAGTAAATCTAAAACATTTAGATTTGTTTGATACCCGTTAAACATATTAGGGTTTTCCATTACACTTGCGGGAACTCCTGCTGTAGTAGGAGTCGTTCCTTGCGGCTGATTGCCGTAAGGCGGAGGACCGGAAGCAGAGGTAGGGGCTTGAGCTTCCTCAGAGCTACTACTCGTAAGTAATCCCGCCAACGACAGATACGAAGGAGAACTCGAATCTTTTGAGCCAATACAGAATTGACTCAAAACACAAATCCAAACAACGAGAAAGACTTTTTTCAAATGGTTCATATTCTACACCTTTTAATTTTATATTTTTAATTCTGACAAACTTTACAGTTAGCCTATACCTATGGTGTTAGGTGTTAGGTGTTAGGTGTTAGGTGTTAGGTGTTAGGTGTTAGGTGTTATCCAGGCACTGGTAACAGAATAGTTGTGCTTCTTTAATTTTCACTTACATAGAGTTGTGCCATCTACCTCTAGCACCCTATGCATTACAAGCTTTTTTATAAGAATTTGTTCTAGTAAATCAGGTTTTTTTCTGTAGTAGGTTTACATGAGTGGAAAACGCTTGGTTTCGGAAAGTATTGTTTAGCGGGTAATGGATAATACTTGTAAGCAATTTACATGCCATACAAATATGGAAATCTTAACACGATTGCCCTAAAAATATACAGTCTTTAATCGGTGGTAATCTTTTAAAATTTAACCCAACTTTGCATTCTTGAGTTTTGCAAAAAGCTCTTCGAATGCAATTGGCTTTTGGAAAAAAAAGTCAGCTCCCATTTCTTTCGCCATTGTTTCTGCATCCTGGGCTTCCTCTGCAGTCACTAAAACAATAACTGGATTTTTATTAAATCGTGTTGCCGTTCTACGAATTGCTTGAATTAGAGAATACCCACTACCTTCGGGTAAATGTAAATCAGTCAATACAACATCAGGCAGAAAACTTTCATATTTTAGAATTGCATTTTTCTCACTGTCAGCTAGTACTACTTCGTATCGATTCTTAGAAAACATCTTTGCCATAAACTCGAGGATAGCAGCATTATCATCGACAATTAGTATTTTCTTATCTATTTCCAGCTCATCAGAGAGGTAATTTTCATTTTTCCTCTCATTCTTTTTTTCAGCAATGAGTTTGTTGCAGCGGTTAATATAGATTACAGGTATTGGATCTTCCGGACAAGTTTTTTGACAGAGATTAAAAAATTCTCTCGCCTCTGAAAATTTTCCTTCTCTAAATGAATTAAGTCCCTCATTATAATTTTCTAATGAACTAAGTTTCTTGTCGATTACATCTTGTTTGTCGCAATTAAAGCACTCAAATATAGTTACGGGTTTTTCTTTTCCTTTTACTTTTACCCGGTCAATTTCTCTTAAATAAAATTGATTTTTATTTTGAAGTTTTTCTACGAGATATTCTGAGACAAGAATCGGAGTATGAAATGTTTTTGTTAATGATTCAATCCTTGCAGCAAGATTCACTGCATCAGAAATTACAGTTCCATCCATTCGAGAACTCCCACCAATAGTGCCAAGCATCAAATCGCCAGTGTTAATCCCGATACCAATCCTGATTTGGTGATAATTGCTTTTTTCACGATGCAAATTATAAGCTGAAAGATTGGCTCTCATTTCAATTGCGGCTAATAGTGCATCATCCGCTCGCTCACTAAATAAAGCCATGATTGCATCCCCAATATATTTATCTATAAAGCCTTTGTTCTTAGAAATGGCAGGCTCCATTCTTCTTAAAAAAGAATTTATAAATTTAAAATTCTCCTCCGGGTTCATTTCTTCTGATAACGTGGTGAAATCTCTAATATCGCAGAAGAGAACAGTCATTTGCCGTTGTATAAATTGCCCTAACTCTACATCAAGGATACTTTTCTTTTCTAATAATTGTAAAAATTCTCTAGGGACAAATCTTTCATAAGCCTGGTTTACCTTCTTTAAGTGTTGATAGAATCTTGCATTCTGAATAGAAATAGCAGCCTGCGAAGAAAGTAATGTCAATAAGTTTAGGCTCTGCTCGGTAAATGCGCCTGTAATTAAATTATTTTCTAAGTATAAAATTCCTGACATTTCGCCGCGATTTAAGAGCGGCATACAAAGAATAGACTTTGGTTTTTTCTTTTTAATGTATTCATCCGTATGCGCTGATTGTTCAATAGCGTTTTCTAAAACAGCCGACGATTTTGAATTGATTACATAATTTACAATAGAGCTTGCGATATTATCGAACTCATTCAGTTTTACTCGAGAAAAATCATGATTATCCACTCCATATTCAGTCTCTATCCAAAACTCTCCATCAGCTTCCATAATGAGATAACCTTTTTCCGCCCCAGCATTCTCTGCCATTAACTTCATTAAACTAGAAATAAGTGTAGGCAAATCTATTTCGCTAGAAATTGCCTGGGAAGCTTTTAGAATTGAATTTAGATCAAGAGAATCGAGACTCGTTGTAGAAGATGTCGCAAGGATTGTAGATTTGTGAGTAGAGCGCTTTGTATTTAACGTTTCTCTAAATATCTGAGAATTCTTTAAATTACGAATATAATTTGGAAATAAATCTTCTAAAGATTTTGTTTTTGCAAATCCACCCCACTTGAGATAACATGTGTAAGCCTTTTGTAAATAAACTTCGGCTAAAATTTCATTCGAGCCAGAAAAGAATTTACCAGCCAATTCCCAGGCAACTGCCTCCTCCTGTAAATATTCATTTTCTCTAGCATGTAAAATAGCGAGATCATAATAATGCTTTGCCTCTATGTCTTTTTTTAACAACCCTGCAAGTTCTGCCTCAACCAAATAATATTTATGTAAATAATTCTCCTTGCAATGCTTACTCCAAAAGAACATTTTCTTTTGATTCGATTTTATTTTTTTAAGAGAGGAACGCTTTATTTTATATTGATTATGTTTCGCATAACGTATATAAGCCAGGGATTGGTAGAAGATTAAAACCGGCATTTGTGGAGAGGAAACGACTGCATCTTTGTCTTTTTCAGCTTCTTTAAAATACTCTGCGGCTACTTCTGTTTTACCAAAATGATACTCTAAAATTCCTTGAAACATATGCATGAGAAAAATTGCTGTTCTATCATTGCGCTCAATATGAATTGACTTACTTATTTCATAGTCATATTGAATACCTTTAAAAACTTCCGGCAACTCTGTTTTGCCTGCAAATATTTCAACCATCTGATAAATCATTTTATGATAAGGTAACCTTCTGGATTGATTTAAATTATCGAGCACCTTATCATATAAATCCATTTCCTTTGCTAAGTTGCCGAGTTCCTTACCTGCATAATAACTATGAAATGTGTAAGTGTAACATGATATTCCGGCAAACTCTAAATCCCCCACTTCTAGACACGCATTGTAAGCATCCAAAAGTGGTAACAGAGTACTTCGTAAAGGTTCTTTCCATAGTCGGACAAACAGATTGTATACCGCATTCGTTTTTGGGGCAAATTCAGGGGAAGGAACTTTGTCCAATAATCGCAAGCTTAAATTTCCAAATTCATATCCAGCATCTATATCATTTAATACGCCACAGCTAATAAGTCCCATCGTCATATAAGCAAAAGAGGACGCACCGGCTACTCCTTGTTTTGCGGTTAAAGACACCTGCTTAAAAACAAGAATAGGCAAAAGGTTCGGCGAAGCAGTGTAAGCCGGTGAACTTGCCAGAGAAAGAATTTCCATGATAGCTAAAGATTTTGGATTTTCTAGTTTAGGCATCTTCGCTAAGGAAGATATTTTTTTTCCTGCTAAGGTTACTTTTGTTTTTAGCAATTCGCGGATAATAGCAATTTGAGAAGGAAATACATCAATATTCACTCCTAGCTCTTTTAGTATTTCTGCCGCCTTTTGCAGTGCATCCACTCCATTGCCGATGGAAACATTGTAAGTAATTAAAACCCGATAAATTTTTATTCTTTGTAAAGGAGAATTAGCTACTCGCAAAACTTCCTCTGCAAATAGATTCATTTTTTCAGTTAAACCAAGTAACCAGGAAGTCTCGCATGCTTCAGAATTTAAATCTATTCTCAAATTTATAATATCAGTTTTCGAATAAAAAATACTTATCAATTGAATTCCAGTTTCGAAATACGATAGTGCTGCCTCATAGGCACCGGAAAGCTTTGCACGTTTACCTGTATGCAAATTTAATTTTGCTAATTCTAATTTTTCTTCTTCTGTCTTGATTAATTCTAATCCAAAATTCAAATGGTGGATAATTTCAAATATCTTCTCGCTGCGTTCTTCTGCGGTAAAATTTTCAAAATAGATTTTCCCAATCTTATGATGAATCGCTTTTTTTTGATCTGCTTCGAACAAACTATAGGCAGACTGTTGGATTCTATCATGTACAAAATTAATTTCTAAATTAAAATCCTCCGGAATTATTTCACCTGATGCAGATGTAAGAATAATCTTATATTCACCAATTGGAATGAGTAGATTTTTTTGAATAGCCTCCCATATCAGTGTAAACGCTTCTTTGATATTTTCATTTAGAATTAAGGCAAGCATTCTAAGGTTAAATTTATTTCCAAGACAGGAAGCAATTTGCAAGCAATGAGATGCACTTTCTGAAAGCTCCAAAATTTTTTCTGTCATAAGCAAAACAACATTATCCGTTATTTTTTCATAAAGGATTTTTTCAAAATCCCATTTCCATTCCGGATTTACATCTGATTTGGAATTGTCAAAATATATTAGATTCTTATCGTATAAGGATTTAAGAAACTGGTTTACAAAAAAAGCATTACCAGAAGTCTTCGAAAAAATTAATTCTGAAATTTCAGTAACTTCGTCTTCTTTTTTAAATAAAGTTTCAGCAACGAGAGACTTTATATCAAACAAAGTCAAGTTGTGGATGTTAATTTTTTCAATCCTTGCTTCTTTTTCTATTGAGTCCTCAACAAGAACCGCTAGCGGATGTGTAGCGGCAACTTCATTATTCCGATAGGCTCCAATAAAAAGCATATGCTTTATATCTGGATCATTCATTAGTATTTTAATAAGTCCAAGAGATCCTGAATCCGCCCACTGCAAGTCATCAATAAAAATTACAAGGGGATTTGTTGCATTGCAAATAGAGAGCATAAATTTTTTGAATAAATAAAAGAGTCTATTCTGTGCCTGGGATGCATCTAGCTCATTTGCTCTATCGAGTTGACCGGTAACAAGTTCTAAGTCAGGGATAATTTCAAGTAAAACGCTACCCATCCCGTTCAGAGATTTTAAAATTTCTGCTTTTTTAGCCGTAATAAAATCTTTTTGCTCAGAAAGTAAAAAAGAAATATAAGAATTAAATGCTTTGTTGAACGCATAATAAGGAATACTCTTTTGAAATTGATCAAATTTTCCGGAAATGTAATATGTTTTAACTCCTTGAAAATTTTTAAGGATTTTAAATAATTCATGAACTAATGCTGATTTGCCCGTTCCTGAAAGTCCCTCAATTAAGACAGTAGTCCGATCTCCTTCAAACGCACTAGAATAGGCATCAAATAACTGAATAATATCTTCTTGCCTTCCAAATAATTTTTGAGGAATTTGAAAACTTGCAGAAAAATCCTTTTCTCCTAATTTAAAATCTTCAATGCTTCCATTTGTTAGAAGTAAATCCAGGCATTTTTCTAAATCTATTTTTAAACCTAGAGCAGACTGGTATCTAGACTCTCCAATTTTTTCTAAAAGCTTTATAATTATTTCTGAAATGACATTTGGTAAATTGGGATTAACCAGATTTGGATCCACAGGGTAACTTGCAATATGCGCATGAATCATCTCTAAAGAATCTACTGAGTCAAACGGCACTTTGCCGCAACAGAGTTCGTAAAGAGTCGCACCGAGAGAATATAGATCAGAGCGATGATCAATGGTTCGATTCATGCGCCCGGTTTGTTCTGGGGAAATGTAAGCAAGAGTTCCTTCTAGTCTTTCCGGGCTATGCAAGGAAAGAGACTTAAGAGAAATTCTTTCTGAAATTCCAAAATCAATTACTTTCATTTCACCGGTTTGTTGGTTTAATACCAAGTTAGCCGGATTAATGTCTTTATGAATCACACCACTGGCGTGAATTTCCCCTAACGCAGCAGCACTCGCAATTCCAATCTTTAAAATTTCTGGTAATGTAAATTTCCTTTCTTCTAAGAGAGTTCTAATAGATTTTCCACCAAAGTCTTCTAAAACAAGAGCATAGGTATCTTCCCTTTCTATTAATTCATAGACTTGGATAATATAAGGTTTGCGCTCTAAGGATTTTAAAATTTCATATTCGTTTCTGAGAGAAGCTTTCTCTTTGGGAGTAATTGATTCCCATTTCAAAACCTTGCATATGATCGGTCTTTTTTGCAAGTCGAGTCCTTTCCAAATTACATAATTGGAATTTTCTTTGAGTTGCTCTAAGATTTGATACCCGGTAATGGAAGTCATACTTTGCCTTAAATCTTTTCGTAAAAAGATTGAAAGAAATATAGAACGGAATGTAAATCAAAAAAACATTTCTTATCTTTTATTAGAATTAATTTTACGATAGTTATCACTAAGGATTTCAATTACTAACGCAACAATTTAAACAATATGTTTTTTAATTAAGCAATTATTTCATCGCGCGGATTAGCACTTTGTCAATTTTCACTCCATCCATATCAATAATTTCTAATTCAAAATTTCTCCAGGTGAGCTTTTCGCCTTCTCTTGGAATATGAGATAGTTCATTTAAAATGAGTCCACTAATTGTATTGATTTCATAATTATGCACTAAATCATCTAATTCAAAGTAAATCAAAAAATCATGTAGCGGATAATGACCATCTACCAACCATGTCCCATCATCCCGTTTTTCTAACTTCAGCTCGTTCTGATTAAATTCAGAAACATTTCCGACGAGAGCTTTTAAAATATTATCGAGAGTTACAATTCCTTGCAGCATTCCATATTCATCCGTAACTAGCGCATAATGAACATTTGTCTTTTTAAATTTTTCTAACGCTTTATAAGCAGAAGTTGTCTCTGTAATAAAAATTGGCTCTTCTAATAATGATTTAATATTAAAATCTTCCCTGTCAATGTTTACAAATAGATTGCGTAAACTTACTACCCCTAAAATATTATCCGGATTCTTCTCGTAAACCGGATAGATAGAATGTATGTCTTCTGAAATAGTTTGCCTGACTTGTTTCTTAGTAAAATCGGATTCTAAAAAAGTCATAGAACTTCTATGCGTCATAAGTGAGCTTACTTTCCTATCTCCAATATAAAAGACTCTTTCCAAAATATCCTGTTCAATTTTTTGGACTTCTCCATCTTCAGTCCCTTCGCGGATAATAGCCTTTATCTCTTCTTCTGTTACTTTATTATCAGAGGACGGGGTAATCCTGAGTAGCTTCAAAACTAGCTCGGTGGTTTGAATGAGTAACCAGATAAAAGGAGCTGCGCTAACCGAAATCATTTTCATTGGCTGTGAGATGTTTTTTGCAATACTTTCTGGATAAGTAAGCCCAATTCTTTTCGGAACTAACTCACCAAAGACTAAAGAAAAAAAAGTGATAGCGACTAACACGATACTAACCGCAATCGGATGTGCATAGTGTTGTAAAAACTCTACTTGAGCTATGTCTGCCTCTAAATCCTTGGTGATATTTTCACCACTAAATATACCGGTCAAAATACCAATGAGTGTAATTCCAATTTGGACTGTAGATAGAAAACGATTTGGTGAACTCGCGAGTTCAAGTGCAATTTTTGCTCCCTGACTTCCTTTCTTGGAAGCAGTCTCTAGGCGGTTTTTTTTTGCAGAGACAAGTGAAATCTCCGACATCGAAAAAATTCCGTTCAATAAAATTAGAATTACAATTACAATTATTTCCATAGCATGCTTATCATTCTTTGCAAAGGACGCTTTTCTTGTCTATTGACAATTCTATTTTTATTGCGACGCGAAATTAAATTCAACTGTGATGAAAAAGAATTTTTTAGAATATATTAAATCCAATGGAAGCAATCACTTCTAAAAAGCCAAAATTCTGGTTTGCATGATCTCGTGATTTTCCTGTAGTTTGAATATTTATTAGATCCATATATCCTGCTTTAAGTCCAGTTTCGAAAAAATACCTTTTATCATAATCAAATCGAAAACCAACGTTACTCGAAACACCGTATCCACCAACATTGTATTTATTATTTTTTCCTTCTCCAAAAAGTCGGACATCACTTCTGAGGATAACAGGACCTGCCCCCACAGCAGCATTTAAACTAAAGGCATGTCTTCCATCAGCAGATTCCCATAAAGGATGTGTAATTCCAATATCACCACTAAAGTAATTTAACCCATCAGTATGTTCGAATTTCAATAAATCGGGTGTTACTTTAACTCCCGTTCCCCCACCATGGTAACCTGCATATGAATTCGCAATTTCGGGAAATACATAGAGGTACACCAAAATATCTGGTGCTGCAAGCAAATGAGCTTTCTGGATAACGAGTGGAGATATATAACCAGAAATACTTGCCTCCTGCCCTCTACTCATAACATATTTCATATGATCTTGTCCAATCGAAAAGAAAATAGTATCAGTTAAATACTTACCCCACTTCCAATTAAACTGCGGCACATCAAAAGCATTAGGATCAATGTAGGTGCTATCAATGGGCTCAGGTTTATCTTGGGCTGTTACATCTTGCAAAGTAAATTTGTATCCCGGTCCTTTAAAATTAATATCGCTTTGCGTATAATAACCTCGGTTATACCCCCAAGTAAAAAACTTTTTTCCTTTTCTTTGCGTAACTCTTCGCGCTGAAAGATCTGGCTCTTTTTCTTCGGGAGCTTCTTTAACTTCTGTAGTTGCCTTTGCTTCCGTTTGCTCTGTCGGTGTTTGTGAAAATAATAATGACCCATTTAATAGGATTAATAATAGAATAAATAGATTTTTTTTTGACATGATAGTTTCCAATCAGACTTTAATTCTGCTTCATTTTTACTGTCAATGAAAAGTAAACTCCCTAATGCCTATATTTCTTTGAAGTTTCCAATCATAAAAT
>JANMOF010000407.1:0-9011 GCA_031368925.1 Leptospiraceae bacterium
GTCGCCAAGTCAGCGTGAGTAGTGGCACGGCAAGAGCGGATTGTGCGGCTCAGGATAATACTGATTATGTTCTTGGTATCGGGATTTTTAATCTTTTTAATTTCTTTGAATACAAATTCAATTTCATTTCGAATATGCTGAGAATACCATTTATCTAAGAAGCTATCCATCTTTTCTTGACGGAGTTGAATTTTATATTTCTTTACGAGCTTATTGTAAATTGGTAAAAATTCTTTTTCCTTTTCGTAGCCGTAGACATCTTCATTAATTTCATATCTCTGAACTTTGTATTTGTATTCGGGAACAGGAAAGTATTTTTGATTAAATTCATACAATTCTTTCAGTAGAGTTTCTTCAAATTCTTCTGTATTGGAAATGGACAAAAATCCCTTTAATGCTTTTGTGATTCGATGTAATTCTGTTTCAACGTCTAATAGGTTGTAATCCGTAACTTTAGAATTTCCGATTCTTGTATTAAATTCTGAAATATCTAAACCAATTGCATGAATTCCTAATTCAGAAGCTTGCACCATCGTCGTCCCACTGCCCGAAAACGGATCAATTACAATGTCACCTTCTTGAAAATATACTTCCTTCTTAAAATCATCTGTATGGGAATTTAAAAAATATTCTACTAATTGCGGAATAAATTTTCCCTTATAAGGATGAAGTCTATGCACATGTTTTGTCGTCTCTGCTTCGGTATATTCATCAAATGAAAGCGCCCAGTTTAAATCTTCGCCTAGTTGGTCTTTCCAGGCTAATTGTCGTTTGCCGTTGTAGGATTTATAATATTGTAAAAGTTCTTCTTTCGAAATTTGGGTAGAGCCGTTACTGCCGATTTTGGCAATTCGACCATATTGCACTAAATAGGAAATATTCGAGGAGGTAACATTCTTACCAAGATGCTGTGTCGCCCATTGGCTTGCTTCCTTGATTGACAAGAATTCATCAGTAGGAAATAGAATACTTTGGCTTTTATGAGTATTTAGTTTTTGCATTTTCTCCTCGCTCTTACTTTGCCTAACTTTAAAATTATGAATTATGTCTACTAATAATGTCAACGAAAAAAGAGACTTATTTTCTGCTCTATAAATCTAAACAAATAAATATAAAATCAGAGAACCCCTACTGATTTTTTAAATAGTAAAATGAATGTCAAACCTAACAAGACGATAAACCCAAAAAAGTTTCATTTATTACGCATTACTGCACATCTCTATCTGCCTTTATGCCTCTGTAGCAATATTTTTTCCCAATCACTAATTCATAACCCGCAATGAATTTAGATAATAAAAACAAAGCGCGGCTAATAGCGATTAATGTCGATAGGCTTTCGATAAGAAGGCGATGCACTTACTTTACTGGTTGGTTTACTGCTATGTTTAGTGATAAGAATATTCCCAAAAGCTTTATCGGTAAACCAACCACTATACTTAGGATTATAGGAAGGGCTATGTTTGGTATAGGGCAAACAAAACTAAGAAAATATGACAAAAAAAAGTTTCAAAAATTACGTAGTAGCACGCCTTAAAAAATTGACTCACCATTACAATTTCAACTATACCACGCAGGGAGAAATATTTTTCTAAAAAATGGAAAAAATCTCTGAATATCTAATGTGAGGTTTTACAATGAAGAAAATAGCGAAGAGCGATAATTTATATAAACAGGTAGCAAACCTTTTACACAATGCTCGCAAATCAATTTTTCAAAATATAAACTCGGTTATGGTTAATACCTATTATCTCATAGGCAAAATGATAATAGAAAAAGAGCAGCAAGGAAGAATGCGTGCAGAATATGGCGAAGCATTAATCAAAAAACTTTCGAAGCGATTACAAAAAGAATTTGGTCGTGGTTTTTCTGTAGACAATCTAGAAAATATGAGACGTTTTTATCTAGTATACTCAAAATCCGAGACAGTGTCTCGGAAATTCATCGAATCTAAAAAAACTCCTCTGAGTTGGTCTCATTATCAATTCTTAATTCGATTAGAAAAATCAGAGCGTCGATTTTACGAAACAGAATCTATTCAAAATAATTGGAGTGTAAGAGAATTAAAACGTCAATTTGATTCCGCTCTTTTCCAAAGACTATCTCTAAGCAAAAATAAAAAAGAGGTAATGTTGCTAAGCAAAAAAGGGAACGTCATCGAAAAAGCGAAAGACTTAATAAAAGATCCCTATATCTTAGAATTTACCGGCTTACCCAAATTATCCGTATATTCAGAATCTAAATTAGAATCTATCTTAATTGAAAAATTAGAAAATTTCTTATTAGAATTAGGAAAGGGGTTTACGTTTGTTAGCCGACAAAAAAGAATTTCCCTTGAGGAAAAACATTTTTACATTGATCTAGTTCTTTACAATCGGATATTACAATGTTTCGTATTAATTGATTTAAAAATTGGGACACTAAAACACCAGGACCTAGGACAAATGCAAATGTATGTAAATTATTACGACAGCAACATAAAGTCTCCTGATGAAAATAAAACCATTGGAATAATACTTTGTCGGGACAAAAATGATACTCTTATAAAGATTACTTTACCCAAAGATAATGATCAAATTTTTGCAAGCCGCTACAAAACAATTCTACCAAATAAAAATGATTTTAAGAGAATCCTAAATTCTCATTAACGAATTACTTTTTCTAAAAAGAAGCTATAGAGTGAGAGCATATACTGAACGCCCAAACTAATTGTACATTTCTAATTTTAAAAAAAATGCGATCGGTATATGTACCTAGCACCAAAGATTCCCAAAATTCTACTTGCCAACAAGCCGGTTTTTCATATATTCACTATAGATTAAGTTGATATAGGCTAGGATGAGCGAATTTCGAATTAGTCAATTTTTTGCTTGAAATTTTATTATGCCTTAGTTACTATACCGTTTCCATTCTGAGGAGATTGATTTGTTAATGAAATTACAGGAGGGTTCCACTATTAGCACTGCAAAAGTAGAGCGAGTCGTCGATAAACCTAAGGGAATTACCATTCAGTTAAAGCTAATGGGTATCATCTCCTTATTATTCATCATCACCGTCACCGTCATCATTATGCTTGCAACCCAGTTCTTTCGTTCTGAGACAGAGGCACGCGTTGATGACATGAACCTACAAAATGTTCGTATCACAGGTTCTAAAGTAAAAACTGATATCGCTGCTATCTTGGATAAAGCAACCCAGATGATTGTTATCCTGCAATCTGAATCTAACTCAGAAAAATACATCAACCTATTTTTCAAAAACGATCCTGACTTTTTGCTCCTCGGACTTTATCGTCGCGACAATGATAAATTAAACCCCGTTAAACTTATTCTTAATAAAGAATATTTAAGTGAATACCAATTAAAAAATGACGACCTCGAATCGATCATTACTCTAAACAAATCCGTCTTCGAGCGCTCCTTTGAAGGAGAGCCTATTCTCTATAATGCGAGCCCCGGCGCAAAAGAGCCAGTATTCGCTCTCAGTTTCCCGCAGACAGATGGCGACAAACAAGACATCATTATCGCAATTATCAAACTTGAAAAAATTCAATCTGCTTTTAAAAAATCCGGTATTACGGAAGTATTTCTAGTCAATGGGGACGGTCTAGTAATTGCGCATGACGACCCCAAAGTTCTTTTTACCTCTGCTAATTTCAGTGAACTTCCAATCGTTGACCAAATGCTAAAGAGTAATATCGCTAATGGAAAAAAAACATATAAGGGTGCCGATAACAAAGATTTCATTGGTGCCTATCAAAAGATTGGTTTTGCCAACAGCGGTGTAATCTCTGTCGTAGAAGAAGAGCGTGCGATGGAATCTGTCTACAAAATCCAAAGTATGAACTTAAAGATTATGATCATTGGTGTAAGTCTTGCCTTAATTATCGTTTTCATTTTTGCAAAAACAATTTCCAATCCTATTTTGTTGCTATTATCCGCTACTGTCGAAATCGCCAAAGGAAATTTTAAAATCAAAATCAAACCTAGTACCAAAGATGAAATCGGACTTCTGACTGAATATTTCGTAACTATGGGTGAGGGTCTAGAAGAGCGAGAAAAAGTGAAAAGTATTCTAGGTAATATGATTGATCCTGTCGTGGTTGGAGAGGCAATGAAAGATATGGAAGCTCTCAAGCGCGGTTCAGAGAAGCAGATAACAGCGTTTTTCTCCGACGTAGCTGGATTTTCTACTATTAGTGAGGAGCTAAACTCTATTGACCTTGCCTCTCTCTTAAATGAATACCTTTCTGCCATGACTTTGATTTTAAAAAAATACAACGGCGTCCTGGATAAATATATCGGGGATGCGATAGTCGGAATCTTTAACGCACCGGTTGACGTTCCTGATCACCCGCTCGCCGCTGGTATTGCCTCGATTGAGATGATTGCAAAACTTCGTGACTTAAGAGAATATTGGGTAAAAAATAATCTCTATACGAAAGAAGCCCGCGAAATGGATGTTCGGATTGGACTCAATGTAGGTCTTGCTAAAGTTGGATTCATGGGAACGGACGCACTTGCATCTTACACAATGATGGGGGATACAGTTAATTTGGCGGCACGTCTTGAAGCTGCGGGTAAAGACTACGGAGTGAATATTTTAATATCTGAGAGCATGAACAATGCAGTGACTAATGACCTGTTTACCCGCGGATTAGACTTGGTGCGAGTAAAAGGAAAAAACGAGCCTGTAAAACTTTTTGAATTAATTGGAACTCGCGCTGACATTACTCCCACACTTCGTGAATCCGCAGAGATTTACCAACATGCATTTGAACTATATCTAAAACAAAATTGGGATCAGGCAATCGAAAGTTTTAGACAATCCGAAAAAGCAAAAGGAAAAAAAGATAAGGCAGTTGAACTTCTAATTGATAGATGTTCGTATTACAAAAGCTCTCCTCCCGGTGACACTTGGGATGGGGTATTTACTCGTAAACACAAATAGATTCTTATGCGACGCCCTTCTAACGATACGATTATTACAATAGGAATTCTTCTCCTAATTATTTTTCTATTCTCCGGACTTTTGTATGGAGATCTTAATAGACGAACGGGTACCGGTGATAATCCGCTCATCGGTGAAGTAACATTCAAAGAAAAAACTGTTCACCGAAAAATTGACTCCAGTGTAGTTTGGGATCAGGTAGAAAATAAATCTCCAGTGGCTAATAAGGATACTATTCGCACCTTAGATTATTCAGATGCAGTATTAACTTTAAAAGATGGAACTACTGTTCGCCTCTCAGACAATAGTATGATTTACGTGGATCTATCTGAAAAAAATCTAAACATCAACTTTGACTACGGCTCGATTTCTACTTCAAGGGCAGACGGCACAGAACCAGATGCCACTCTTCATATTAAGAGTGGAGACAAGACGATTCAAATTGATAAGGGCGGAGCCGCAAAATTATCCAAGAACGAAGATGAAAATGTAAATATCCAGGTCGAGAAAGGACAAGCAAGGTTAGCCTTAAAAGGTAAAGAAGAAATTTTACAGACCAACCAGACTGCTGAGCTTCGTGACAATAAAATAGATGTAAAACCTATTCGTTTTCTATTACAGTCTCCCCCTGACGGTAAATATTATTCTACCAGTGCTGATACTATGAATTCTGATTTCAAGTGGAGTCCTTTAGACAAAGGTGTATCAGCAGAGTTTGAAATCGCGAAGGATAAATTATTTAAGCAAGTCGTAAAAAAGCAGTCCGGCATTCGTGATACAGGATTTTCTCTCGCACTCAGTCCAGGAATTTATTTCTGGCGAATCAGTGCAAAAAATCCTCTTGGAGGCAAACAAGAATTTAGCGAAATTCGCAAACTTACCCTTTTTGCGGAGCGCGCGGTAAATGTCACTACTCCACAAGATGGAAAAGTATTCACCTACTCTCTTAAACTTCCAACTATCGCACTCAGGTGGACAAAAAATGAATTCTCCTCTTCTTATAAAGTGGATATAGCACGCACTCCTGATTTTTCAAGTATAGTTAAGACTCTCGACTCTTTTGAAAATTATATTAGCACAGATATTCCTTCTAAGGGAACTTACTATATTCGAGTTACTACACGCCCTAATATTCCAGATCTATCACCAGTTGTTTCTCCAGCTAGTAAATTTTCAATTGAAGAAAGACAAGTTCCAGATCCGCCTGAAATTATATCACCAGTTGCAAGTGCAAACTTCGGTTTAGATTTTATTCAAAAAAGTAGAATTATATTTAACTGGCGGGATAACAAGGAGTTTGCGAGCTACGAATTAGAAGTCGCTAGGACTTCTGATTTTTCATCTATCATTGCACGCCAAAATGCTAAAGAAAATTTTAGCTCACCGGAAATAAAAGAACAAGTAGGAGAACTTTTTTGGAGGGTAAGAGGGATTTTGCCCGATGGTAGAAAATCTGAATTCTCTAGAATAAATCCATTTAGAATCACGGAGCCTGCTAATTTAAAACTAGTCTACCCTGAATCACTTGCAGAACTCGATATGACAGCAGACAAGTCGATCACATTTAGATGGCAACGACCAGAATCTTCTGGGACTTTTTTGTTGGAAGTTTCTAGCACTCCCGATTTTTCTAATTTATTACTGAAAGACGATGAGAGAATTGTTTCAGGCTATTCCAAAAAAGTCCTTCTTAAATCTGAGGGTAAATACTATTGGAGATTAAAATTACTCTCCCGCGAAAACAAGGAGATTACAAAAAGTGAAGATAGCAGTTTCACCTTGTTAGGCGCTCCGACTCCAAGACCGATCAACCCGGCTGAAGGGACAACTATTGATTTAACGAATCGTCAGGATTTGGAATTTAGTTGGGCGAAAGACGAAAAAGCAACTGCTTATAGTATAGAAATTTTTGACACAACCAAGGGCGCAAAAAGACTAGTAGCCACAACAACAACTCCCGATACGTCTCTTTCTTATAAAGAGCTTTCTAAATTCAGGGACGGAAATTTCCTCTGGGCAGTTTCAATCATCTATTCTACAAAAGATGGTAAATCAATCAAAAGTCCACCCGCTACTACTTCTTTTAACGTGCAAGCTCCTAAAATTGAAGTTCCGGTTCCTGTCGCCATACAACCAGTAAACGGTGCAGACCTTATAATGGGTGAAAAAGAAGAAGTATTATTTCAATGGGAAAAAAATGACAAAGCAGTCCACTACCAAATAGACGTACAGGAAAAATCTACGAATAGAGTAAGACCTGTATTTCAAAAGCAGACAAGCGAGACCAGCGCATTATTCGAAATTCCGCTCACAGTAGGAGAAGGAGTTTACTATTGGGATTTATTTATTTTTTACAAAACCTGGGATGGGCGGGTAGTCAGAAGTAACCCCATACGTAATGAATTTTCTCTCAAGTTCCCTTATAGAAACCCTCCTCTCACTGTTCTAAAAAGTCCTTTCGGTGGAGAGGACATTAAGCCAGACGATAACTGGAATGTTCCATTGATCTGGGAAGCAAATGAGCGGGCTATTTCGTATAACGTTCTAGTTTCTGACTTTGAAACAAATAAGCCAATTTTCAAAGAAACAGTGGAGACTACTCGCTCTACATTTGTAGTGAGTGATACAGCCATTAAGCCAGGAAAATATGTTTGGTCGGTTTCAATCAATTACAAAGCAAAGGATGAGCGAATAGTAAAAAGTCCTTCCAGGAAACAGGAATTTAATCTTGTAATGCCTTCTTTTGAAGTTCCTGTCTCTATTGCAATTACACCGGAAGCGGATACTGTGTATAATCCAACAAATCAATCAGAATTAGAATTCAAGTGGGAGAAAAGTAACTCTGCTTTACTTTACACGGTAGAGCTATTCGAGTTAAAAGAAGGCGGACAATTGCTAATTACTCGAAAAGATACAAAGGAAAATTCCTTTCTATATAAAGATATGATTCGCTTAACAAATGGTCAATACTTATGGAAACTTACCGCTGCTTATAAAGACAGAAAACTAAAGACTATTTATACAGAGCCTTTACTTACAGAGTTTACTGTTAGAATTCCTCTGGAGGATGTAATCGAACCTCCCCAAATTCTAAACAAGCCGAGGCTTTATGTGGAATAAATTAAAACTAATTATTTTTTATACTGGTATCTTTCTTGTTTACGGCTTTTCGGTATTAGTCGCTGAAGAGCAAGAGATCGAATGGGCACCTTCTAAAATAGCTAAGTCTTATAAAATAGAAGTAAGAGATTTTAGCTCAAAAAAAATTAAACTAGAAAAAAAGGTAAAACAAACTTCTTATAAAATTGATAAGCTAGACCCAGGTCTCTATGAATACAGAATCGGGATTATAAATGATAAGGAGGTAACAGTCATTTACTCCGAATGGACAACCCTCTCTATCATACAAGCTTTTGAACCAGAAGGTTCTGTCGAAGAGATTTACTATGGCGGCAAACAAGATAAATTCCAGGAGATTTATATAACTGGTAATAATTTTTATGAGGACACGAAGATAGAAATTTTTTCTGCCCAGGGAAAAATTCCTGTTAAGAACTTAGTAAAGGTGAATGACCGTGAATTGAGATTTGTATTAGATTTGATCAATGCTAAACCGGGATCTTATGATCTAAAAATTATAAATCCCTTAAATAAAATTTATGTTAAGAAAGGCTTTTACTTGCTCGGACAAACAAAAGCAGATGCGGAGAAGATAATCGTAGAAGCCACAAAGAAAGGTCAGGGAATAGATACAAGTGTAGATAGAAGATACTTTTTCAAATCCGCCATGATGCCGGGGTGGGGACAATTCGGTAGCGGAAAGGAATACGAATCTAGATTTCGTAAAATCAAAGGCGGATTTTTTTTCTCTGCTACCATCGGCTTAGGGATATTTACCGCTCTTAGCTATCGGGATTATTTGAGTAAAAAGCATGAAGTCGATAATCTGAGTTATTTAAATAACCTTGTAAACTATCCTTATAACCCTTCCTCTTCCTTACCGGGTCTTTACTTGAGTCAGCAATTTACAAATGGTACCCTTGATCTAGATAATAAATGGCACA
>JANMOF010000545.1:0-5124 GCA_031368925.1 Leptospiraceae bacterium
CGCATCATCTGTAAATGACGCATACAGGTCATTTACCTTATCATTCAAGTTATTCGCTATCTTGTTGTAATCATCGTTTGACCACTCTGTAAACAAGTCTTTAGGGTTTTGTATGATTACCCCCATCTTCGCCATGTTCACGCGGATTACGTCCGTTTGCTTCCCAGAGGAATATCCTCCCACTAAATTGTAATCCGTTTCGCCTTCCTTCGCTGGCGCCCCACCTTTGTATATCGTCCCATTACTTATCTCGCGTGTAATTACGATTTGACCGTTCTCTTTGGGCGAATCGGTGTTATCTTTCGTGATAAGGTCTTGATGAATCAAGCCCCTACCTCTACCACAACACACCGACCGCGCTCGCGGCTACTGTCAATAATTTGCTCTTTGTTGTGTAGCATGAACCTTTTCGAACTATGCAAATTATTGACACCGCCTTGATCGCTTTCGCTTAGGAGTAGGTAGACTTTCTTTTTCATATGGTTAATCCTTATTATCCTTAATTACAATCATTACCGCTGGCATTCCTCCTCCAAATAACATTGCCGATTGCATTTTGGCTAGCGACAGCGACAGCTTTAATCCATATATCCCGCTTTGCGGATTTTGTAAACCCGCTCTATTCTTTCCGGCAGAATGTCATTACCCTCTCTTATGTGGCGAGACTCGTCAAGTTCATATTCAAATTGAGAACCAATAAGTCTTGTAATCCCATTTTCTAAATACAATCTTATAATACAGTAAGGGTATTGTGGCTCACCCGGATACTCTTCTCTAACCACTTTAATTAAGTCAACGGCTAGGATTCGTTTCCCTATCATTTCTTTTACTAATTCATCAGCCATATCTGGATCTTGCTTAACTGAAAAGAGAGAATAATACGCATCCAATCCATACGTTGCTTCTTGAAATTTATTAATCCCCTCAAGGTTAAGATTACGATTAATTTGTAATTTCGGATACGAGCCACCCATTGCAATTAACGCTAAGTGCTGCTTGTCTAAAACTAAAACCATAAAATGACCGAGCATATCAGAAAAGCAAGTATACCCTTTACTCATGTCACTACCAGACTCATCATAGACTTCTTTAATTCTCCCTTTCTTCTCTTCTCTTGAACATGAATGCTCTTTATAAAATCCTATATCCAGAATTCTCTGCCCAATCATTTCTTCTAATATAGGAGAATCAGGCATTAATGTAAATTCAGATATCACATAGGACAAATTTTCTGGTAAGTTATTTTGCATTCTGAACCTTCTTTTGCTTATTCTCTAAATATGTAATCCACTCTTTGATTTGATCAGATGTATCTTTATCCGGATGTGGTACCCCCGCTTTAAAATCGTTAGCATCTATAACATAAAATCTTCCTGCCTTTGCGTCAAACACTCCTTGGAAATCACCAATAGTATTTTTACTTAAGAATTTTTTTGCATTTTCTAAGTCTTGGAGAGCTGTTCCTATTTTCGTTGAATCAATTTTATCTAATTGTGCCTTCCAAATTTTTTCTGGTGTTTTTGTTTTTAGACTTTCAGTCACATTTGGAATCTTCGGCATTATTACCGCAGGTCCTGTTATGAGTCCCGTGTCTGGCTTAGTTGCACCGTAAAATGGCTTCATTGGAATTGTCTGAATTAACCCGCCAGTGTCAGCTTTGTTTAGTTTTGCCATTGCATTAATATTATCGATCATTTCTTGCTCTTTGCCTGGTTTTGGAAATCCAATGACAAAGTCTTCCATTTCCCGGTTTTTCTTGAATTCAAAAATTTGCTTCGATACTCCGTCTCCATCCTTATTTAATTGCTTTGGATTTAAATGTTCTTTACGATAATCTCCATTCTGAAGCGAATAAATCGCATTATTTACTTTCCCAATTGGTTCTTTCGTGATCGGGTCAATTTTATCATTTTGTTCAAAAATTTCCTTAGGACTTAAATTATTCCCATTTCCATTCGGACTATTGTTTCCCTGTTGCTGTTGAGATTGTTGCGGCTGTTTGCCTTTACCCTCATTCCTAGCAAGTTCGTCTTGCTTTCTTTTTTGCTCATCTCTCAGTGTGTTTTGTTCTGCTTGTCTTCTTTTTAAATCTGCTAATCTAGAATCATTCGGATCATTAGGATTAATCCTGTTATTCTCTGGATCAATATCTAATGGTCTAGTTCCATCAGGATTTAAATTCGGATTTTCAGTATCTGATAAGTTTTCGGTTGATAGAGGTTTCTTACCATTAGGCGGCAACTCGTCAACTGAGTTTGGGTTTATCCTAGCCTTATTAGGATCAGGCAAAGCGTCATCAGCCACATTTAATATTTTCTTCTTTCCTACTTCTTTAACAACTGTTCTTTCTATCTTTGTTAGATTGCTGAGTTTACTCTTAATCCCGCCAAGGATTCCGGTTACACCCAACGCTCCGCCGACCCACGTCGATATTAATATTCCACCGGCTACCATCACACCAACGCCGAGTCCGGTACCAATCGTATTCGATATTCCATTCTTATCTTCTAGTTTCTTTCCTTTTAAATATGCGTCCTTTTCGGCTTCTGTTTTACCTTTCATTTCATCCGGTAGTATATATTCTGGTTCTACAGGCTTTGGATTCGCGTCTTTCGGTGAATGTTGCATCCAATCATACGCAGTGAAAGGGGATAATATCGTAGAATCCGCAAGTCCTTTCCAGAAATTTCCCATCTTCTGATTATCCACACCCTGCGCATAAGCATCGGCTACATCGTTTCCATATTTCTCGCGTATCAATGCTTCCGCCTCAATTGGATTATCCACTCCTTCTAAGAAACTAAAATCTTTCGGATCTCTTTGTCCGTGAACTTCTATGCTTACATTAGCCTTATCAGAGAGTTTATAATAATTTTCTCTGTCTTGAGGTGTAGCCGTGTTATTTTTCATCTTATCCTGTAAACGCTTCATTTCAGCTTGCTCTCCATCTCGCAACTGCCTAATCTCTGCATCAACATCACGCACCTTACCACCGTTATTCGCATCAGCAACAGAATTCCCATTAATCTCAATATTACGAATCTTACCTAAATAAGCATGTCTTTCCTGTTCAGCAGGAGTTAAATCTTCATTAGCCCGTAGCTTATCTTGTAAAGCTTTATAATCATTCAATTCTTTCGATGTAAGCCCTTTACTCGGATCATCATTATCATGACCAACTGGACTATCATCATCCTCCGGCTTCCTAGCAACCGTAGGATTCGCAGCATTACCCGCACCACTCTGACCACCCGCAGGAGAACTCGGCGAAGCCGAACTCGAACCACCCCCAGCGATAAACGTAGCAGCAGCAGAAACCAAAGCCGCAGTCCCCGCAAACACCAAATCCACTAAACCCTCTGGACCTTCCTTGCCACCAACTTCCTTAGCATCAGCATCCTTCGCGTCTTTGGCAGATTTCGCGTCCTTAGCGCTAGCGGCATCTTTCGCCGGATTACGCTCATTCTCCTCTGCTAGTCGTTGTTTATTACGAGAATCAATAAGATCAATTATATCCTGACCACTTATCTCACCTAAGAAGTTGGCATTAGCCTCATAGTTCCCGTCTTGGTCTACAGTCCCTTGTTGAGAACCTAGAATGGTAAGAGATCCAGTTGTTCCATTGCGTCCACTCTCTAATCCAAATCCAAGCCCATTTCCTAAGTCTGCATTTCCGCTAACGCTAAATCCATCTTCGCCGTAGTTTAATTCTGCACTTAATTTCCCTGTCCCCGCCTGTCTCTCCATTAAATCAAACGATCCATCGAATTTGCCCGTATTCCCTGTGTAGTTTACCCCAAGTGTTCCTGATCCTGTGTTAAAGCCCAGATTTACACTTGCTCCACCGCGTTGTGATTGTCCGATGGTGACATTCGTAAATCTTTCGAAATTAAGTCCACCTCTAACTCCTAAAGCCTGAACGACTCCGCTCACATTTGCCTTTATCCCCCAACCATTCTCTTTTGAATAACTCACATTAGTCGCAGCCAAGGTCTTTGCGATTAACGGATTATTAATCGCCATTGTCTGAATCTCATCTGCTTTATCCAATAACTTATCTGCTCCATCTGCTAACTTCCCAAAGTTCGTAGCGGCTACTGCCTGTAATGTCCCATTCACAACTCCGGCTATTGCTCCTTGCACTCCACCTGTCCTTGATCCTATCGCTGCCTGTAACGCTATATTAGCCCCTTGCACTGCATAAAATGTTCCTGACGCCCCTCCTGTTAATACTGAACCCAACGCAGGTCCCGCTGCTCCTCCTGTCAATGCGATAGCCGTAATAGCCAACGCCGTCTGTGCAGTAGACTCTATCGCCTTCGTCTTCTCTTCCTTCTTCGCTTTCTTAGCCTTGACCTTCGCATTCGTTGTAGAGGCTACCGTAGTTGCTAAGTCCGCATCCATCCCATTAGCCTCTAGAAAGTCAGCCATTGCTTTTTCTTCCAGTCTATCCTTCCAACCTTCCTTCGACATATCCACCTTAGCCGCTCCCGTCCACGTTGCTGGTGGTGTAAATGGATTTGCCGTCAATTGATCGAACGTATCTCCACTTCCGCCTACGGCGATGATTGCGTTCTTGACTATTCCTTTCACCATTCCGTTTGCCATATTAAGAGCACTGGCAACACCACTGCTTGCTACCTTCCCCAGGTTCGCATTATTCTTCTTAGCCACCTGTCTCTTCTTAAGTCCACCAAGGATTTGTGAAAAGTTTCCAGCAGCGTCAGGTCGTCCGATTGCATTTGCCACTGCTGCTCCGGCTGCATTTTGAATGAGGGCATTCTCTTCTTGCTTGAGGGCGTTCATCTGGTTGTTGTTACTCACAACAGAATTACTCTTCATCAGTTTGTTCTTAGCCGCTACTCCTTCAACAAGTCCAGCAGGACCTCCCATCATCGCTCCAGCAAGTCCAGCTCCCATGGTCATTCCTGCGTCTACGATGGGGTTATTCAACATACTACCCATCACTCCACCTGGACTACTACATAAAAAGTGGACATTGAATTTAGGCTGCCTTTTCATATTGTATTCTAAAATTGACTGGGCTTGTAAAGCCTAAAGTCGAGTGAAATCTTTTTCTATTGTAAAAAATTTCAATGTATCGAAACAAATCTGTTTTCGCTT
>JANMOF010000432.1:0-9222 GCA_031368925.1 Leptospiraceae bacterium
CCGGCTTCTCCAAAAGAGAATACTGCTGAAAAACCAACAGAAGTAAAAAAGGATGAGGATAATAATGTAACTCTAGATATCACTCACGAAGTTGTTTCTGACTTTATCTGGCGGGGAAATAGTTATGGCGGAGAATTTCTAAGCAGACGAAATAACATGCCCTACACAGGAACAACTCAGTATTGGGCTTATCAACCGAATATAAGACTCAACGCTCCAATCAAAGGTCTTTACTTAGAATTTTGGGGAAACTTCCCATTAGTCGCTAGAGAGGATAGAGATTCTGATATGCGGCTATTCCAGACTAGCCCTGGAGCCGCAGCAATTGATCCGAATGTACTGTTTTCTAAATTAGATTCTATACAAGCTGACCCAACAAATAATAATATCATGAACTCAGGACTCTTATATGATCCAGACAACAATATTGCGAATAACAAATGTTTACCTGATGGAATAAGAGGAGGCTGTACAAATGGGGATGTATCCTTTGTAAATCCAAAGTCGATAAAAAAACAAAAAGAAAGAAATGGAATGGCACGAACAGATGGAGGCTTCACTACATTTGCCTACAACTTTCAAAATAAAAAGTTTGGCGACATCACCTGGGGAATTTGGTTTTATTACCAGCTAGATAAAAATGCAAAGTATTCTTGGGATGAGTATTTTGTTTTTTGGGGACTTCCTTTTTTACAGGAATACATTAAGCCGACGATTTCTCTTTATACACAATCTTCCTTTGAAAATTCATCCCTTTTTGCAGGCGGACATTATTTATCATTTGCAGTATCACATACTTTTTTCGAAGGAAATTTTTTTAAGCTTCAACCCACATCCAACCTGGGATACAAATACCAAAATGATAATGTGAACCAAAAATCGGGTTTCTACGATTTGACTACTGGTTTAAAATTTATGTTTGCGGATTTCTTCTTTAGCCTCAACCATGCGTATCGCCCCAATGTATATATGTATGACAATGATACATGGTATTACTCACTCTCACAGGGATCACAAGCACAACCAAACAGAAGTCAGTACGACGGCAAGACCGTTGACCCGTCAAAATTATTCGGTGCAAAAAACGAAGCAGTGTATTCTGCTATTGACCAGCTAGACATATCAGACTCTATAAAGAGCTATATCAAGGCTGAATACCAGTCTCAAAAAATTGTTCAACACTTATTCTTTATTAGCTTTGGTTACAATTCTAAGTTCTAAATCAATTTTTTAACAGATAATCATTATTAACCACATAGCTACAGCGAACCATCAAACATTCTCAAAAATTGATTTTGCCTCTCAATTGTATTTAGAAGAAATTAAACAGATTTTCCGCTACGCAAAAAAAAGATAGAATTACAAGTGAAGAATTTAAGTATGGGGAGATGAATCTATTAGAAAACCATTGCTTGAACTTTTGAAATGTGACCTTTTTTGATTTTAAAGGATTAATAAATTTATGAACATCATTCACGCGATAGTCGGAATATCCCTCTTTCTACCAATACCCTTCGGCTCTTTTTTAGGAAGGAATTTTCTAGGTATTGACTTTCCTATTCTCTTTGGATTAGGTCTACAGGCAATCCTCGGAAATATTATTTTATTCTATGTGCGCGGCTATGAGCATAAGAATCTAAATAAAATTTTTTTTGGCTACTTCATTTTTTTCCTGGGTCTCTCCGGTTCTTATCTTTCAGGAAAAAATTTTCTACTTCTTTTCTTCTGGGAAATTTCTACAGTGGGCGCAATATTTATTTACCTAGGTGGACCATTTACTAATAAAGGAATTCGAAGTATCGTCGCCTTATTTCTCGCGAGCAGTATTTCAATGGTATTACTATGTGTTTGGATTTTTTTACCGGACAATGACACTACTGGATTTTACTTTTTACTATTTGCGCTTCTAATTAAATCTGCATTTTCAGGTTTACACTTATGGCTTCCAGAAGCACATTCAGGACCACCCGCTCACGGCTCTGCCACTTACTCGGGGCTAATGATAAATCTCCCTTTTATCCTATTCCTAAAATATAGCCCGACAAGCCTTGCCGGCTTCGGTCCAATTGAGTTTTTAATTTTCTTTTCCGGGCTTGGTATATTTCTTGGGGGGATAACTTCATTTTTCCACACAGACTTAAAGAAAACTCTTGCCTATAGCACTGTAGAAAATAGCAACTTTTTATGGCTTAATCTCCTGCTTGCTAAATTTTGGATGGGCAATTCCAATCCAATTTTAAATCAGCTTGGTTTTTCCTTTCTGATATTGTTCTATATTACACTAACGCATCATTCCATTTCTAAAATTTATCAATTTCTATCGTTCGGCTACTTAGCTAAAATTGCAGGATCTACAAGCACGGATGAATGCAAAGGAGTCGGTCGAATTTCCGGGCTTCCTTTTTTAGCATCCAGCATGGGAAGTATGAGTTTCGCAATGGTTCCTGGGACGGTAGGATTTCTTTCTGAATCGACTTTCCTTTATTTAACAACAATTGTAATAGATCTTCCATTGTCAGCGTCTACTCTCATTTTGCCGGCACTTGTATTCATTTGCACAGGACTTGTAGTAGGAAGTGCTGCTCATTTAAAACTTTTTCTAACATTAATACTATCTGTCCCAAGAAATTTCCCCAAAGAACTAACAGAGCCGTCTCCATTTCTATCTAAAGCATTATCCGCTATTGGTATACTCATATTAGCCGTTCCTATTTTTATTTGGGTACCATTTTTAAAAAATGATTATTTACGACTCAATTTATCTGAAAATTTTATTTCCTGGATATTCCAAATTTCCGGCATTTCTATATTAGTCTTTCTTTTTGGAATAATTGTATTCAAAACAAAATTCTCTCATAAAATCAAAACCAGACAACTCTGGGACTGTGGGAGTCAATTTCGCGGTCACGAAGTATCTATCCCTGGATCAGTAATTTCGGATCCAATGTTTGAGACAATGGGAAAATATTTACAATTAGGAAGCGGCGAATCGAGAATAGACTCATCGATTTTAAACTTAATCACTCGAATATTAAATCTTGGAAGATTTTGGAGCAAATTTTTTGAGACCGGTGATTTATCGACTTATCTTTTTCTTTCTGCTATAGGATTATTATTCTCAATTGGAATTTTATTAGCATACCAAAGTTTCATCGGGGTAAATTTATGAACTATTTAGCAGTAACAATCTTAATCATGATTTTTACTTTCTTTACTCTCCCTCTTTTTACCGGTGGCATCATTCGTAAAGTTAGGGCAAGAGCACAGGGCAGAAAGGGACCACCTCTTTTACAGAACCTAAATGATATTATCCGCTTATTAAAAAAGTCTCCGATAGACGGAGTGTTCTCTGGAATTTTTTGCGAGATAGGTCCTGTCTTCGCTCTTTTCTCATCTTTAATGATTTGGTCTATCGTTGTTTTTGAGTGGTCACCATTTATTATGATTCCATTTTTTTTAGGCTTACAACGAATTGCCCTCACCGGCTACGCGATGGAAACCGGGACTTCATTCGGCGGTCTCGGAACATCTAGAGAAATTTTACTTTTTATCGCAACAGAGCCAATCATTATCATGCTGATCCTTGTAGCTCAATCCAAAATGTCGATGGTATTTTCTTGGGTAGGATTAGTACTAGGAGCACTTTTTCTTTCCGTAAGCATAGTAGCAATTCTCGCTGAACTTGCAAGACCACCGTTCGATGATCCTAGAACACATTTAGAATTAACAATGGTGCATGAAGCAATGCTACTCGAAGCTTCCGGAAAATCTATGGCTTTATTCGAAATAGGATACCAAATAAAAATTGCATCTTTTATGATCTTCATAACAAAGCTGGCTCTTGAGCATTCGCACGATATTTATGGATTGGAAATTCCTCATTATCTTACAAATATATTTTCCTTTTGTGGATCACTCTTGTTAGCCGCTGTGATTGGTTACTGGGAAGCAATTAGTTCTCGCAGAAAATGGACATGGGTCCCTGAAACGATAGGGCTTACCTTTATATTTCTAATCGTATTTGGAACATTGGTGAAACTCATATGATATTTGATTTAATTTACTTACTACTTCTTTTAACCGGAATTATTATTCTAGTAGAAAACCGCTTGAGTAGGCAAATCTTCGTTATCTCCATCCAGGGCTTTTTACTTTGTGGCTCTGTTTTTCAGGTTTATGATTATACTGAATTTCATTTTTGGATGCTAATCGCTCTTATCCTCACGTTCAAAACTTTTTTAACTCCCTACATCCTAATTACATCTTTAAAAAGATTAAAGATGCTCGAGCATACTAAACCCCGGTTTGGATACTTCGTAACACTTTTACTTTTAATTCCCGGACTTTTTGCCGTTTTAAAAATCAGCAATGCAATGAAAGAGCTTCCCGTTCAAATCGATAAAGTGGGGCTAATCTATGTTTTGCTTTTAATTTACATAGGAATTTTGACGTTCGTAGCAAGAAGGCATTGGGTGGTTTTAATCATCGGGTTTGTAATGTTTGAAAATGGAGTATTTCTACTAACGCTTATTTTAAACAAGGGCTTACCATTCGGAACAGAGCTAATATCTTTTGTCGATGCGCTCTTAGTAATCGTAGCCGCAGTATCACTCCAGACAAGGGTAGATTTTTATAAAAACACAATCAAGGAAAGAAGATGAATCTATATACACTAACTGCTGTTAGCCTCATTATTTTTATAAATCTTTTTTCTAGCATATACTTTGCATTTACCAAAAGTAATGCAAATATAAAACGCTGGTCTCCTTTGATTGCGGCATTCTCATTTGTATTAATCATTTCCTGGTTTATGACAGACTTTGCGACTCAGTGGGTTTTAATTGAAGCCTGCACATTGGTTGGAGCTCTTCTAATTTCAATGAGTCAAAACGAAAAAGCCACTGACGTTGCCTGGAAATTTTTATTCTTGAATTCATTCGGGATGGGGATTGCATTTCTTGGACTGGTAATTCTTTCTTACGGAGTTCATAATATTGTATCAATGAACATTGATTTGATTATGCAAAATATTCAGGCAAAGCAAAATCCAATTATAGAAGTAGGGATTTGGTTAGTTGTATTTGGATACTCCACCAAATTGGGATTATTCCCAAACCAATACTGGGTCAGTGATACTTACTCGGAAAGTCCAAGTCAAATTTCAGCACTCTTTGCATCTCTCATTCCTGTATCTGTTTCCATTGCACTTCGACCGCTTGTGAAAATGGATGAGCTAATGCTTATTCCCCACTTCAGTTCTAAAAATGCACTCCTTGTAATGGGAGTAGCAACCATGATTTACAGTATACTTACACTTTACCAAGTGAGAGACATACGGCGAATTACCTCTCTGATTGCAATGTTTCACAACGGGGCAATCGGTGTTTTCCTCTGGCTTAATACCTCGGATGGAATTTTCTACTTAGCGCTTACAAGTCTAGTTGTTATCAAGGCATTAATATTTGCATCCCTCGGAGTTCTAAGACTAGATCTATCGAGTAGAATCATAGACGAAATAAATCCCAGGGATGGACTACATCCAATTTCAAAATTCATTTACCTTGGCTCCATCTTCATGGCGTTTGCTGTTCCTATTTCACCGATGTTCTTGTCTGATATGATGGCAATGCGAATGGCGGTTAAGCATTCTTATTACTGGTATACGCTAGTTCCCTGCCTGGGAATTATATTCTTCGCAATCACGCTTTATAAAATACTACCAATCATGAACATAGATTCAAGAGGTTTTAAACCTGAAAACAAAAAGCTAATTCAAATCAGGATTGGGTTAACTTTATTTTTATTTGCAATTGCAATCTTAATTGCTGTCTATGGATTTTATATGTTCTCTACAGGAGGACTCGACAATGCCTAAATCACTCCAATATAATATGAACACTGGAATTTTTAAGCTCAACCGAACAAGAGAATACTACTCATTTACCCAAAACGCGACCTCTATTCATATGAATTTGCTAAAAAACTTTAGACCAGCGGATAATTATGAAAACCCTACATACCCGTTAGCAATTTTGCGTCATAGCCTCGGTAAGTCAGAGGGAGAAATGGAAGACTACAGCCTATTTCCTGATTACCATAAAAAAGATGAACGTAGACGAGAATTATCAGTAGCGGTTAATCCTGATAACACTCTAAAGAACCTGGACTATAGAGGCTTAAAACTCCCAATCGGAAATAATAGCTATTATCACGTTGTTGGACCAATTCATGCTGGAATTATCGAGCCGGGACATTTTCGTTTTTATGTCACAGGAGAAATGATTCAGTTTTTACATATTCGTCTGGGCTACCAGAAACGGGGAATTTATAGCTTACTAAAAAATAGAACTGCCATGCAAGCGATGCCCTTAGCCGAGGCTATCGCATCTGACTCAACGATTTCCTATGCGACTGCGTTTGCAAATAATTTTGAACAAGCTGGCGGAATAAAAATTTCTGACGAGACAAAACTATTACGAATGGTGCTATTAGAAATAGAAAGAGTAGCAATTCATATTGGAGACATGGGAGCGATTGCAGGAGATATTGGATATTATCCTTTATTAGGAGTATGCTCTACAGACAGGGGCGTTCCACTCGGAGTAATGGAGGCACTGACCGGTTCCCGTTTCGGTAAAGGCAGCATTTTCCCCGGAGAGGTAAGACTCAAAAAACAATTTACTAAAAGTGAACTAATCACTCTCTGCGAGAATTTAAAAAATGCATTCCATCGTGTAGAAAAACAAATTCTGCGTGCAGTAAAATCCTCTACCATCCGGGAAAGACTTCACGACTGCGGAAACATTAGCCGCCACCAAGTATACCGCAACGGTTTCATAGGTATGGCAGCGCGGTGCACAGGTGTAACACAGGATTTACGACTCTCCGAAGATCTCTATATCAAAACAGGAATGACTCTCTGGCTAGAAGAATACAAGGAAGAACTTTTAGGCGATGCATGGGCAAGATTTTATTTACGTTACGCTGAACTAAAAAATAGCGTTGAGTGGCTAATCAGTATTTTACCCAAATTGAATATTCCTGATCCAGCAAAAGGTGAATTTCTAATCCAAAAGAAAAAGAAATTTAAACCCGGACTTTACTTTTCGTCTGTCGAAGGCTGGCGTGGTCCTGTCCTTGTTGCGCTGGATATTTCCGCAGATGGAAAAATTCTCCAATCTTATGTAAGAGACCCGTCCGTATTAAACTGGCACGCACTCGAACTCGCAGTTCGCGGTGAGTTAATTGGCGATTTTCCGCTCAATAATAAATCTTTTAATCTGAGTTATTTGGGTGTGGATTTGTAATATTGCAGATTACGTTTTAGCAAGCAGCAGTTAATCCGTTTTTAATAAATTAAATCTGAATAAAGAAATTATGCAGCTAATTTTTTGAATTGGATTTTCGCTCGAACTCCAATAGCACCGAGTATCCGCAACATTAAATCCGTTGATATTTCCTTAGATTGGCGGTTCATCAGCGCTGTAATCCTTGTTCTTGATGTTTTAGCGAGCTTAGCCACTTGTGCATGAGTAAGACCTCGCTTCGCTACAGTCTCAATAATTTTATCATTAAGATCACTGCGGATTTCAAATTCTAACCCGACAGTCGCATTAAATCCAAGAGCGATAGCAAGCTCCTTAGAATCTTTTGTAACAATAGACTTAACTTTCTTCATCGTATAACTCCTTAAATCTTTTACGACCTAGTTCAATTTCATGCTTTGGCGTTTTCTGACTTTTCTTTTGAAATGCATGAAAAATTAATACCCTATCAACCAATCTAGTGAAATAAAATACACGAAAGGCTCCACTTGCATCTTTAACTCGTAATTCTTCCACGCCTCTTTCGACAGTTGGCATTGGTTTTGCCAGAGGCATTGATAATTGATAACCTTTTTGCAATTCAAAGATTGCCTGACCTAATTCACGACGCACTTCTTCCGGAAATTCTCTAAGTGTCGCAAGTGCTTTAGGATGAAATTCAACTTTCTTCATTTATTTACTAATGTCCCATATCTGAGACATACTGACAAGAAAAAAATCCCGTTACTTAAAAATACTTTTCCCGAATAACAAAGCTAGGCAATCTTGGAAAACTTTTCTTTCGAATCATGCTGATAAAATTATCGCAATGGATTTTTGTGTTTCGTATACTTGGAATTTTAAAACTTTATATACTCTTTTTATCATCTCGCACAAAACAAGAGAAATCATTTACTTTAAATCAACCTACAACCCAAATCCGACTTGGATGAAGCAGCAAATCCGTAATGCCTTTGGATTTGTAGAAGTTTTACCCAAATACCTAATCATGGATAATGATTCAAATTTCTCAAAAGACTTTCGCTTCTTTCTTCGGCAATTTGGAATTATACCTAAACGTACGGCTTTTCATTCACCCTGGCAGAATGGGATTATGGAAAGATTTAATGGAACTGTTAGAAGAGAGTTGTTAGATCATGTGATTCCTCTAAGTGAGGCTCATCTTGATAAACTTCTCAAGGAATATGCTCATTACTACAATCACTCTCGGTCTCATCTTTTTCGTAATAAAAATTTGTCCTATGATTAGAAACCTACGACCATCTTCCCAATCTGAAAAAAAGCAATGGCGATAAATAAAATGCCGATGGAACGATTTAGAATTTCCATTCGAATTTGCCGCTGCTTTAAAATTCTACCAGCAAATACTGCAAACGCCAAGAGGCAAAAAAAGGTTCCGACAGCGACACCTGACGTGTAATATAGAGTATCCGCAATCGAATAAAATTTAACTAAATCCTGACCCTCTAAAAAATTAGATAGGACAAGCCAAAAAGGAATTGCCTGCGGGTTTAAAATACTCAGAACAAAGCCTTTTCTAATAAAACGAAAATCAAGTGGAACAAAAACAGAATTTAAAGCATGTAGAGATTGAATAGAGATTGGCTTCTCCTTCGAAGATAAATTGATAACTCCAAGGATTAGAAAAGCAGCAATCGTAATATAAGAAAAAATTTGATTTATGAAGGGGTATTGAGATAGTAGAAGCTCTCCCCTAATAGCAAAATAAGAATAGAAAAACTCTACGAGACTCGCGGCTAATGCGAAGTAAACAACTTGCTTAAATTGATTGTAAATGTAAATCTGAAGTGCAGTGAGATTTAGAGAGCCGAGTGGAATAGACCCTAAAAAACTCACTACAAATGCAATTATAAAATTGAGCAAAATATTACTTTGC
>JANMOF010000450.1:0-2503 GCA_031368925.1 Leptospiraceae bacterium
TCACCAAGTGGTTCAATTGCCGAAAGAACCAAATCCCTACCTTCCTCCCAGCTAAACTTCGGAGCAGTTTGACTTTTAAAAAGTGACACGTAACGGTCATATGGCGCAATATGATCAATCCCTAGAATTTTTTTGCGAACTCCCATACTATGATGGAGTGAATCTAGATTTTTTCTGACAGTGGAAATTAAATTTTCGTACAATGTTACAGGAATATTATCATCGAATAAACTACTTTCTATAAAACTATTAAACTTTTTTATTTTTGCAAAGGTAGAACCACTAATCATATTGCCATAGTAGTTAGAAGTTATCGTATTTCTCCATTTTGAAATTTCGGTATAAAAGGAATTAAAAGTATTTTTCCTTAAAGCTCTATCATGCGATTGCATACTTAGCGACAAACGCGAATTAGACACTAGGCACTCATTGCCTTGGGAATCCTTAACGGGCATAAATTTTAAATCAGCATTGTTCCATTTACTATGTATATCATCAAAAACCCTTACTGCAACACTAATTTGAGAAAGGATTGCTTCTTCTTTTTCTGACAATATATGATCTTTAAACCGAAGAATTTCTTCTAATTTATAACGGTATGCACTTAAGGGCTCAGTCAAAATCCAATCTGTAATAGCAGGAATCGTTAATACTTCTGGTTCGATGAAAGCAAACAAAGAGTATATGGCAGACATCTTTACATCAATACGCCCACTATATTCATTTGCCTCTTTATTTGAAACATCCTCTGCTGCCCTAAGATTTGCATATACATAGAGGTTTTCCATTTTCCGAGAAAGCTCATCTCTAAAAACAAGGCAATCATATACTTTTGAAGGACTTTCTCCTAATTTATTCTTGAAATTCTCTTCTAGCAATTTATTTAGATTATCCACATCGGGCAATTCCTGAAAGGACTTTTCCCAATGATTAAAATCAATAAACAAATCATCTAATTTCCAGGTTTGCTCTTGTGAAACATCTTTTCGTTTTGGTATAGTAATAGAACTCATACTCCATCCTTGCTGCATTATATCATATAATGCGATATTAAAAAATTTTAATCTAATTATTCTTTATCCAGTCTGTAAAAGTTTAGGCGGCAAATACTTAGAAACCTTTTGAAAGGCTGATTCTTTTCCGTATTCCAGTTTACCAATTCCGGGAACGGCACCAAGAACAATCGCTTCTTTTTGGTATTCGGAGTAATTCGAGATTAGCATAATCGGTGTTTGCCTTAAAGTAGAATCTTTTTGCATTTTTTCGACAAGAATTGTCCCATCTGTATAATCAATGTCTAGTTTGCGATTAACTAAGACTAAATCATAAGAATTTTTTTGCAACTCAGACAGAGCCTCTTCAGTCGAGTCAATTCGAGTAAGCTTGCAGTCGAAATTAGACTCAAAATAATTTTGAAGGGCAAAGTGATCTGGGTTACACTGCCCTACACTTAAAACTTTTTTCATTCTGTTTCCTTTTGAAATTTTAAAGAAACGGAATTCATACAATAACGAAGTCCTGTCGGTTTCGGTCCGTCAGGAAATACATGCCCTAGATGTCCATCACACTTGGCACAATGGACTTCGGTTCTAGTCATGAAAAAACCTTTGTCCGTTGTAGTCTCTACAGCTTCTTTCGAAATTACCTCGTAAAAACTTGGCCAGCCTGTTCCTGAATCAAACTTTGCATTTGAGTCAAATAGTAAATGCCCACAACCTGCACAATAATACTTACCTTGCTCGTGATTATCATTATATTCGCCTGAAAACGCTCTTTCAGTTCCATGCTTACGAAGCACTTGAAATACCTGAGGCGAAAGCTCTAATTTCCATTCTTCATCTGTTTTTTGAATTTTTTCCATATGAATTAGACTAATTCTAAAATGTTTTCTAAAATACAACAACGATAATACTTCGAAGTCAAAGTAATAAAAAATAAAAAGCATTTGACAAACTTGTAAAATGAGATTGAAGCTATAGGTGAAAAACCTCAAAAGTAAAATCAAAAGCGAATCTATCTTAAGCTTCAAATATTCATTAAAGCAGATTTTATTACATAGAGGAAATAAATGAACCTTCTTTTTCATACAGACGAAAAATCACGTTTAATAATAAAGTATGATTGGAGTATCGTATATTTTAATCTCGCTTTTGCAAAAGTCTTTTTTAAACTCTACAGCCAACCATTAACAAATGGATTCTATATAAAGGAATATATTGATTTACCGCTTCTTCCTTTTTTTGAGGAAAATTTTCAAGCTGCTCTAGAAGGTCAGGAAATACAAAGCAAAAAATTGATTAAAATTGAAGGTACGGAGTATTGGTTTCAGTTTTCTTTTTATCCGCTTTGGGACGGCACAAATAAATCAAACCAAATACTATACCTATCTGAAAATGTAACAGAGGAATTTGAGAAAGAAAAAAAACTGATTCACTTAGAAAAAGATAGAGAACAACGAGAGTCCTACATGAAAAAGTCGGAGGATAAATGGCGATCACTAGTC
>JANMOF010000525.1:0-5113 GCA_031368925.1 Leptospiraceae bacterium
CGGGAATTACAACTTTAAAGCTCATCAAGCGAATAGTAGATTTTTCTTTAATTACAGGTCTATCATAAAAGGAGACTCTAAAGTTGCATCCATTGCAGCAGCTTCCATTGTCGCAAAAGTAAAACGAGACCGGTTTATGAATTCCATTGCTACTAGATATCCTGAATATGAATTTGAAAAGCACAAAGGTTATGGGACTCTTCTTCATGTTTCAAAGATAAAGCAGTTGGGGCATTGTCCAATTCATAGGAAGTCTTTTCAATTAAAAGAAGGTGCCCATGGAACTTAAAGTCTTACCTGCGGCAAATATAAATTCCACCCTCCGTGCTATCAGTAATAATTTGTCAGCTTCTTTAAATGATATTATGAAATCTAGATCGGTCATAACTGCTACAGTAATTGAACGCTCAGCGGGTAATAATAATTATCTTCTTAATTTTTCTGGAAAGCAAGTCCGTTTAACTTCCGATGTAAAATTACTCGTGGGCGAAAAATTAGATTTAAGAATTCATACAGAGAAAAAGCGAATTGAATTAGAAATTTTAGGTAGGACCATAGGAACAAAGGAAACAGATTCCATTAAAGCGAAAGGTGGATGGAGTAAGAGCTATTTTTCACCATTGAAAACAATACAGCAGGCAATTGAGCCAATGAAGGCAGAGATTTCTATACAAAAGATTGTTCAGTTTTTAGATGTTTATTTTCCTGGAATTGAATGGCGTGGTGATACTCCGTACTTTGATTGGAGATTTGAGGAAGGAGAGGCTAATGGATTTTATGGAAAAAAGAATGATGCATTTAGTTTTTACTTCCATCTGCAAGCAAGGCATTTAGGGGAAGTTAACTCATATTTTCATTGGAAACAAAGTGATTTTTCTGATTTTGTTTTGCATAGTGTCTTTAATACCCTCCCGGCTTACTTATTGGCAAACGAAAACTTGCCTGAATTAAAAAAAATGCTTTCATCTAATTCGATACCTGCTAATGATATCATTTTTCATTATTCAACGGTTCATAAAGAAAAAGGGGATTGGACAGCCTAATGAATGCAGTTGCATTAAAGTTTTTGCCAGATAAAGACAATGCTCCGGTTGTAGTAGCAAGTGGTTCAGGGTTCTTAGGTGATAAAATTCATGAAATAGCAGAAGCGAATAATATACCAATCGTAAAAGACGAATTTCTATCGTCTACTCTTATGCGGGTGCCTGTTGGGCAAGAAATTCCCGAGGATCTTTACAAATCTGTAGCTGTAGTTTTTAGCTTTTTATATAAATTAGAAAATGAATTGAAATCGAGACGCATCTAAGATATTGTTCTATAGGGAGATTTTTTTTTATAAATGAAGGTTATTAAAATATCTGATTTAAAGGTTGGTAGCAAGTATACTAAACCCTTATACTTGGATAAAGATAGTATATTTATAAATGCGAATATTTCCGTCTCGGAAGCTGATATTACGCGTTTAACTAAATTTGGGTTTAAGGAAGTTTTGACTCTAGGGGAGTTAGTCCAAGAAACTAGCGATATGGTTCTTGATACAGATTCCTATCCCACGAGTGACTACGATTTTAAGATTCTCCAACTTAAAAATACCTATCTTCAAATAGAAAAAAATATTCCTGCTTTCGAATTAGTTTTTAAGGATAGTTTTATAGTTATGCAGGCTCTTTTTCGAAAAATAGCAGAAGATAAATCTTTTGATATTAATCCAGTTAGAGATGCTGCGGATAAACTTGTTGATCAAGTAAAGACAAATCCTCATTTGTGTTTTTGCTTAATCAATCATAAAACAAGCGGGTATTATCTATATAACCAAGTCGTCTATGCAACTTTGTTTGCATTGATGATTGGATCGTTACTTGAATATTCTCGCCCTAAAATGATTGAGCTTGCCATATCAAGTTTACTAGCTGATATCGGAATGGCAAAAATTCCGTCTGTTATTTCAGAAAAAAACTCAACCCTAACGGATGATGAATTTAAGGTAATAAAGAAACATCCGTTATTTGGTTATCAGATTCTAACAAAAGTTTTAAAGTTAAAAAATACATTGGGTTTAGTCGCTCTTCAGCATCATGAAAATTTTGATGGTAGTGGCTACCCGCAAAAAATTCAAAAGAAGGAAATTGATGAATTCGCACGTGTGTTTACTATTGGAGACAATTTTGCTGCACATATTCTTGATAGACCTTGGAGAAAAGCACTCTTACCGTATGAAGCCATGAAAAATATGATCAGTCTCAATACCAATAAATATGACCTGGGTTTTATAAGGTTATTTTTAAACAAAATAGCTATGTATCCAATTGGGTCTTGGGTTGAATTATCAGATTTATCGAAAGCTGTTATCATTGATTCAAATCCTAACAAGCCGCTACGTCCATCGCTTATGGTTGTTCGAAATTCCAACGGTATTAAAACAAAGGATTCTGTTTTTATAAACCTATCCGAAGAGGATAAAATTTATATTACCAAAGCTATTCCGTCCGATGATTAAACTATGAAATTCTTTATGCTCGCTGATTCCGAGATTTGGTATATTTGGCCTGAGACAAATGCTTATACTGTTCTACAAGTATTAATTTTTATATTACTTTTCATTTTAGTAATTCAGGTAGGAAGACTTATCTTTCTTAGAAAGAAAACTACTAGCTCTTCTTGGACACATATTTTAAACTATGCGTATAATAAAAAATTATCTTCTAAAGAGATTTCAGTCTTAGAGCATTTTTTTAATTCCTTAGATCTTTCCGTAAATGAGAAAGCAAATCTTTTAGCAAACAAGAAATCATTTCAGTCGCATCTTTATTCTTACCTTAAAAAATATCATTCGGATTCTGTAGAATCGTATGTTCGAATTCTAGATAAATTGTTTCCCATGCTTGACCATCATCTCGAAATTAAATCAATCCTTGATGTTCATGTTGGCGAAGTGTGTGCGGTTGAATTTGAAGATCTCTATTTCCTTGCTCGAGTGATGAGTAAAAATGAAACAGAAATTATTCTATCCGTTAATGATAGTGCGTTAAAGCGGGATCGAGAAGATACGAAAGTAAGTTTGTATTTCTATAGAGATAATCTCGGTGGATTCTTAATTCCCGGCTTAGTAAAAAAAGTAAATACAAATGGATTTTTATTCTGCCAAGAAGGCGATGTAGAAATGAAAGGGGAAGAGCATCTCGTAGCAGAGTTATCTAGGGAGATACAACTTTTTCCATGGGGACTTAACACACACGATGAGTCTCTCTCTCTGCATGATAATGAGACTAAGGTATTTCTTGATACTGGTGAAGTAATAGAAAATGAGCCTGCCTCTCTTCCAGAAGAAGAGAGTAAAAAAGAAAATGCTCTGAGTTTAAAAGCAACGATGATTCGCATATCGGATAGAGCAATGTTATTAAATGTAAGGGATCCTTTCTTTAATGAAGCTGTGCTTCGAAAGATAGATATTTGGGAAATGGTTGTAACTTTAAGCCCAGGTGCACAGCCTATGGTTTTGAAAGGTAAAATCAAGCGCTCTGATCTTTTCTCTGAATCATTTATTTTTAAATATCTAGCGCCATCTGAATCTGATATGAAGTTAATATTTGAAGAAATTCGAAAGCATTCTCCTATTCGCGGGTTTATTTCTTAAAAGAATAATTCAAAAAATATTCATTCGAAAAAAAAACTTTTTCAACCGATAAATTAGTAGAGAAACTTAAGTCTATAAGATTTGAGTTGAAGCATGGATAATACAGTTCGCGGAAGAGAAGGTGAAGAGTTAGCTTGTCGGTATTTGCAAGAACAGGGTCATGAGATTGTAGCTAGAAATTTCAGAAACCGTCTCGGCGAAATTGACATTATTGCTCGTAAGAAAGATTCGATTTTCTTTATCGAAGTGAAGAATTGGGAGAAAAGTTTAATTACTCCCTTAGAAGTATTTACTAAAAAGAAAATTGGTATTATGAGAAAGTTAGCCGAATTTTTTCTATTTTCAAATCCTGAATATAGAAAGAGTTTTTTTGTATCTTTTTGTTTGATTGAAATACAGAAAGATAAAGTTCAATTTCACAGGGATTTGTTTTAGATTTGTTTTTAAAGTTTTCATGGATGAAAACTAAATTTGTTACAGGGAAGTAACTATGAATAAAATGATACATTCTACAGGAACCTTATTGGATCCTGCCGATTTTGGGCCAGACCCAATTATACTTCGTAAACGAGGTATATCTAGAAATTTACAAAATAAGTATGAACTATATAAACGAAAGATAGAAGACCCAGGGTATATGGATTTTGCGATCAATAAAATTGCTGTTGAGTTGACTCATTTTCTTTCTAAATAAGGTGGACAGATTTATGAAACCTTTTCAAAAAGACAAGATCAAAATTTTAGCCTTTGACATAGACGGAACTCTGTTTTCATCCGAAAATATTATATTAGATACATATATAGAATCGATTCAAAAATTTATTAAATCTTCTGGCAAAGAATTGAAGATACCGAGCAAAGAAAAAATAATCAAGCAAGTAGGTCTTCCAGTAAAACAAATCTTTAGAAATCTTCTGCCGGAGCTCAATGAGGAGGAGCGAGATTCTATTTCAGATAACGTTTTAGTCCTCCTCTGTGAAAAAATTTACGAGAAAAAGGGAACTCTTTATTCTGGTGTTGAAGAAACTATTAAAGAATTATTTGATAGGAAATATATTCTATGCGTTGCATCTAATGGACGCGCTCCTTATATTAATGCCATTTTAGACTCATATAACTTGCTGCCTTACTTTAAGGAACTGGTTGTCATTGATTACGGTAGCATTCAATCTAAAGGAGATATACTCAAGGCATATATTACTAAATTCAATATGGAAGGAGAAAATGCCTTAATGATTGGAGATAGAAAATCTGACTTAGATGCTGCAATTGATGGCGGAAGTCCGTTTGCTTTTTGTGAATATGGACACGCTGAGCCTAAAGAAATCGAGTCTTCTAGCATTAAACTCGCGACTATTCGTGATTTGCTTCATTTTCTTTAAACCTAGCCTTGTATCATAATTGTAATTTTCCTGTTTTAAAGTCTGTTGTTTAGATGCGACATTGTTGCGAATTTGATACAAATTTTCTTCTGATAGC